>JAZUIU010000044.1:0-13142 GCA_045642405.1 Oscillospiraceae bacterium
CCTATCGCACCTTTGTGCGTCATCCCACAAGAATCCCCCCTGATGCTCGCTTCGCTCACATCTTCCCCCCTTTCACAAGGGGGGTTATAAGCGCACCAACCTCCCTTGTCAAAGGGAGGTGGCACGAGCGCAGCGAGTGACGGAGGGATTCCCATCCCCTCTTCCGCCGATCCCGTAGGGGCGAACTGTGTTCGCCCGCAAAAGCGATGCGAAATTTGGCGGGCAACGGGACGATGTAGGCATCGTCCCCTACACCCGTATGATATAGCGGTGTCATCCCACACGGGATGAGCAAGCCCCTCCCCTACGAAAGTTCTATCCGCATCCCCTGTCCAAAGAACGGATCGCCACACTTCGCTCGCGATGACAAAAGGCGGGATAATGTTAAATGTTTCGTCATTGCGAGGCGCGTAGCGCCGTGGCAATCCGCATAACCTCCCTTGTTAAAGGGAGGTGGCAAAATCGAAGATTTTGACGGAGGGATTCCCGTCCCCTATCGCACCTTGTGCGTCATCCCACAAGAATCCCCCCTGAAAAATCAAAGATTTTTCTGTCCCCCCTTTGACAAGGGGGGTTAAGAGCGTATCCAACCTCCCTTGTTAAAGGGAGGGGGACCGCTTGCGGTGGAGGGATTCCCGTTCCCTCTTTTGCCTTCCCCGCTCATCCCACACGGGAGGAACAAGCCCCTCCCCTACGGCACACCGTAAAACATTTTCGAAAAATAGGTTGATTTTATCCTATAATTGTGTATACTAATAGACAAGGAGGCGAACTATGATGCAAATTGATACCAATGCGATCGTTTCTTCGACCGAGGCCAATCAGAATTTTTCCAAGGTCGCACGCCTTGCAGAGCAAAAAGGCCGTGTGGTCGTCTTCAAAAACAACCGTCCGAAGCTGTTAGTCATTGATTTGGACACCGAACCGCAGATTGAGATGACTGAGGACGAAAGGCTTGAATTTATCGCCGCACGAATCCTGCGCAAACACAAGAGCGCATTTGAGGAGTTGGCGAAATGATCAAATTTTCCAAAGAAAAGGTTTTGCTGCTGCATCAGATTCTTGCAGAAGCCACCGGCGGAAGCGTCGGCGTTCGTGACGAGGCGTTGCTGGACTCTGCACTTGAAAGCGCATTTGCCGGTTTTGACGGCAAAGAATTTTACCCCACGAAAGAGGAAAAAGGTGCCCGCCTCGGCTACGCGCTGATCTCCAATCACGCATTTTTGGACGGGAACAAGCGCATCGGCATTTATGTTATGTTGTCATTCCTTGAAATGAACGGTATCAAAATTTCCTGCACTGACGACGAAATCGTTACGATCGGTCTTTCTATCGCCGGCGGCAGTATGCAGTATGAGCAACTGCTCCAATGGGTACGCGATCATAAAGCATAGGCTTTTGCGAAGACAGCAAAAAAAGGAGAGGCATCGCCTCTCCTTTTTCTATGTACTTACTGCATCACGCCGCCGAGCATCACTTTCTTGACATTGACCTTGCAGTCAACGAACACGAGGTCGGCGCGCTTGCCGACGGCGATCTCACCGCGATCGAGCATACCGATGGCACGGGCGGGGTTATAGGACGCATAGTTGAACACATCCACCAGCGACGCGCCCGTGTGGCGCATCATATTGCGGCAGGCAACTTCCAGCGTCAGGTTACTGCCGGCAATCTCGCCTGCATAATCGAAGTTGATGTCGGTCACGCCCTCATAGCCCGGAGGCGTAGGTCCGTCGGCGGCAAAGGCGTCGGAAATGAGGATGATGCGGTCATCGCCTTTGATCCTGCGCACCAAACGCTGCATATAGGGATGAACATGGATGCCGCGGCTGTCGCAAATGATCTCGGCATAGATATCATGATGATAGTTGACCGTTTCATCCACGCAGACACTGCGGCACTCGGGCGGCGCAGGAAGCGTACCCGTGGCGTTGGTATGATGCGTGCCGATGCAAAGACCGTACGGCATCAATGCCTCGATCTGCTCGGGCGTGGCTTCGCTGTGCGCAACGGAGAAGCGGACGGAGGGCTTGGCGGCTTTCGCCGCCTTGACGAACGCCTCGATGTTCTCGCGTTCGGGTGCACAGCCCCAGACATAAACCGCGTCACCGCAGGCGGCGATCAGACGGTCGTAATCTTTTTGGTCGATCGGGCCCTTCCACGGATTTTTCTCGCGGTTGCATCCGAATTTCGGATTGAGATAGGGACCTTCCATATAAATTCCGCAAAGGTTCGGACAGTCCGGCGTCAGCATGGCATCCGTGACCGTCTTGATCGCTTCGAGGTATTTTTCGCAATTCATATCGTAGTAAAGCGCGGCAAGGACCGTGGTCGTGCCGTGGTCGAGGAAATGTCGGGAAACTTTTTTGACATCCTCATAAAAATACTTGCCGTTGCCGGAGTGCGTGTGGATATCGACCATACCGGGTGCAACATAAGCACCTTCCGCGTCGATCACTTCACAGCCTGCCGGAATCGGCATGAGGCGCGCTTCGCCAAAGCCTTTGATTTTGCCGTCTTCCACAAACAAAACGGCATCTGGAATCATGTGGTCGTGCATAATCAATTCTGCATTCTTGATCGCGATCATCTTTTTGACCTCCTAATGGATAAAAGGGGTGGGCGGAAGCCCACCCCTTTCTTGCAAATCCTGCGAAATAATACCGGCTTAGTAGCCGACCTTCTCCCAGCAATCGAAGGGAGCGGCCACTTCGTCGCTGATGTAGACCTGCGTCTTCATGGTCTGGAGCATGGTACTGGGGACCAAGGGAGTGACCGGACCGTGCGTGACCAGACGGGAAGTCATTCTCTGCCAGGAAGAGAACGTGCAGTTGGTCAGAAGTGCATGGACTTCAATGCGTTCCTTGGCGCGGGCGACATCAATCGGGCCGATCGTTGCGGCGCAGGGAGGAACAGCCTGGACATAACCGGACTGACCGAACACGCCGTGGAGAGAGTTCTGAGCGACCGTCAGAGGATGGAGTTTCACGCGGCGAGCGGTGAGGCTGAGCCATTCTTCGACATTGTCGCGAACGAATTCGGGAACGGGATCGACAAAAGCGGTGTGACCGGTCCAACCGGGAGAGGTGGAGATGATGTCGGCGCCGCCTTCGGAGACATCGTTGATGATGTCGGAATAGTGGTCGATGTTCTCGTTGGTCGGATAGTGAACGTTCTCAAGCGGCATACGGAGCTTGGGATCGATCTGATAGACGAAATACTTGAGCAGGGAGTGAACAAAACCTGCTTCATAGGTCTCGGGAGCGATGTTACCGGCATCGTCAGCCCATTCGTCTTCTGCGAAGATATGCACCTTGCTGCAATCAACACCGAAGTAGTTGATGAGCTGTGCAAGGGGGATGTAGGTGTCGGGCTCGGGGTTACCGAGGATCATGCTGAACTTCTTGCCTGCTTCGGAAGCGGCTTTCAAGCGCGTAAAGAGTGTGGAGATGAGCACGGGATGGGGGTTCATCATCACTTTGACATTGAATTCGGGATGCCACCAAGCCTCACGCTTTTCGAGGTCTGCGCCGCTGAGTTTGCGTACGCGTTCGCAGACTTCGCGATCCTGGAAAGGAACATATTCACCGGGGGTGAACTTGAAGTCATTGAGTTTAAGGACGGGTTCGGTTTTGATTTCGTTCATGGTTCTTTTCTCCTTTTATAATGATTGTAATTTACAACAGGCAGTCTCCGAACTCGCGAAGCACCTGAATTGTACGGAATTGATCAGCGGACATTTTTGAGCAATTCTTTGCCCGCTTCGATGATACGCTCGGCAACGCCGGCTTTGAAAACGGAACTGCGAGACTCATAGCCGCCTTCGTCATAGGCTTCCTGCATCGGGAAATATCCCTCGCGACCGTTGGCATTGCAACAGGGCATGATCATCTTGAAACCTTCGGTTTCCTTCAAAGCGCGGCCGATGCCGGTGAACGGCTCGCCCGGAATCGCCACGAAAGCGACCGGCCCGATCGCCAGCACTTCCATTGCCATCGGGAAGGATTCGGGACCGTGTTCCAAATTGACCATACGGCCTGCTTCCGCGACCACGGTGGTCAGTTCCATGCCCTTGTAGGGAATTTGATCGTCTTTACCGGCTTTGTGCAGATCGTTGTACTTATGCGCCAATTCGATCTGATCGGGGCGCGGCATATTGGACGGAATTTCAATGGTTTTTTCGATGTAGGAAATATCGTCCACATCCACATAGTTGACTTTATCGTAAACCTGCAACACGCCGCCGGCGACCACATGTCCCATGTGCTGTGCGTGTTTGTAGCCGCGCACCACATCGTCAAAGTCGACCGTCAGATCGTTCAGATCGCCGTCTTTGGCATTGACATCAATGTGGTTGACATCGCCCTGTGCACCGTTGAAGAAAATGCAGTGGCAGTTGTCTACGGCGCGTTCCATCGTGGCGCAAAGTGCGCCGGGCCAGTCAGCGGAGATCTTACAGCCGCCGACGGTGTCGGGGTGATCGCCGAAGTTGACCAGGCAGATATTATCGCTCTCGCGCTCAAAACGAAGGACATTCACGCGGTTATCCACATCGCCGATCGGCGCCAAAATGTCGGGATTGCCCGTACCGGGGTTGGTCTTCACGCTGCCGTCTTTCATACGGAAGCGGCGAACGAAAGCGATACCGGCGGCTTCGCCGATGCGCCAGCCCATTTTGGCATCTTTGAGATCGACCACAGCCTCTTTCGCCGCGGAAACGCTCTTTGTCAAAAGGTAGTTATAATACTGATTTTGCAAACTGCCCTCTTCGCCCTGACCGCAGCCGGGACCGGTGTGCGTGTGCGTGGCGGCAAGGTAGATCGCCTCAAAAGGAAGTCCGAGTGCTTCGGAAACCATCTTGCGAATTACTTTTGCAGTCGGCGTCACGACGCTGCACAGGTCGTAACTGAGCATCACAACGCGCTTGCCGCCGGCTTCCAAAGCCAAAGCGCGCACATAAATATCGTCCAGCACGCCGTCGGCGAGGCGTTCCACAAAATAACCGGAAATATTGATGCCCATCGGCGGCGTGATTTTAGCAGAAGCAAAACCCGCTTTCAAAGAATTCATAATTTTCTCTCCTTTTATTCCATAATCATTTCGCCGTAATCATCCCAACAGTGGAATGTCCCTCGCTTATTGCAGACCGGATTCCACGAAAGCCAATGCGGCAGGGATGTTTTATCGGCGCATTTATAGCAATTTGCGCGAAGTTTTTTACCGCTTTTCGGCGTATAATCCGGGAAAAACCGACGCACCAAAAAGGTCGGAACACGGTAAGTCAGCATCCAACCGTCCGCCGTCCGTTCGGAGCGGGTATCGAACCATTCGTTGATATCCTCCACCTCGGGGCAAAGACGGATCAAATCATCAATGGATGTACCGTAGCCAAAATAAATCGCGCAGTCGGGATTCATTTCGATATTGAAATAGTGCCGGTCATTTTCCATCGGGCAGAAGAAAAACTCCATACAACTGTCGTTGCAGGGTGCCGCCAATGGGCCGTGTTCCTCCGAGCGGATCTCGCTCTCCACGGCGCGCAGACGCACATAAATGCCGTCTTCATTGTAGCAGATTTTTCCCCACGCCTGCACGGCGATCTCTTGCGTTTTGTCGTCTTTCAAGCGGCGCTCATCAATGGAAAGTTCGTTGACGGTGTTCCAATCGATCTCTTGAAGGGATTTCGCCGGTGTATATTTAATAGTATACTGTTTCATGGTTTCTCCTATTACAGAATTTCGTCCAGCGCCTGACGGTAAAATTCTTTATAAATCTGATAGCCTTCGGGTGTGTAGTGTACTTTATCCTCGACAAAAAGATCCCTGCGCACCTTGTCGTAATCACCGACATCCTCCGCTTTTTCGTAAAAGAGTGGAAAATCGGCGTGGCAAAGATAAGTGCAGTCGTCATGCGCTTCGCAATAGGCTTTCAACTCCGCATTGATCTGCTTGCGATAGTGTTTGAACGGGCTCCACTTTTCCTTCTCGTCGATGTGATTGGTCGTATGATGGATATCGGCAAGATAGAACCGGATCCCCGGCATATCGGTGCGCGCATATTCAAGCAAACGCTTGAGCAAAAACATTACTTCTTCAACGGAGTAATTATATGTGTAATCGTTCAGATAGCATGTAATCACCATCGCGCGCGGTTTCCACGGACGCACCAGACGAGGATAGTAGTAGAGCAATTCTTCCACCGTGCTTGTACCGAAACCGTGGTTGACGATCGCGCGCGAGCCGTCTTTGCGAAGGATCTCCTTTTCCAGAGACGGATTGTTGCGATGCTCCGACCAACGGGTGAAGCACGAACTGCCGTAGAACATGATGAGTCCTTCCTCAATGGGCTGTTGTTCATAGCGGAGAATGTCTTTCTCATCAAATTCCAGACGGTTTAATTTGATCTTCGGTTCAAACATATTGAAAAAACTCCTTAGGCTTTTCCCAAAATTACCTGCATACAATGTTCAATGGGAGCCTTCTTGCTCAACTCCATAATCTCGCTTGTTGCGGCATCGGAGAGTTTCTTGCAGCCGACCAATTCCGCATTGCTTCTGACCTGGTCGGGACGCTCACAACCGAGCACGAGAGAGGTCACCTCGGGCAGATCGCGGATGAAACAGACCGCAAGCTGCATCAGGCTGATCCCCTCTGCCTTGGCGATCTCGCGCATGGCATCAAGCGTCGGCTTCATAAAGGCAAATTTCTCGGGCGGCTCGGGCATACAGAGCATACCTTGCATAAACACGCTGCGCACGAAAACGAGCACGCCGCGCTTATGCAGTTCCTGCAAAAGTCCGCGCTGGATCACGCGCGTATCGAGCACGCTCATCGGGATTTGGATCGCGCCCAACCCGTCGAGTTTCAGGAAATCTTCCACATCCTCCGCGGTGTAGACGGATGCACCGATGAAGCGCATCTTGTCGTCTTCTTTCATCTTTTCCAAACGCGGACGGACGGTGTTGTGCCATTTGCGCATCTGATCGGCATCGTGATACATATAGCCGCCGATCGTGCCGAGGCGCTGTTCGGAAGCGCGGATCTGCTCTTCCAATTCTGCCATCGGATCGTCGCTGAAGAGTTTGAATTTACTGACCACGAAAGTGGGTTTTTTGCGCTCGCGCAGCCAATCGCCGACGACCTGTTCGGATGTACCGTAGTGAGAGGCGGTATCCAGCGCCGTCACGCCGACTTCACTCGCGGTATCGAGAATTTCAAATGCCGCCTCTTCCGAGGGCTTGCCGGTGCTGTTCGCCATACCGTAATTGACGCCGAGCTGCACCGTGCCGAGCATAAATTTAGAAATCTGAATGTCACTCATTTTGCCGTATAACCTCCGTCAACGGGAATATTCGCGCCGGTCACATAGGACGCGGAATCGCTCATCAAAAAGGCGATGGGCCCGACCAGCTCTTCCGGATCCGCCATGCGGCCGAGGAAGGTGCGCTTACCGTAGACCTTGCGGAATTCTTCCGTATTGCGCGGACTTTCCGCGCCGCCCGGGCTGACAATGTTCACGCGGACATTGTCGGGACCGTAATAACTTGCGGCAAAACGGGTGAAGTTGATGTGGCCGCCTTTGTGGAAGTAATAATCCACGCCGCCGTAACCGACATCACCCATACCACTGTCGATATAGTTGTAGCGATCCACACCGACCATGCCCATCATCGAACCGACGATAACGGCAGAGCCGTGTTTTTGTTCCTTCATCGCGTTGCAGAATGTACGCAATGCCACGACCATGCCGCCGGCATTGAAACGCATGGAATTGGTGAAATCTTCGATGGTGCAATGCTCAAAACCGCCCTTGCACTGGCCACGGGTAACGGCATTCAAAACCACGCCGTCAATACGGCCTTGTTCCGCCAAAACACGGTCGCGCAATGCTTCCAAAGCCTTCTCGTCGCCCATATCCACATAGGCGGGGATGACTTTCAGTCCGTCATCCTGCATGGGCTTGATGATTTCCTGCAATTCTTCCTGTCCGCGCGCGGCATCGTAAACGATCGCGCCGAGTTCGGCAAGACCGCGCGTAAGCGGTGCGCCGTAAACGCCTTTGCCGCCGATGAGGACGATCACTTTATCCTTGATGGAGAATTTTTCCTGCATACCGATCATGATCAGCCCTCCATTGCTTCCTTGTAAAGTCTCATCTTCTCACGCATACCGCCGCCGAGAATGGTAACATCCGCGCAGATATTGACATAGCGGAAACCCATATCGTAAAGTTCCTTGATATTCGCCGGAGAGCCGACCGTACCGGCAAATTTACCGTACTTCTTTGCGGTCTCCGCCACCTTGCGGCGTGCGGCAGCAACGCGCGCATCGCCCATTTCGGTCGGAATACCGAGAGAATGCGCAAAATCCGCCGGGCCGAAGAAGAGCATATCAATGCCGGGCACCTGTGCGATCTCGTCAATGGCTTCCAAAGCCTCGATATCTTCGATCTGAATGATGGTCAGGCGCTGATCGTTGGAATACTCGATGTATTCACCGTAATTCATCATGCAGTACTGACCGTCGGTGTAACCGCCGTCGATCGGGCGGCGGCCGATGGGATGGAACTTGGTCTCGCGTGCGACCCACTCGGCATCCTCTTTGTTCATCACATGAGGGACCATCACGGCGGAAGCATCCATTTCAAGAGGACGCGTCATGTTGGAATAGCAGCCGCGCGCCACGCGCACGACCGTCTCTGCGCCGTATGCCTTAGCGGCAAGAACACATTCGTTGATCTCATTCCAATCGGCGGGGATATGTTCCATATCCACCCAAATGGCATCGAAACCGCACATGGCGGCAATCGTCGCCGGAATATGATGTGTAATGTTGAGTTTGGCGGAAACGACCATTTCACCGCGGCGCAGTTTTTCCACCATTTTGTTTTTCGGCTTATCCATAGTTCAATCAGACCTCCAAATCTTCCAGATAAATTCTCTTGCCATCCTGCTCGCGGCTCATAATACCGGCAGCGATGATCTTGGACATTTCCACGGTGTCTTCCCAATCGTAGGGACGCTCACCGGTGCGCAGGTAGTTGATATAACTGACAAGTTGTGCCTTGAACGACTCAAAGGAACTGCCGCCGGAGGGTATGCAGCTGCCCTTGTTGCCGGCGAAGCAGACGCCGAGGCCGGACATATCATAAATGGAAGCGATCACCGCGTCAAAGTTGTCTTTGTGCGTCAGATGAACGATGTTGCGGTCTTTGGTAATACCGGTGTTCTGCACGGAAACATAGCCGCGGCCGGTGATCGGGAAAATGGCTTCCAATGCGTGCATTCCGTAACGCTCCCAGGATTTCTGCATCGTGGAGAGGATAAAACGCATATCGCCGATCTCGTAGTAATTCTTATTATGGTAGGGAACCAAACTCTTTTTGAAGCGCAAGGAGCTGGAGGACATAATATGTGCGCCGTTTTTCACCCAATCGCAGATGGTGCGCAGATCTTCAATGTTGTCCGCCATCGGCTTATCCAAAAAGACAGGCAGACCGGCCTCAATGAAGGGACGGGCGCGCCAGACGTGCTGATCGCCGCGGTCGGTCGGAATGATGACCGCATCCACTTCACCGATGACATCTTCGGGTTTGGAAACAACATTCTCGATCAAAGAGGCTTTGGAAACCGCCTTGGCATCTTCGGGATCGTCAGTCCAGATGTGCGTGACCTTCACGCCGGGAATGCCGAATGTCTCCTTCGGCTGCTTGCCGAGATAATCCGGAATAACGGGATAGGGGCACTTTGCCATCTCTTCCTTGTTGTAGCCGTTGATGATGGCACTCCAGGAATACGGATGACCGTTGGCATCGACCATACCAAGCATGGCGACATTGATCGTGTCTTTTTTGATGATGGGTTCCATTTTTCGTCTCCTCCTAAAATGTTTGCAGTCCCCTGCAATGTTCAATTTGAAAAGTGCCTCCGCATATATTGATTTATGTTGGCATTTTTTAACATATATATTGTATCGCATTTCCTATTAAATACAATAAACAAACTATACAAAAAACTATACAAATTATTAGTCATTTCTCCAAATTATTATGGCAATTCATTTGTTTTCGTCATTATGTCCAAAAGAAGCGTTCGATTTTTGCCATATTTTTACAAAAATCAAAAATGTAGAGTTTGTTCACTTATATTTAGAGTTTGTGTCTTGTTTGAAGCGTCGCTTGCAAGTATAATTGTTGCGTAAGATTGGACGATTGGGACTACTGTGTCCTCGCGTTGCATTTTATAACCCCACATATAAAAGGAGACAAATGGAAATGACAATTTTGGGTGCAATTCTGACAATCGTCGGCACGGCGATGACCGCGTTCGGTCTCTTCGGCACGAGATTGCTCGGCAGAGTTTTCCTGCCCGAGATCATGACGAAGATTTACAGCATCCTCCCCGGTGCCGTATTTATGCTGCTCGGCGCGATGATCCTCATCGCCGGCATCATGCTCCTCGTCGTGGCGATCATGGAGAAAAACCACAATCCGATGAAAAAGCGCGGTGCATTTTTGAAGTATTGGGAATTTTATATGTTGCTCATTCCCGGTGCCGTTCTGACCTTCCTTTTCCTTTATGTCCCGATGTACGGCGTTACGATCGCGTTCAAAAATGTCCGTATCGGTCAGGGATATAACGGTACCTGGGTCGGCTTTGCCAACTTTGAGCGTCTGTTCCGCTCCGGTCAGTTCTGGGGCACTTTGAAAAACACGCTTTCGCTGAACATCTTCGTTCTGATCCTCTCTGTGCCGCTTCCCATTATGCTGGCAGTTTTGCTGCAAACCGCCCCTTCCAAGAACATGAAGAAGATCACGCAGACGGCGACCTATCTCCCCTACCTCGTTTCCATGGTCGTTGTGGTCAGTTTGCTCAATGTGTTCTGCAACGGTGAATACGGTTTATTTAATGTGTTGCGCGTGAATATGGGAAAAGCGCCGATCAATTTCTTTGCTGAGATCAAGTGGTTTGTTCCGATGTATGTCATCTCTGCTATCTGGCAAGGTGCCGGTTATAACGCCATCGTTTATCTGGCGGCCCTCAGTTCCATTGATGAATCCGTTTTGGAAGCTGCCCGTATCGACGGTGCTTCCAAGTGGCAGATGATCTGGCACATTTACCTGCCGATGATCAAGCCCACCATCGTGACGATGCTTCTGCTCAACCTCGGCCGTATCCTCACCATCTCGTCCGTGGATAAGGTCTTGCTGATGCAAACGCCTTTGAACCTTTCCGTTTCCGAAACGCTCGGTACGTATGTGTACAAACAAGGTATTATGAACGCCCAGTACGGCTATGCTGCTGCTGTCGGTCTTTTCAATAACATCTGCAATGTGACGATCCTTCTGCTCGGTAACTGGATGAGCAAGAAGATCGCAAAGACTTCCATGTTCTGATTCGTACCGTAAAATACTACCTAACGGAGGAAATAAAATGTCTGCACAAGTTACTGCTTTGAAAAGCAATCACATCAAATCGACCGGCGGCGACAAAGTATTCAATGTCGTTGTGACGGTTTTGATGGTCATCTTTGCATTGGTTGCTATTTATCCCCTGTACTACACAATTATCGCTTCCATCAGTAATCCCGCCTTTATCACTTCCGGTCAAGTGGTTTTGCTCCCCAAAGGTTTGACCACAGTCGCTTACAAAGCACTTTTTGAGGAAAAAGATATCTGGATCGGCTATAAAAACTCTCTTATCTATGTGTTCTCTTTCACGCTTTTGAGCCTTGCCGTTACCCTGCCGACCGCTTATACGCTTTCCCGTCCCTACCTGCCGTTCGGCACGGGCTTGTTCCTCATCTTTACCTTTACCATGTATTTCAACGGCGGTACGATCCCAACCTATTTGATGATCAACACGATGAACCTCATTGATACCCCTTGGGTTTTGATCCTGCCGCACGGCGTTACCTCATTTAATATGATCATCTGCCGCAACTACTTCCGCGACAACATACCGGAGTCGCTATATGAGTCTGCCCGTATTGACGGTGCGAACCTCTTCCAGTACTTCTTCAAGTTTGTCGTTCCGCTTTCCAAGCCGATCATCTCCGTTATGGCACTGTACTTCTCCATTGCCAAGTGGAACGAATATCTGAATCCGATGATCTACATCCAAAGCCGCAGCAAACAGACTTTGCAGGTTTTGGTGCGCGATATCACCGCATCTCTGGACTCCAGCGTTGCCGAAACGATGGATCCCGATATGGTCTCCGCTTTGGAACAGCGCAAACAGTTGCTGAAATTTGCCGTGGTTATTGTGACGGCACTTCCCTTGATGCTCCTTTATCCTTTGGTCCAGCGTTACCTCATCTCCGGTATGATGGTCGGCGCCGTGAAGGAATAAGAGCCCAAATCCACTTGTAATTCTCTGCCTAAGGCAGTCAATTAAAAAAATTTAGGAGGAAATTATGAAAAAATTCACGAAGTTCATGTCTCTCTTTCTTGCCGCTTTGATGCTCCTCGCCACCCTCACCGGTTGCGCAGGCAACAATGACAAGAAAAACCACAACAGCAATGTCCCCGAAGTCAAGTTCCCGCTCGAAGAATCCTACACCATCAAATTGATGGTCACCGGTGCCAAAGACCAGGCAAAACTTGATAAGAGTCCTTTCTATCAGGACATGTTGAAGGAAACCAATGTCAAGATCGAATTGGTCTCCCTCGGTGATGAACCCACCACCACTTTGAATGCAATGCTCTCCGCCGGTACTTACGGCGATGCGATCATCGGTGTTCTGACCGACTCCCTGCTCACCGATATGGCTTACGGCGGATTCCTCACCCCGATCGAAGACTATATCCTCGACCGCGACCTGATGCCCAACTACAACACCCGCGGTTTGGACAACAACCCCAACGCTGTCGGTACGATGACTTTGCCCGATGGTCACATCTACTCCGTCGCCCGTCTCGACCTTAACCCCGCCGGTTATTTGGAATCTCCCCTGGTCGTCAACACCGCTTGGGTCAAGAAGTCCGGTGCTGATATCTCCACTATCGACGGTTTCACCGAATATCTCCGTTTCGTTCGTGACAACGATATGAACGGTGACGGCAACCCCAATGATGAAGTTCCCTTCCTGCTCGCTACCTCTTCCGGTTCTCCCTATGCAACCGTCCAGGCTTGCCTGCAAATG
>JAZUIU010000045.1:0-6214 GCA_045642405.1 Oscillospiraceae bacterium
TGAAGAAAAGTCCTATCATCGAAAAAACGCCCCTCCTGACGACTGGACCGGGCAATGAACAGTATTTTTACTGCGGCAATACTCGTATTAAGATCCGTGAGCATTTTGCTCCGCGGCAAGACGCTTCGATGCTTTTTTTCACCTTCCCTGCCGCGTATTTGTTGAAATTCTACGAATTGTAGAGTAGAAGTGAGGAAATGAGCAAATGATAGGTTTACAAACTGTTACCATTATGGTACTTTGAAAGAGAGAGGTGAGAAAATGAAAAATATCAATCAGGTATTTGCCGACAATTTGAAAAAACAGCGGAAACGGCTGGGATTGTCACAACTTCAACTCGGAAAAATGCTGTCTTATTCCGAAAAATCGGTGAGCAAATGGGAAGCCGGCAAAGCCATCCCCGATGCGGAGGTTTTGGTCAAACTTTCCAAGATTTTCGGCATGACGGTGGATATGCTTCTGACGGTGACAGATGCACCGTATTACTATCTCGGGATCGACGGCGGGGCAACGAAAACGGAATTTTGGCTGGAAGACGAAAGCGGCAACATCGTGCGTACGGTGCAGGCGGAATCCTGCAATCCCATTGATATCGGGGCAGAACGCGCCAAAGCCGTTTTGGAGCGCGGCATACGCGAAACGCTGGGCGGAATTCCTGCCGGTCTGGTTTCGATGTTTGCCGGTATTTCAGGCGGCACTTCTGCCGGAAATAAAGAGGAACTGGCGCGCTTTTTTGAAAAATTCGGCTTTTTGCATTTTGAGAACGGTTCCGATCTGGAAACGGCGATCGCCGTAGCCCTGCAAGAGCGCGACGGCGTTGTGGCGATCGTCGGTACCGGCTCGGTGATATGCAGTTGCGTCGGAGAAAAGCGCGGCAGGATCGGCGGTTACGGGTATCTGTTTGATTGCGGTTGCTGCGGTTATGACATCGGTCTTGCCGGTTTACAGGCGGCATTTCGCAGTTTGGATATGCCGCAGTACCGTTCGGCATTGACGGAAGAGATCATCGCCAAGGTCGGCGGCGATCTGAAAGAGCATTTGTCTGACTTTTATGCCAAAGGCAAGAAATATATCGCATCTTTCTCCGTTTGCGTTTGGGATGCCCTCAAAAGGGGGGATGCGCAGGCAAAAGAGATCGTGGAAAAGAGCGTTTGTTCTTTGGCTCAGCAGTTGGATGCGATGCTGGATCAAATGCCGCCTCACGAAAACTATCCCGTTGTGCTCGTCGGCGGTCATACGCGGTATGAAGAGATCATTCGTCCTATATTGGAACGCGAGATGCAGCACAAAAACAAAATGCTTGAATTTTGCAAACAAAGACCGGTCAAAGGTGCTTTGCTATTGGCAAGAAGGGAGAAATCGGAATGAATGCTACCGAAAGACGAAACCCGAAAACTACACATATCGACCAAATGCGTCCGCTTGCAATCGTGGAGGCGATGCAAGAAGAATTCCTTTTTGCAGTGGAGGCGGTCAGCCGTGCAAAAGAGCAGATCGCCCTTGTGATCGAAAAGACCGCCGAGCGGATGCAAAACGGCGGCAGGCTCTTTTATGTCGGCTGCGGTACTTCGGGGCGTTTGGGTGTTTTGGATGCTTCGGAATGTCCGCCGACCTTCGGCGTCAGTCCCGACTTGGTAGTGGGTTTGATCGCCGGCGGTGATTATGCCCTGCGCAACGCCGTGGAACACACGGAGGACGATCCAGAAGCCGGTAAAAAAGTGATGCAGGAACATCAGATCAACGGAAAAGATGTGGTGGTCGGCATTTCGGCAGCCGGCGGTGCGATGTTCGTGGTCGGCGCATTGGAATATGCCAAAAGCGTCGGTGCGCTGAGTGTTGCCGTGGTCTGCAATGAAAATACCAAAATGGCGGCTTGTGCCGATATTACGATCGAAACGCTGACCGGAGCCGAGGTGATCCAGGGATCGACGCGGCTCAAAGCCGGCACGGCGCAGAAATTGGTGCTCAATGAAATTTCCACCGGCGCGATGATCCGCCTCGGTATGGTTTATGAAAATATGATGATCAATCTTCGTCCGATGAATGAAAAGCTGGAACGCCGTATGTGCAATATCGTCCACGAAGTGACAGGCATAGAGGAAGATGCCGCTCACGCACTGCTGGCTGAAAACGATT
This sequence comes from Oscillospiraceae bacterium, assembly GCA_045642405.1. GTDB lineage: Bacteria > Bacillota > Clostridia > Oscillospirales > Oscillospiraceae > Hominicoprocola. The sequence continues at coordinate 2,137 of JAZUIU010000045.1, forward strand.
GGAATATCAAGCGTGCCGTTGCGGCATATCAAAAATAGGGGGGCGGAGATATGGACGCAAAATCTGCGCGCAGATTTATATCCTGGTGGATCACATGGGAAGATCTCAACTGGCCGGATGACGACACGCTGGATGCCATTCGCAAAAGGGCGGATGCCGTTCAAGCAAGCGGCGCGACCACGGTGATTATTTTCGGCACGCATTTTCGCTGGGATTGGCTTCCCTACTTTACCTGGCTGCACGATTATATTGCCACGGTGACGGAGGAATGCCACAAGCGCGGCATTGAGGTGTTTGACCACCATTCTATCAATCTGGTGCATCGCTATCATACCCGTGACGAAATGATCCATGTGATGCGCGACAGTGGTCCGCATCTGCCATTTTCCCCGTCTTTTGAAGCGGCGGCGGATTGGACTTACAAGGGTAAAAAACTCAACGATTGGCGCATGATCGATGTGGTAACGGGCGAGGCGGCATATTATCCGCAATATACGGCGGAGGGCTTTTGCTACCGCAATGAGGAGTTTGTCGAAGCCTATCTGGATTATGCCAAGGATTTAGTGGCGTCAACGGGTATAGACGGACTCTCGGCGGACGACTCCGTGCACTATTTGCAGTATCGCACCTGCGGATGTCCGGCTTGCCGCCGTGCGCTCAAAGAGCGTACGGGATTGGATTTGCCGCCTGTGGAAGATGCTTCTTTTTGGGGGAATTTCGACAATCCTGCGTGGAACGAATGGATCGAACTGCGCCACGAGTCTACCGGAAATTTCCACGCAAGATTGCGTGCGGTACTTCCCGAAAAATTCACTTTGGTCAGTTGCGGTGCCCGAACGGCACAGCCGCAATGCAACGCTATGGGCTCGGATGTGCGCCGTTTTCTGCGCGGATGCGACTATGCAAATGTGGAAATGGCAGGCAATATTCCGCCTTATGCAAAAGACAGCAAGACCATTAACCACTCGGTTTTGGACAACCTGGTTTCCTCTTCGCACCACATGGCGGCAGGACGCGAAGCAGGCAAACGCTGTTTCGGTACGGTCTATGCGCACACGCCAGAGACCGCCGAGATCGCATGGGCGATGAATAAGATCACGGGTGCGGATGCCTGGATATCCGAACTCAAAGGCCGTTTGGGATTGCCGCGGCACATCCTCAAAACACTGCCCGATGAGGCGGAGATCGTCAAAAAGCCGTTTGGATTTGAAAAAGAGCATCCCGATCTTTTCCAAGGGGATACGATCGCGCAGGCGGCAGTTTATTTCAGTTACGAGTCGCGCGACCATACGCGCTTCGGCGGTATGGTGAGCGGATATTATCGGGACTATGTTTCCGTCAACGAACGGCTTTACCGCGAGGGGATCAGTTTCCACACGGTTTTCGATTTTCCGAAAAATGCTCAGGCGTGCCCCGTTGTGTTTTTGCCGAGTGCTCTTCGCATGAATGCAAAAGAGCAGGCGGCATTGCGCGACTATCTGCACTCCGGCGGCCATGTCATCGCGGCAGGACCGACGGATTTTCCCGATTGCCAATCTCACTTCGTATTGGAAAACAGCGTGGATCTGCTGCACGAATCGTTTCAGACGATCGGGACGGGTTATGCGCCGTGGCAGAAAAAGGAACTGCCGCCGAGTGAGGATGCGGATCGTTGGTATGAGCCGATTTCCGGACTGCATTACAATCCGCTTCGCTTTTCCGACGAGTCAGTGCTGACCGCTGCCATCCGAATGGCAAAAGCGTGGATGAAACCCATGCCGATTTGTGTGGACTTTGCCGAGGGATATCTGCTCGCGACATTCCAAAACGGAGAAAATTTCAATGTCCACATGCTGGCGTCGGAATATGACACGGATATTGACCATGCGCTCGATGAGATGCGATTTCACCGCAGCCGTGTCAATATCATTACGCGAGCAGAGCCGATCCGTATTTCACGCGATGTATGGGTGGACGCCGAAAAAGAGCCGACGGTCTATACGCCGTTTTGCAGTGAGACCGCAAGCGTCGCTCGGGAAAACGGCAAGTGGCATATTGTGCTTCCGGGCAAATGCGCCTATGCAATTTTACACTTTTGATTGAGGAGGAAAAACAATGGATCAAAAAGCAATTTGGGGATTATACACCGAATTCAGCAAGCACATGTGGGATGACGAAAACACCCCCGGCCGCGGCTGGTATGATAAGCCGAAATGGACGGACGAAAACGAGATCGATCTCGCCGTATGGGACGAGATGGTTCACTATGCCGCCGAGCAGGGAATCAACACGCTACTCATTGATGTGGGCGATGCGGTGCAGTATGAAAAGCACCCCGAAGTTTCCGCACCCGATGCATGGAGTAAGGATTTCCTTCGCAAAAAACTCAACGAACTGCGCGCACTCGGCATTGAGCCGATCCCGAAGCTCAACTTTTCCACCTGCCACCATGCGTGGCTCAAAGAGTACCGCCGCATGGTCTCTACACCGAAGTATTACGAGGTCTGTGCCGATCTTATCGGTGAAGTGTGCGAGGTGTTCGACTCTCCGCGCCTGATGCATCTGGGGCTTGATGAAGAGCGTGCAAGCAGTCAGATCTACCGCGAAATGGTCATCACACGCGGCAGCAAACTTTGGTGGCATGATGTGTATTTCTTCTTCTCCGAATGTGAAAAGCGCGGAATGCGTCCTTGGATCTGGGCAGATTATTATCAGGATCATCCCGATGAATTTGCCGAGAAGATGCCGCGCAGTACGCTCCTTTCCAATTGGTTCTATCTCCCGTTCACGGATTATCCCGAAAACAACATTTCCTACAAGCGTATCAAGACCTATGAGGGGCTTGAAGCCCTCGGTTTCGAGCAGGTTCCGTCAGGCTCGACATTCAGCAACAACGATAACCTCCGTCAAACGATGGCACACGCGAAAAAGGTCATTGCGCCCGAACACCTCAAAGGTTTTATGGCGACGGCATGGCACAGTGTTTCTGATCGATACCGCTTTTCCTTTCTCAACGAGATACATCAATTCACCTACGGCCGCAAGGTTGAATTTCCCGACTCTTTCTGATATCGGTGATAAGCAAACGGTATGGGTTAAGTCCCGTGCCGTTTGCTTTTTTGCGCTTTTATTGATAAAACATCATCCGATTATGAAAGCATTCGTTTTGCAATTCGGGTGAAGTGGTGTTATAATTGTTTCAGTATCCCGAATGTGTTTGAAAAGGAGAAAAATGATGAATATTCTGACAATCGGCTGTCATCCCGACGATGTGGAGATCGCCTGCGCCGGTACGATGGCGAAATACGCGCAGCGTGGCGACAAAGTGACGGTCTGCCATGTGGCAAACGGCAATCTCGGTCACGAGATCATTACCCCCGAAGAATTGCGTCTGATCCGCCGCGAGGAGGCGAAAACCGCCGGCGCAAAGGTCGGCATCGAAGTCGTCACCTGTGATATCGGCGATTTGATGGTCTACGAGGGACAAAAGGAACAGCGCGATCTCGTGGTGGATGTCATTCGCAAGTATCAGCCCGATGTTATTTTCACCCATAGTCCCACGGACTATATGCCCGACCATGTCGCCGTCAGCCGTTTGGTGTTCGACGCATCGTTCGCCGCATCCGTGCCGCATTACAAGACCGCCGTCCCCGGTGCCGCCGAAGTGACACCGATCTATTATATGGATACGCTTGCAGGACTCAATTTCAATCCGACCGAGTATGTGGACATCACCGAGCAGATCGACACCAAGATCGAAATGCTCAACTGCCACGACAGTCAGATCCGCTGGATGCGCGACCACGATAAGATCGACTTCCCCGAGTGGGTGCGCTCGATCTCCCGTTTCCGCGGTATCCAAAGCGGCGTGCAGTATGCCGAAGGTTTCACCATGTGCTACGCATGGCCGAAGGTCACGACCAAACGCCTGCTTCCGTAAACGCCGCCGACCGTCAAAAACGGACAAAGAGCTTCGTCTCGCCGGCTTTTTTGACACGCTGAAACACCGTATTTCGCAAGAAATACTGTGTTTTTTTGTATAGGCTGAAGGGAGTCGAACTCTGCATGGTTTATCAAGGCTGATTTTTCCCAACTGTGC
>JAZUIU010000046.1:0-4608 GCA_045642405.1 Oscillospiraceae bacterium
ATGTCTACGGCCTTGTGGTCTTTGGTGAGGGAGATACCCAGCTCGTGGTCCCCAGTAACGAGTATGAAAACACCAAGAGCATCAACAATATCAAGTCCGGTTCAGGTGCGTCCGTTGTTTACGACAGCCGATACGACGTCAACCATACAAATTCGGCAGACTTGAACGACTATGTTGCAGTACAGGCAATCTACAATGTTGATCCGCTGTATCTGAATGATGAAGCAAATATGTGGATTGTTCTGAGAGCAGATACCAACGGCGACAAAAAGGTCAACACGATTGACTGCTCGACGATCAAGGCAAAAGAATTCCACGGGTAATATTTTATTTCGATGCGAAGCATCGGTAAAGATAAACCTGAAAAACAAACGCTTAAATAACTTGAATAAGGAGAAATAATGATGAAGAAAAAATTGTTAAGTCTTCTCTTGGCGCTCGTCATGGTTGTGTCGCTCCTGCCGACTGTCGCTTTTGCGGAAGTAACAAGTTCGGATATCTGCAAGATCGGTGACGCAGGCTATCAGAGCTTCGCAGCTGCGGTCGCTGCTGCGCCCAACGACGCAGAAACAACCATCACGCTTTTGAAAAATGTATTCGTAGATAGCACAACTTATATTGAAAATAGAAAAAATATCGTTCTTGAACTGAACGGTAAAATGATCCGTTTTGAAGAGAATGCAAAAGCAGCACCGATTTTTGAAGTAAAAACGGGCGGAACGCTGACAATTCAGGATCAGACGGATACAAATTTCGACGGTACCGGCTTCGGCGCGATCAAGTCCTTCGCCATTGGTGCGGATATGAGAGCGGTTCCCGGTTTTGCCACTAACTGCATCACTAACAAAGGAACGGTCAATGTAAAAAGCGGTTTGATTCAGAACTCCGGCGAAGGCGGTGCATCTTTCCCGATTGACTGTCAGGCACTTCATGCATCTGGAGATGTAACTTTGAACATCACCGGCGGCAAAGTGGAGTCTCTTGGACATTCCGTTGGCATTCGTATGTATACATCTACAAATCATGCATGTAAAGTTGATATCACCGGCGGCGAGGTATCTGCTATTTGGGTTCAGACGGTATCCGGAGCTAATAAAGACATAAGTCTGAATATTGAGAATGCGATTATTACAAACGATATCAATGTAGACCTGTACCAAGGTACTGTGAGCGGCTCCAAAGTCAGCATTAAGAATACAACTTTCGGTTCCAGTGTCGCTTATGACTATGATACAAGTAGTAATGAGTTGACCGTTAAAGATATCAAGGCGGCATCCTTCGCAATGGAGTATCCCGCTCCGGTTCTCTCCGAGGGCTACTTTATGTCTTCTGTTGACCCAGGCTGCATTGTAGAGGGCAAGTATTGCATCCAGAATCCCGACAAGGAAGTAACAGATGCGAAGGGAAGGATCTACAATTATAAAATCGGCTTGTTAAATGAGACTCCGGAAGACGCAGAACCCGGCGCGTGCATCATCGATGCAGACGGCAACAGCACCCCTTATGCCACGGTTGCTTATGCAATGGCGGCAGTGCAAAACGGCGAAACCGTGCAGATGCTCAAGGATGATATTGCAAGAATTAAAATTCCGTCCACTATGGACATCACCTTTGACCTGAACGGCAAAACGCTGAATGGCTCCTTTACGATTGACGGCGGTAAGCTAACGATGGAAGACAGCGTCGGTACCGGTAAGATGAACAATAGCAGCGGCTGGTGCTTTATCAATGAGGGTTACAACTGGAGTACTTCAAAATGGAATTATAATGAGCTGACGATCAACGGCGGCACTTATACCGGATATTACGGCGTTATTAAAAATAACAGCAACTGCTACCACGTACAAACAACAATTAATGATGGTACCTTCAACTTCACATCGACGGATAAGGACTATTCCGGCGTGATCTATTCCTATGGTTATACTGGTAATATTACCTTCAACGGCGGTACATTTAACGGGAAACTGTTCCAACATAGCGTTCCGTCTGGAAGCAAACGTTATGAATATTCAATATATAATGACGTCTACTTCAACGGCGGTACATTTAACGGTCCTGTATTTGCAGAAAACTATGTTGAAGTGACAGGTGGAACCTTCAAAGAAGAAACCAAATTCGATAATTATATGTATTATTCTGGCTATAATGTAAGTAATGTGATTAGCGGCGGTCAGTTTTCTGATTTGAAGAACAAATACTACTACGATAATGCATTTTATTGGGAAGACTGTGTAACCGGCGGAATCTTCACCTATAATACACATGACCCCTATTCCCTTGCTGAAGGCTATCTTGTTGCCAGCAACACGGATCCTGCCACGAAGGGAGAATATCCCTATGCTGTTAAGCCTATGCAGATCCTGACGGATACCAGCGTTGTCTCTACTCTCGGAAAAATTGCGGAAGACGGTAGCTATAAAGACTTGAAGTATGACGGAGAAAATTGGGTAGAAGTAGAGACCGACATCAAGATTACCGGTACCGGAACCGAAGAAGGTGACATCACAGCAAATCAGGCGATCAACGAAATCAAGAACACACTCAACAACGAAAATGTCGCCAATTTCGGTGATACTTTAATCGAAACCTCGGCGGATGACAGTGACCTGAAGCAGGCACTAAAGGAAGCTGCAAATGAAAACGAAAATATTGGCGAAGCCGACGATGCGGATTCTCAGATTAACGAAATGACCTCGACCGAACTTGAACGCCGCGTCAAGATCGACTTCAAGGCAGCCGCCGTAGATTCCTATACAGTGGGTGAAGCAGAAGCTACGCAGACCTTTGTAACGGTCGATTCTATCACTTATGATGTTAAGCCTGTTGTAACGACGACGGTTACAGTTACTAAAACAAGACAGGTACCCATTACCGATCCCGCTACCGGAAATCCTACCGGTGAAATGAGAACGGAAGAATACAAAACATATGAGACTGTGACGGCGCAGATCCCCAACGATAAGATCACATCTCCCATCGATTTCCGCCTCTCGGTCAATAAAAACGCCCGTGCAGATTTCGCTGCTGTTTACCACAGCGACATCAAGGGAGAGAAGGGCCAATTCATCGGTTCCTATCCCATTGAGGAAGCGAACGGAAAGAAACATGTCAGCCTTTCCGCCTCGAAATTCTCCTTCTATACCATTGATGTCATGAACGGTGTTACTGCATCCAACATCATAGCTATCCTTGACAGCGATAACAGATATCACGGCTATGATACCCTTGCCGATGCTCTTGCCGCTTATGACGATCCCGATGGCGAAGACGGCGAAGCTACCGGCGTCAAGATGATCGTCCTTAAAAAGCTCGAAGGATCTCCCTTTGACTTTGGCGATAAGACGGTCACACTTGATCTGAACGGTCTTGCACTGGAAGGCGCTGTTCAGAACGCGTCCGGCGTTACACTTGTTAACAGTGATACGGTCAATGTTCATGTTTTGAAGGCTACCGGCGTGTATGGTAGCGACGCTTCCGTGTATGTTGCCGATGGCTATGCAGCGAGAACCTCTTCTCCTGCTGTCTCCGGGGTTGTCAAGAACGAAGTGTTCAAAACGACCGAAGCCGGTGTTTACAGCGTGAAGGTTGTAACCTCCACCAACACCGACCGCGACGACACTAACGATATGGTCGACCTTTATGCGGGCGATAAGGTTAAGGTCGAAGTTCGCGTCTACGGCGCAAAGTTTGTTGCAGCAGACGTGACACTTGCCTATGACAAAAATAACTTCAAGCTCGTTTCCGACGATACCAATTGGCAAGAATTCGGCAGTGACTATGCCGGCATGGAAGACGATGATAAAGAGCCGAAAGGTTTTGCCAGATATTATTCCGGCGGCTCCGGATATATTGAGCTGAACAAAACCGATGAAGACGGCGAAGAGTATTACCTCCTCGGCGAATTTGAGTTCGAAGCAAAGGCACTTGACGAATCCACGTTCGGTAGTGAACCTGCGCTGAAGGTTCCGTTTGAGATCAAAGCAGACGGTGAAGTGACCAATTATCCGAACAACACGGACGGCAGCCCCCGTAAGACCTATGTGGCCGGCGCAAAGAGTCAGGGTTGGTCTTCCGATCCCGCGAACGAGATTGCGAATGAAAAGCTCCTGAACGGCTATGCCAATATCCGCCTCATTGAAATGACGGCAAGCGTTACCCCGGCAAAGAACTCGGAAGATCCTATGAAGAACCTCGTTTATAAGAACGCCGAACAGTGGCTGCTTACCGCATGGAGCGCAAAGGATTCTGCCAACCATGCTGTTACCGGTACGGAGATCAAGTGTGCTGTTATCACTAAGGCTCAATTTGATGAAGGCGTTGTGCCGACCGCAGACGATTACTTTGATGGCCTCAGCGAAAGCGCCCAGACCAATGCCGGTGATTATGTGGTGTTCTATCAGGTTTCCAAGCCCGGATATGTTACCTTTACCGGCCATCAGGAGGTTGCAATCGACAAAAAGGATGTCGATATCACATGGACTCCCGCACCGGTATTCAGCGGCGGTACAACTGCATCTTACTCTGATACAAACGGCGTAGCGTGCGATGCTCCTACTGCTACTTACATCGATGTTGACGGGATTTCCGTAAGTCCGACTATTAAGC
>JAZUIU010000047.1:0-70596 GCA_045642405.1 Oscillospiraceae bacterium
GAAAAACTGAACGAATACATTTATTACTACAACAACGAAAGAATTTCCGCAAAATTAAAAGGAATGAGCCCAGTACAATACCGAACTCATTCACTTGCAATTTGATATTTAATTTTGTCTAAACTTTTGGGTTCACTTCAATCCGCGGTGTTGTTTTGTGTCAATGGAATTGGGAACGGTAAAGCGTACTGTAAAAACCGCCGAGACGAAGCAACTCTTCGTGTGTGCCGTATTCGGTGATCTCGCCGTGTTGCATCACATAAATGCAGTCGGCATTCTGAATGGTCGAAAGACGATGCGCGATGGTGAAGCAGGTGCGGCCTTGCATCAGATCATTCATGGCGGCTTGCACTTTGCTTTCCGTGCGCGAGTCAACATTTGAGGTTGCCTCGTCAAAAATCAGCATTTTGGAGTCGGAGAGCATGGCACGGGCGATCGTGATGAGTTGCTTTTGCCCCTTGGAAATGTTCACGCCAGAGTCATTGAGCATCGTGTCGTAGCCGTCGGGCAGGGTGTCAATGAACTGATCGACACGCGCTGCTTTTGCCGCCGCCTCCACCATTTCACGCGTTGCACCTTCACAACCGTAGGCGATGTTTTCATAGACCGTGCCGCCAAAGAGCCATGTGTCCTGCAAGACCATCGTATAGGCTTTGCGCAAAGATGCGCGGGTGAGGGAGAGGAAGGGTTTGCCGTCCACCGATACTGTACCGCAATCGGGATCATAAAAGCGCATCAAAAGGCTGATGAGTGTGGTTTTACCGGCACCGGTCGGACCGACGAAGGCGATCGTCTGTCCGCTTTTGGCGGTGAATGAAATGTTTTTGAGGATCGTTTTTTCCTTGGTATAGCCGAAAGAGACATCATCAAAAACGATTTCACCTTTGGTATCGGTCAGTTCCGCGGCATCCTCTGCGTCCCGGTTTTCCGGTTCTTCATCGAGGATGCGGAACACGCGGTCAGCGGCAGAAAACGCCGATTGCAGTTCGCTGATGATATTGGCGAATTCATTGATCGGACCGGAGAATTTGCGCGAATACTGCACAAACTGCGCCACGCCGCCGAGCGAGATGAAAAAGAGAGAAGCGGTGCGCACCGTGCCATTTTGTGAGAGCATATACAGGATGCCGCCCATTATCATAATGAGCGAGATGGAAAGATTGCTGATGCAGTTGACGATCGGACCGATCGTCACGGCAAGGTGATCCCATTTATAGTACGAATTCATGGAGTCCTCATTGCGTACATGGAAGCGTTTTCCGATCTCCTCTTCGCGGTGATACGCCTGGATCGAGCGGCAGCCGGAGAGCATCTCTTCGGCATAGCCGTTGAGTTCGCCGAGTTTGCGCGTGCGAATGCGGGAGAGCGGACGAATGCGCTTGGAGCGAAACGAGGCAAAAAATACGGCGATGGGCACGGTGACGGCAAATACCAAAAGAAGCGGCGGAGAGATGCGCCACATGAAGATGAGGGAGCCGACGACGGTATAGATACTCGTCATAATTTGCAGTAAGTCATGCGACAGCGTGGCATTCACCGTGTCGATATCGTAGGAAATATGGCTGATGATATCGCCCGTCGGGTGCTTGTCAAAGTAGCCGACCGGAAGAGAGGTCAGTTTTTCAAAGAGTTGCTTGCGCATGAGATAGGAGATCTTTTGGCTCATCAAACTCATCAAAAGCGTCAGCACATAGGAGAGGACTGCCGCGATCGCGTAGCAAAGTAACATGTGTGCGGCGCTGCTGCGCACAACGGCAAAATCCACGCCGCCTTTGCGTGCGATCGCGTCGATCGCTTCACCGGAGTATTTCGGACCTAAAAGAGCAAGTTCATTGGAGACGAGAGTGAAGAGAATTGCCGGAACGAAGAGGTACCAATAACGGGCAATGTAGCCGCAAAGCCGCAAAAAGATGCCTTTTACATCCTTTTGCTCGTTTGATTTCCGATCAGTCAATGATAGCACCTCCCATCTGCGATTCGCTGATTTCCCGGTATTCCGCACACGAGTCCATCAGTTCTTCGTGTGTTCCCATACCGATGATCTTGCCGTAATCCATCACGAGGATGAGGTCACAGTTTTTCACCGAACTGACACGCTGGGCAACGGTAAGAACGGTGGTTTGCGAGAAGTTTTCCGCAAGAGCCCGGCGCAGTGCGGCGTCGGTTTTGTAGTCCAGCGCGGAGGAACTGTCGTCAAAAATAAGAATTTCAGGAGCGGCGGCAAGTGCGCGCGCAATCAGAATGCGTTGTTTTTGCCCACCGGAAATATTCGTTCCATGCGGCGAAAGTTCGTGATCGTAGCCGTCCGAAAAGTCGCGGATGAAACCGTCTGCCTGTGCGATCTCGGCGGCTTTTCGGATCGCTTCGGGAGAAATGTCGCGCCCGAAGCGGATATTTTCTTCGATCGTGTCCGCATAGAGAAAATCCTGCTGCAATGCTGTGCCGAACATGGCATAAAGCCGTTCCCTTTCTATGGTGCGGATATTTTGTCCGTTGATGTAGATATTGCCGCTTTGGGGATCATAAAAGCGCAGGAGCAACTTGATGATCGTCGTTTTACTCGAACCGGTCGCACCGATGATGCCGATGTGCTGACCGCGCTTGACACGGAAGGAAACATCGTCCACATTGTTGCGCTTGCCGACATAGGAGAAGGTCACACGGTCAAAAACGATGTGGTCGGCGGTGTCAAGCGCGGGATAGTCCGCCTCGGAAGCAATACGGATATCCTCATGAGTGAGCAGGACTTCTTCAATGCGTCCTGCCGAGGCGGCACACTTGGTGTACATCACGAAAATGCGCGTCACGGAGAGAATGGCCATGGAGATTTGCGTGAGGTATTGCATAAAAGCGATGATCGTCTCCGGATCGGAGATGCCGCGCGAAGCGTAAAGCGCACCGAGTACGATGACTGCGACGGTGCCGAAGTTGATGAAGACATTCATCGTCGGGCTGATCGAACTCATCACCACATTGGCGCGGATCTCATCGCCGACGAGCACGCGATTTACTTTGTCAAAGCGGCGATGCTCAAATTCCGTTTTGGAAAGTGCTTTGATCACGCGCATACCCTGTGTGTCCTCGCGCACGACTGCGGTCATTCCGTCCACCGAGCGTTGTACCTTTGCATAGAGCGGTACGCCCTTGATACGGATGAAGTAAATCAAAGCACCGAGCAGGGGGACGAGTGCGATCATCACGAGCGCGAGACGGGCATCCATCATCAGTGTAATGGCGATGCCGCCGAAGAGCATGATCGGTGCGCGGACACCGAGACGCTGGATCATACCGACAAAGGTATGTACATTATAGGTGTCGGAAGTGATGCGCGACTCCAAAGAGGGGATCGTGAAGCGGTCGGTCTGCGTGGCGGAGAGATGCAAAGTGCGCAAAAAGAGGTCCTTTCGCAGCGCTTGCGTGAATTGGCAGGCGACCTTTGCCGCCATGCGGTTTGCGATGATGTTGAGAATGCAGGCGAGCAGGGAGAAACCGATCATCAGACCGCCCCAAAAGAAAATATCGCCCATCGAACGCGAAATCACATCTTTGAGGATGTAACTAAGCAGATACGGAAGCATCAGTTCGGAAAGTGTGGCGCAGACTTTGATGCAAAACCCAAAACTCATTTTGCGTGCAAACGGTTTGAGGTAGCGGATCACCGTTTTCATTGTGCATCCTCACCTCCGTAAATGATCTTTTGTGCGCGTTCGGAAAGCCTTTCCAAAATGTCGATGAAAAGGGCATATTCCTCCTCGCCGATCCCATCGGTGAGCGTTTGATGCCAATTCGTGGAGATCGCAAAGATCTCGGGGACGACGGCTTCGAGTTTTTCGGTCGGATAAACGAGCATCTCGCGCTTATCCGCTTCGTTTTTGCGCCGCTCGATGTAGCCGTTTTCCTCCAAATAGGCAAGATGCCGCGTGGCACTGCTCTTGCTCAGGCAAAGATATTTCGCGATCTCATCCTGCGACTGCCCGGGGCGGTTGTGGATCAAAGAGATATAGCCGTGGTAAATGCCGGGCAGTTTTTCCGCGGAATGCGCGGTGCGATACATCGAACCGCAGCGGTAGATCGTGGATATTTTATGGGAAAATGTCGCCATTTTGCGATCTCCTTTTCAAATAGTTCCAAATGAAACTGTTTCACTTGAAACTATCTTACGGCGAAAAAGCCGATTTGTCAAGAGAAATCGGGGGAAAATGACAAAATGAAAACCCTTGTCGGATGGCGCACTTGCAAATCGGAAGAAAAGTACTATAATGAGAGAGGGCAAGGGACAAAAACAAGGCGGCGATTTTGCTGAGATCATCTCACCGCCTGCACTGCGCAAGGAAATGAAAAAGTATGAGGAGTAAGAAAATCAATATGGAACATAGCATCACCATTCGCTTGGAAAGAAAAGAAGATTATCGCACGGTGGAAACTCTGGTGCGAGAGAGTTTTTGGAATGTCTACCGTCCGGGTTGTTTGGAACATTTTGTGCTCAAATGTCTGCGCGACGATCCCGATTTTGTGCCGGAACTTGACTTTGTGATGGAAAAAGACGGCGAGATCATCGGGCAGAATGTCTTTGTCCGTACCCATATCCATGCCGATGACGGCAGGGATATCCCGATCATGACGATGGGACCGATTTGCATTGCACCGCAATGGAAACGCATGGGATACGGCAAGATTTTGCTGGATTATTCCTTGCAGCAGGCGGAAAAACTCGGCTGCGGAGCGGTTTGCTTCGAGGGCAATATCCTCTTTTACGGCAAAAGCGGCTTTACATACGCGAGCGAGTACAACATCCGCTATCACGGACTGCCGGAGGGGGAGGATGCTTCATTCTTTCTCTGCAAGGAACTGATCCCGGGGTATCTCGACGGTATCACCGGCGAATACGCCACGCCGCAAGGCTATTTTGCCTGTGAGGCGAGACCGGATGATTTCGCGGCGTACGAAGCCGCGTTTCCGCCGAAAGAAAAACTGAAACTTCCCGGTCAACTGTTTTGACACAAAGGCACCCGACCGCAATGCGATCGGGTGCCTCTTTGTATGTCGGCGAGAGAATACGAATTGCCGCGGCGCGATGCGCCTCGCAATGACGGGGAAGGAAGAAGCGGAGACGAAAAGACGAGGGAAATTTCAGATAAAACCTCCGTAGGGGAGGGGCTTGCTCCTCCCGTGGTGCGACGAGGGGAAACAAAAACAAAAAATGTAAGAAAATGGGCTGATATTATAAATCTTTTCTGCTACAATAAGAACAGAAACTAACCGACGGAGGAGACGGCAAAAATGAAGAATTTTGACACTTTTTGCGTGATGTTGGACTGCTCGCGCAACGGCGTGATGAAACCCGAGGCGGTGAAGCATTTTATTGATGTGATCTCGGCAATGGGCTACAATGCCTTGATGCTTTACACCGAGGATACTTACGAGGTGGAAGGTGAGCCGTTTTTCGGCTATAAACGCGGCCGCTACTCGATGGAAGAGATGCGCGAGTTGGACGATTATGCTTTCGCTCACGGCGTGGAAATGATTCCCTGCATCCAGACGCTTGCACATCTGGGATGTCTTTTCCGCTGGAAGGATTACGGCGCCGTGCACGATTGTGACGACATTCTGCTTGCCGGCGATGAAAAGACCTATGCTCTCATCGGCAAAATGTTTCAGACGCTCAAAAACTGCTTCCGTTCGCGGCGCATCCATATCGGCATGGATGAAGCGCATATGGTCGGGCGCGGCAAGTATCAGGATGTCAACGGCTACGAAAACGGGTACGACATTTTGCTCAAACACCTCAATCGCGTGTGCGATCTTGCCAAAGAGTACGGCTATGAGCCGATCATGTGGAACGATATGTTCTTCAAGATCGGACGCGGCGATTATTTGAGTAAGTACGGTCCGTTTGACGCGCCGGAAAAATTCGTGTTTCCAAAGGAAGTCTGCGATAAAGTACCCGAAGGCGTCGCACTTTGCTATTGGGACTATCTGGCACTCAATGCCGATCGCTACCGTAATATGATGGAGTCGTCCAAAACGCTCGGCGATAATATCTGGTTTGCCGGCGGCGTTTACACCACGATGAATTTCGCGCCGCACAACCGTTTGAGCATCCAATGCAACGAATATGCCATTCCCGTTTGCATCGAGCAGGGCGTACGCAATGTGCTGATGACCATTTGGGGCGATGTGGGTAAGGATTGCGACACCTTCTCGACCTTGCCCGGCTTGATGCACGCGGCGGCGTTGGCGCAGGAAATGTCACCGGAGGAGATGCGATGCAAATTTACCGAGATCACGGGCGAGGATTTCGACGAGATGCTCTCGCTTGACGCGCCCGACTATATCTACGGTGAGGACGAGTTCGTCAGCAAGGCGAACTTCTCCATGACGCGTTTTTACAACGATCCCTTCCTCGGCATTTTGGATAAAAACCTTAAAAAGCCTGCCGATCCGGCAATTTTTGACGGGTATGCCGAACGGCTCCACCGCTTGGCGAATCAGAGCAAGCACTACGCCTATCTCTACAATAAATTGGCGATCTTATGCGACATTTTGCGCAGAAAATTTGACCTCGGCGAGCGCACACGCGCGCTTTACGACGCCAAAGACAAGGATGGCTTGCGTGCTTTGGCAAACGGCGATTACGCGGATTTGATCCCCCTTTTGGAGCAGTTTTACGATGCCATGCACACCTCGTGGGACATCGAGAATAAGCCCTATGGCTTTGAAATACAGGATATCCGCCTCGGCGGTATGATCTGCCGCATCAAAAACTGCCGTCAGCGTCTGCTCGACTACTGCGACGGCAAGACGGACAGGATCGACGAGTTGGACGAGCCGGTCTTGCAGCATGACGGTCAGTTTACCTGGTTCTGGCGCTATATGGTCTCTGCGTGTCCGCAGGGAGATTACGCATAAAGAGGGAGAATGAAAGAATGGAACCGAAAATGCTTTGTTATTGGTGGGATTGCTCGCGCAATGCCGTGCCGAATATGCAGTCGGTCAAACGCATGATCACGGTGCTGGGAAAAATGGGCTATACGCACCTGATGCTCTACACGGAAGATACCTATGAGATCGAAGATGAGCCGTATTTCGGCTATAAGCGCGGCAGGTTTTCACAAAAAGAACTGCGCGAGATCGAGCGATTTGCCGTGGAGCATCATATCGAAGTCGTGCCGTGCATCCAGGTGCTCGGACATCTGGAAGCGATTTTTCATTGGAGACGCTTTGACTCCGTACACGATATGGCGGCGGTTTTGCTCGCAGAGGAAGAGGAGACCTATGTTCTTGTCGAGAAGATGCTGCGCACGATGCGCGGGATTTTCCATTCCGATACGATGTTTGTCGGTATGGATGAAACCTTTGGCCTTGGCTTGGGCGAATACCTCAACCGCAACGGATATCATAAAGAAAGCGAGATTTTCCTCAAACACCTCAACCGCGTAGCGGATCTTGTGAAAAAGGTCGGTTATCAAAAGATGATCGTCTCGGGCGATATGTTTTTCCGCTTCGCCTGCGGGCAGTATTTTGACGGTGCAAGCATGCCCGAAAAGGCAATCGAATTTTCGGAGGAAATCCGCGCATTGGTTCCCGATATTGCTTCTGTCGTCTATTGGGATTATGTGGGGGACAGCCGCGAAAAGTACGATGTGATGATGACATCCATACAAAACCTCACCGATAAAGTTGTGTTTCAATGCGCCGGTTTTACCTGGTGCAATCTGACGCCGCATAACCGGATCAGTCTGCCGCGTATCCAAATGGCAATGGAGGAGTGCAAAGCACACGGCATAGATCAGATCATTGTTTCCACTTGGGGCGACAACGGCGGCGAGGGCGTTACCGATTCCATTTATCTTGAATTGATGCAGACCGCCGCTTGCCTGCATGATTGGTCGGAAGACGAAATGAAAAAGCGTTTTCGCGAGATCACGGGTGAAGATTTCGACGATATGCTCGCGCTTGATCTGCCCAATCTGGTCTTTGGCGAAGATGTCAATGTCGGCGCATCCAACTTTTCGAAAAACCGCCTGCTCAACGATCCGTTCCTCGGCATTTTGGACAAGAATACCGCACAAGAGACTTTGCCGATGATCTATGAGCGTTATCAAAACGAGAAGAAGGCGCATCCCGACAAAGTGCCGGATGTGCCGGGCGAGCCGGAACTTTTCGCGGCGTACGCCAAGCGTTTGCACGCGATTGCAGATCAGAAGACGGAACATGCGTATCTCTATGAGACACAGGCATACCTTTGCGATGCGCTGGAACTCAAATTTGACCTCGGCAACCGCACCCGTGCGCTCTATGATGCCAAGGATAAAGAGGGTTTGCGCCGTATGGCGACGGAGGAATACAACGAGACCATTCGCCGCGTACGCATCTTTTTGGAGGCATTTCGTACGCAATGGTACACCATCAATAAGGGACAGGGTTTTGAGGTGCAGGATCTGCGCATCGGCGGTGTGATCGCCCGTTTGGAGAATTGCCGTGACCGTCTGCTTGCCTACTGTGACGGCAGGATCGACCATATCGACGAACTCGATGAAGGCGTTTTACCTGCCGACCGCGGCAGTAATTTTACCCATACATGGGAAGAAGCGGTGACCGCAGGCAGATTAAATATCTGATAAAAAAGCAGGCTGATTAGAGCCTGCTTTTTTAGTTTTGTGCGCTGAAATCAAGTGTTTGCAAGGAACTTGTAAGAAGTATACATGGCATTGCAACAACTGAAAAAATATTGCAATATTCACAAAATCGTGCTATCATAACTTTGCTTTCTTTTATTCCAAGTTGTTAAATGGCGTGGAAATCCGCGTACGGATTGTTGCGTCGCTTCGCTCCTCGCAATGACAAAAAACAAGAAAGGAAAATCGAACGATGAAGAAAAAGGTTTTAGCATTCCTCTTAGCGACAATCATGGTCATCTCACTTTTGCCGACGACGGCAGCGGCGACTGATTATGCTGACACGGTGGTGTATGGTACGATCTATACCGCCGAAGCGGATAACCCGACCGCAGAAGCCATTGCCGTCAAGGACGGAAAGTTCGTTTATGTCGGCGACGAGGCAGGCGTAACGGCATATATCAAAGACGGCGTTACCCAAATTATTGACCAACGCGGAAAGGGGATGGTAATGCCCGGCTGCACCGACGGTCACTCGCACTACACCATGAAATTCAGCATGGATAATATGAAGGGCAGCATTATGTTCGACATGGAAGATAACAAGGAGGCAGTTCTGCAAAAACTGAATGAAGCCTCCCTTGCTGCAAAAAATGCCGGAAAGCAGAGTCTTTTCGGATTTGGATGGAACTATCTTGCCTTCACGGCTGACCCTCTGACTTTGAAAGAACTTGACGAAGCCACGCATGGAGTGTCGGCGCTGATTTTTGATCAGGGTGGACATCATTCTTTCTGTAATTCGGTGTGCCTTGAGCGTTGCGGCATTATTGACGGTGCCGGAAATGTTCTTATCACTGAAATTGACGGCGGTTATCTTGAATTGGATGATCAGGGTTACCCCACCGGGTATGCAGACGAGCGTGTTACGGGATATTTTATGCGTAAGGGCGGAATCATCTATGATGAGATTTTTAATGACGAGACAGCGAAAGTTGCCATTCAAAAGACACAAGAGTTTCTTCTTTCCACAGGATATACCATGACACTGGACGGATGGAGTAATATGTTTCACCCGAGCAAACTCTATAAAGCCGCAAGCGATTTAGACAAGAACGAGGAGCTCAAAATCGTCTTTCCTATGACCTACGAAATCGAGCCGTGGCAGACGGATGCGGAAATTGAGGACGAGATCGACACACTCGCCTCACTCAACGAAACCTACGGTACAGACCATGTACTTCCGCAGTATCTGAAACTGTTTATGGACGGTGTTGTGGAGACAAAGACCGGAGCAATGATTGAGCCATCCAAAGACGACCAACAGTGCTACAAAAGCTTTTGGAGCGTGGATCGTCTTGCCGACATTACCGAAAAGGTCAACGCCAAAGGGTTGACTATGCATATCCATACGATGGGTGATGCCGCCGTTAAGGAAGCGGCGGATGCCTATATTCAGGGAGGAGACGGAACGCATCGCAACTGCCTGGTGCACCTTCGTAATGTGCGCGCAAGCGATTTTCAGCGTTTTGCCGAAAACAACATCGCTTGTACCGCCGGTATCACATGGCATGTTGATAGCGGTGATGAATTAAACACATTTTTGGAACAGTTTCTGACTAACGATTACATCAAACACGCCTATCCGATCAAGTCCTTCTTTGACGCCGGTGTCAAGGTTTCCTCTCATTCGGATTTTCCGGCAAACATTCCCTGCCCGCAAGATCCTTTTGGAATTATGGAAGTTGCCGTCACCGGAACGATAAAGAATCCGTCAACGGGCGAAATGTTTCCGGTGTACGATGAAGATGAACTCGTTACGATTGAGCAGGCATTTCAGGCTTTGACGATCAACGGCGCATGGCAGCTCGGACTCGAAAACGAGCGCGGCAGCATCAAGGTCGGCAAGTGGGCTGAC
The DNA here is from genome assembly GCA_045642405.1 of Oscillospiraceae bacterium. Taxonomy (GTDB): domain Bacteria; phylum Bacillota; class Clostridia; order Oscillospirales; family Oscillospiraceae; genus Hominicoprocola. The sequence continues at coordinate 10,534 of JAZUIU010000047.1, forward strand.
TTCGTTCTTGCCGATCAGGATGTGTTTACCTGCCCGAAAACCGACATCGGCAAGACAAAGACCGTTTCTACTTGGTTCGAGGGTGAAAAGGTATATCAGACACCTGACTCCACATGGCATGATTTGCAGGATGCGATCGCATTCACCGATGTTCAGTCGACTGACTATTATTACAACGCGATCAAGTGGGCAAAGGAAAACGGCGTGACCGAAGGTACTTCGGCGACCACATTCAGCCCGAACGATACCGTTACCCGCGCACAGGTCGTGACCTTCCTGTGGAGAGCGGCAGGCTGCCCCGCGGTGGACTACGCCATGAAGCTGGACGATGTCGCCTCCGGCGAATATTACACCGAAGCAGTCCGCTGGGCACTTGCAGAACGTATCACCAACGGTACGGATGCCACACACTTTGATCCCGATGCAGTTTGCACGCGCGGTCAGATTGTTGCATTCCTCGCTCGCTTCGCAGGTGTAAAGGACACAAACACCGAAAGCGTATTTGACGATGTGAACGCAAGCGATTACTTCGCGGCGGCAGTCAAGTGGGCAAAGGACAACGGCGTGACCGAAGGTACTTCGGCTACCACATTTGGCCCCAACGAAGACTGCACACGCGGTCAGGTCGTGACCTTCCTTTGGCGCTGGATGTTCAAGTAAGCAAACACAAGCAAGTCTGTTTTTTGCGTTTTCTTAGGGGAAAACGGATTGCCACGGCGCGTTGCGCCTCGCAATGACGGGGAGGACGGGAGCGATGACAGATAGAACCTCAGTAGGGGAGGGGCTTGCTCCTCCCGTGTTGGATGAGCGAAAACACCGTAATATCATACGGGTGTAGGGGCGAACTGTGTTCGCCCGTCATGGCGATGCGAAATTTTGCGGGCGAACACAGTTCGCCCCTACGGGAGAAAATTTTCCTACCTATTTGCCTTCCCCTTAGGGGAAGGGGGACGGATTGCGACGGCAACTTTGTTGCCTCGCAATGACCGGCAAAAATCCACGCAGAACGGTATCAAAAGGGCGTAGGGCTCCGTGTGAATCATCGGAAAATCAAAAACTAAAATACTTGATTTTACATTAAAAAGATGATACGCTATAAATATCGGAAGAAAATTTGGATGATTTCTTGAAATATAATAAGAAAGCGAAAATCAATATCTGCAAATAGGCACTATCCTATCCGCAGGATCACTGCTCCTATGAATGATACGGTCTTTTTTGTTTTATGCGCCGGAATGCGGCACAAATAAGTTTGATGTAACCCGGCGAAAGGCAGATCATATTATCTTGACTGAAAGGAGGAAAAAACCTATGAAGAATTTTGCTAAGCCGGAGATGGAAGTGATTCGCTTCAACGCTCAGGAGATCGTTACTGCAACGAGCTGCCAGCCACACAGCATGGGTATAAATGACGATCCTATTTCTGGTGGCGGTGGTAATGGTTGTGGTGAAATAATATACGGCGGTTGAGTCATTCCATTCCCAAAAGCACGGTGTCAGTCCGTTGCGGTTGTTGCCGTGCAATCGAAACTCAAAACCGGCAGGCGGTATTCTGCTTCCTGCCGGTTCTTTATAATAGACTGGAGCAAAAACTATGGAAACCATCTGCAAACCGATTGAAGCGATTGAAAAAATCATTGAAAAAGCAAAAATTCGGCAGGATGCCGACTACCGTCTAAGCGACCAGTGCGTGATGCAGGCAGTAGAGGAAGGCGTTCTGCTCTATCATACATTGACCTGTGAACTGCTCTTACTGGACAGTGAAGAAGCGGATATGTTGAAGCAGTTTCATGGGTGTGTACCGGAGCAGATGAAAGATTATGCTCTCAAGCGTATCCTTGTGCCGGCGGATGCGGACGAGATGACCTACTGCGACCAGCTTCGGCGTATCGTTTCCCTGTCAGCTCCCAAGGAGGATGCCATTACATCCTATACTATCTTTACCACCACGGACTGCAATGCCCGCTGCTTCTACTGCTACGAAATGGGTAGAAGCCGTATCCCCATGAGCGAGGAAACGGCAAAGTCGGCGGCGGATTACATAGCAGAGCATAGTAAGGGAAAACCTGTGCGTCTTGGCTGGTTCGGCGGTGAGCCGCTTTTTAACGCAGCCGCCATTGATACGATTGTGGAAAGACTTCGTGAAAAGGGCGTTGACTATACTTCCGGCATGATCAGCAACGGGTATCTCTTTGACAAAGAACTGGTCAGAAAGGCGAAAGAAGACTGGAAGCTTCAGCGTATTCAGATCACGCTGGACGGCACCGAAGAAATTTATAACCGTCGAAAGGCGTATATTTACCGTGAGGGCAGTGCATATCAGAGAGTTTTGCGAAATATTGGGTTGCTTTTGGATGCAGGTGTTTCCGTTGATATTCGACTGAATCTGGATATGAACAATCATGATAATCTGCATGAACTTGTCACGGAGCTGTCGAAAATATTTGTCTCCGAAAACAAACCGACAGTATATAATTGTATTATTTTTGAAGAACTCCAAGTGAACCGCTCCGCCGAAAAACGCAGGGAGTTATATCAGGCGTCTGCCGCACTGACGGAGTATATCAATCGTTGTGGACTGGGCAGGCAGGACGGTGTTCCGAGATATTTTAGGACCAATCAGTGTATGGCGGACAATGATTCTACCGCTACGATCACGCCGGAAGGGCGTTTGGGAAAATGCGAGCATTTTTCCGAAAAAGAGGAAATGTTCGGCGATATCCGGTCGGAAGAAATGGACAGCAGCGTGATTGAACACTGGAAGGAAAGAACGCCGACTGTCCCGGAATGCAAAAACTGTTTTTATTATCCGAGATGTTTACGGATAAAAAATTGTCCGAATCAGATCGAATTCTGCGACCCGGAATTTCGGGATCAACTGAAAGTAATGCTGCAAAGCCAAATGAAAAATTCATTCGAAAAGTGGAAAAACAAGACACTGACGGACGAAGAACAGCAAATCGACATGGAATGTTAAGGAGAAAGACACAATGAAGTTGAAATACGAATTTGAAACAACAGAACTGGGCGATGAGGTCATTGCCGTGCCGGTGGGCAACAATGCAAGGGACTTTGGCGGTGTACTCAATCTGAACGACTCTGCCGCAGCGATTTTGAAATTATTACAAAAAGAAACAACAGTGGAAGAAATCGTTTCTAACCTGTTGGAAGAATACGAAGGAGCAAGGGAAGAAATAACCGCCTTTGTTGAAAAGTTTATTGATAAGCTGAGAAAAGAAGATCTTTTGAGCGAATAAGAGAAGGGTGTCCAATGGTAGAATTTACAGCAAAAATAGCCGGATACGCCATTGCAATCAAAGCGTTGTATCCGGAAACAAGAGAAGTGTTCAAAAACTATCTCACGGAGGAACAACCGACTATTTCGATCAAATCAAGCGAAGAACGGATCATCGCAGAGCGTCAGTTACTACGGGAAGCTGATGTTGAGGAAAAACTCCCTGTTGATGATTTTTCGGATGCGGAGATAGAGTCCAATTTTCTGTACCGCGAAGTGGCAGAGCAACTTTCAACGCATGAAATTGTCTTGATTCACGGCTCTGCTGTTGCCGTGGACGGTGAGGGGTATATCTTTGCCGCGCCCAGCGGCACCGGAAAGAGCACCCATGTTCGCCTTTGGCGTAAAATGTTCGGCAGTCGTGCCGTGATGATCAATGACGATAAACCATTGCTGAAATGTTCCGCTGACGGAATCATGGTCTTTGGATCACCGTGGGACGGAAAGCATCATCTCAGCACTAATATCTCCGTGCCGCTGAAAGCAATCTGCTTTTTAGAGCGCGGAAAAGAAAATCATATAGAACGGATTGCCAATACTGAGGGATTTTTACCCATGCTGAAAGCGGTTTACCATTCAAAAGAGGCAGAGCGTGAAGCTTGTATCCTGCGGTCACTGCAACACATCCGTCAGAAAACAAACTTTTATCGATTGCGGTGTAACATGGAACCGAATGCGGCAAAGGTCTCCTATGAAGGAATGAAAAATGAGCGATTTCGCATCCGGTGAGTATTACACCGAAGCAGTCCACTTGGCACTCGCACAGGGCTAAGGATGCCACGCACTTTGATCCCGATGCGGTTTGCACACGAGGTCAAGTCGTGACCTTCCTCTATCGCTGGATGGTCAAGTAAGCAAATACAAGCAAAAAACAGACTTGCGAAAACAAGTCTGTTTTTTGCGTTTGATAAAAGTGTACTGCAAGCGGAGCCTTTTGCATACAATAACGCAAGAGGTGTGTGCGGTGGCGTATTCGGATGCGGAACTTTTGGCAAGGCTGATCGCCTGCGAAGCAGGCGGCGAAGGGGAAGACGGGATGAAAGCGGTGGCGAGTGTCGTGATGAATCGCGTGGAGACAACGGTCGGAGAATATGCACGCGTCGGACAGCGCAATCTGCGCAACATCGTTTTTCAGCCCGGGCAGTTTGTTTGTGCAAGTGAGACGCAACGGGGTACATACAATCCGCAAAACATTTACAATATGCGCCCCACGGAAGAACAGTTTCAGATTGCCGATTGGGCGATCGCAGGCAATCGCTTACCCGATGTGGGAGAGGCTTTGTGGTTTTTCAATCCCTTTTCCGAGACTTGTCAGCCGAATTTTCCGAGCAATGTCGGGGAATTCCGCGCCCGAATCGGGAAACACTGCTTTTATGTGCCGACCGAGGCATACGCCGATACATAAAGGAGGGACGGAATGATTGCATTGAATAATGAACAGACGCAAAAGACACCGGTGAGTGCAGATGACTCGTGGCGTAATTTTTTAGGGCAAAATGTCGGGAAGAATGTGATCATAAGTTTTTTGATCGGTACGCAAAACACCGTTGTGGTGGAAGGAAAACTCACCTATGTCGGAAACGATTATCTCGTCATTTACCAAACGCAAAAGCAAGATTACCTTACGGCGGATTTTTACTGCATCAAGTTTGTGGAATTCAAAGATTAAAAAATCGGCGCATCAAAGTGATGCGCCGATTTTTTTGATCTTAAAATCTGCGTCCTCTGCCTCGATATCCGCGGCGGCGTACCGGAGAACGCTTTCCGCGGCGGCGGTTACGGGGTGAAAAGGCGATGGCAAAGAGGATGGCAACACCGATGAGCAGCAAGATCAAAATGAGTTTTACGATCTTATTGCGGAAAAACAGTTTCAAATCATACTGCATACGCAAAAAACGGGAAGCGGAAACGGCATTGAGCGCGACCAGATCCACCGTGCCGTAAGTGGTATCACCGTTGGAAAGCGTGATCGTGCCGAGTTTGTCGCCGGCGGCGATCGGTGCATTGGCACTTTCGGCATCCAACTTGACTTCGCGTTTGAGTGTGGCAGGGTCCAGATCATTCGGGAGCGTGGATTCCAAATCTTTGGCAGGGTGTGCGATCACATAATTGGTCTCTTTGGAAAGGGCGACCGGAACTTCGCAGATCGCCTCTTCCGTGGAGATCACTTTTTTGCGGCGGAAATTGCTGAATCCCCACTCAAACATCCGGATGGTTTCGGAAAAGTTTTTTACATCGGTCTTGCCGTCCGGCTTGGTCACGCGGTCGGCACCGAGGATCACGCTGATGAGTTTACGGCTGCCGTTTTTCGCCGAGGCGATGAGGCATTGACCGGCTTCATCGGTCGAGCCTGTTTTGACACCGTCGGCATATTTGTACATATAGCCGATCCATTTCCAGTTGGAAAGCAGACTGTTGGTGGTGTGAAGTCTCCGCCCCTCGGAAAGATTGGTGGCAGGGACTTCATAGACGGCGGTTTTGCAAATCTCCAAAAACAGATCGTGCGTCCGCGCCTCTTTTGTGATGAGATAGAGGTCCCATGCGGAGGAATAGTGATCTTCATCATGAAGACCGATCGGATTGGCAAAATGCGTGTTTTGACAACCGAGTTCTTTGGCACGCTCGTTCATGTGCTTGACAAAATCCTCGATCGAGCCGTCAACTCCTTCTGCCAGAATGCTGGCGGCTTGGTTTGCCGAAGGGACGAGCATGGCGTAAAGCAGATCCTTCACCGTCAGTTCTTCTCCCTCCAAAAGGACGGTGGTACTGCCGTTTTCTTTGATCGCTTCGCGGCTTGCAGTCAAAGTGTCGGTGAGTTTCATTTTGCCTGCGTCGATCTTTTCCATGACCAAAAGAGCCACCATGACTTTGGTCAGGCTTGCAGGGTATAATTCCTTGTGAATGTTCTGCGCGTAAAGGATCTCGCCCGTTGTTTCCTCGACCAGAAGAGCGGCTTTGGCATCCGCATGAAAGTCGTCTGCGGCGGCAGGAAGGGTGAAGAGAGAGAGCAATATGGAAAAAATCAAAAAAATTGAGAAAAAACGAAGAGTTTTCATAGCAATTTACCTCGAGGTGTGTTATAATATATTTGATATTATTTTTTTGCCTGATCTTGTCATTTTTTATTATATCAAATCGAGGGGAAAAGTGCAAGAGCAAAGGCTGTAGATTTATACAAAAGGAAAGAGGATCAAAAATGAAAATTTTAGTTGTGGATGATGAGGCCTTGCTGGTAAAGGGCATTCGGTACAATTTGGAAAATGAAGGATACACCGTGGAAACCGCAAATGACGGTGAAGCGGCTGTGGAAATGGAAAAAAACAACGGTTACGATTTGATCATCATGGATCTGATGATGCCAAAAATGAACGGAATGGATGCCTGTATGCAGATCCGCACATTTTCTTCCGTTCCGATCATCATGCTCACGGCACGCAGCGAAGCATCCGACAAGGTGATGGGATTTGAATGCGGTGCGGATGACTATGTGACAAAGCCGTTCAATATTTTGGAACTCAAAGCGCGTGTGCGTGCTCTTTTGCGCCGCGCCGGTGTGACGGAGCAAAAGAAAACGGACGGCTTGATCTGCGTAGGCATTTTGACGCTCAATCCCGCAGAGCGCACTGTTATGCGCAGCGGCGAAAAAGTGGAACTGACGGCGAAGGAATACGATCTTTTGGAACTGATGATGAAAAATCCGCGCCGCGTGTATACACGCGATAATTTGATGGATCTGGTTTGGGGTTGTTCCTATGCAGGCGATTTCCGTACGGTGGATGTGCACATGCGGCGTTTGCGCGAAAAAATCGAGGAAAATCCCGCGGAGCCGAAAATTTTGATGACCAAGTGGGGCGTCGGATATTATCTGGACGCGTAAATTTGCAGGGAAAGAAGGCGGAGGAAGTTGGTTCACATGAAATTGCATCACAAGTTCAGTATCGCATACATCTGTGCGCTGCTTGTGGCATTGGTGATCATGAACACCTATCCGCTGATCGTCTTGCAAGACCTCGTTTTTCAGGCAAAACAAACGACCATGCAAAACGGCGTGCGCGTGATGTCGTCGGCATTGTCCGATTTGGGAGAACTGCAAAAAGAAAGCGTTGCCGTTGCATTGAAGCCGATGCGGGAGGCAAAATATGACCGCATTCTGGTGACGGACAGGACAGGCGTGGTGCTGTACGATTCGGGAAAGGCCAAAAACGGCGCGATCGCCAAAGACAGTATGTCCCGCGCTTTGCAGGGATATGATGTTTTTGCCTCTTCTTATCATGAAGGTGCATTTGACAGTTTCGCCGTTGCGCCGATTTTGTATCGCAACCGTGTGATCGGTATCGTATATGCCTACGAGCATGATACGCAGCAGGGCAGTATTTTGCAAAGTGAGCAAAAAGCACTTTTGCGCGTTTCGCTTGCTTTGGTCATCGCATCCATACTGATTGCCACGCTATTGTCTCATATTCTGACGCATCGGTTTCAGATGCTTTTCAATGCCATCGGAAAGATGCGCGACGGCTCATACAGTACGCATACCAAAATCAGCGGACACGATGAAGTGACGAGGCTTTCCGAAGAATTCAACAACCTTTCCGACCGCTTGCAAGAGACGGAGGAAGTGCGCCGCCGCTTTGTGGCGGATGCCTCGCACGAACTCAAAACCCCACTCGCCGGTATTCGCTTGATGAGCGATTCCATTTTGCAAGCGGATGATATGGATATGGCGACCGCGCGCGAATTTGTCGGAGATATTGCACGGGAGGCAGAGCGCCTTTCTCGTATTACCGAAAATCTGCTGAATTTGACCAAAATGGACAGTAGCCGAAAAACGGTAGCAGAGCCGATCGCAGTAAGCGAGATCTGCAAGCGTGTGGAACACTCGCTGCGTTTGCTCGCAGAGGAGAAAAAAGTAACACTGTTCGTTGAATTGAAGAAAGAAAAGATCGTCCTTGCCACGGCGGACGATCTGCATCATATCATCTACAATCTGACGGAAAATGCGATCAAATATAACCGCGAGGGCGGTTTTGTGCGCTTGACGCAAGACGGCGCGGAGGGAGAATGTGTCCTGACGGTGGAGGATAACGGTGTCGGCATTCCCGATGAAGACCTGCCGCATATTTTTGATCGCTTTTACCGTGTGGATAAGATGCGCTCCCGTGCTGCCGGCGGTACGGGTTTAGGACTTTCCATCGTTGCCGACACGGTCAAACGCTACGGCGGAACGGTATCGGCGAAGCACCGCGAAGGCGGCGGTATGTGCTTTACCGTGCGTTTTGCGGCAATGGAGGATTATGAAAATGAAACTGATGGTCATTGACGGCAATTCCATTCTCAACCGCGCTTATTACGGCATCCGACCGCTCACGACAAGAGACGGTTTTTATACGCACGCTATTTTCGGCTTTTTGACGACATTGCAGCGTCTGCTTGATGAAGAAGAGCCGGAAGCGGTTTGCGTGACTTTTGACCGCAAAGAGCCGACATTCCGCCATTTGCAGTATGACGGATATAAGGCGACGCGTCACGGTATGCCCGAAGAACTTGCGATGCAGTTGCCTGTGATGAAAGAAGTGCTGGATGCAATGCAGATCCCACACTACGAAATGGCAGGTTTTGAAGCGGACGATCTGATCGGCACGATCTCGCGCAAATGCGAGGCAGACGGCTGGGACTGCGTGATCGTCACAGGCGATAAGGACAGTTTGCAGCTCATTACCGAGCATACGAAAGTGAAGTTGGTTTCCACCCGTATGGGGCAGACGACCACGCGCGATATGACGCCGCAGACCTTTGAAGAGGAATACGGTTTTGCACCGATCTATATGATCGACCTCAAAGCCCTTATGGGCGACAGCAGTGATAATCTCATCGGTGTCCCCGGTGTGGGAGAGACCACGGCGAAGGCTTTGATTACCAAGTACCGCAGTATTGATACCATCTTCGGCGCATTGCCCGACATTGAGGCGAAACCCAATGTTATCCGCAAACTGACCGAGGGTGAAGCAAGCGCACGGCAGACCTATCAACTTGCCACGATCGTGACGGATGCTCCGCTTGATTTTACACCGAAAGACAATGTGCGCAAAGCACCGAGCGAAGCGTTATATCCGCTCTTTTTGAAGTTGGAATTTCATAAACTGATCGAAAAATACGGCTTGCGCGCACCAAAATCCGCACCGGTCGCGGCGGTGTCGGCAAAAGCGAAGACCGTTGTGCGTGTCACGAAGGAGGAAGAGGCAAAAGCCTTTCTTGCAAAGTGGCGCAAGGCGGAGCGCGTTTTTTTGCTGACGGCGGATGAAGGCAACGCGTTGGCGGTGAGTTGCGGGGAAGAAACGGTGCTTTTGCGTACCAATTCCTATGAGGGTGATTGGCATACGCTTTTGACCGCGCTCTTTTCTGCGGACATCGCCAAGGTGTCGCATGGCGTAAAAGACTTGATGCGTATGCTTTTGCAGCAGGAACTGCCGATCGAAAATTTTGTGTTTGATACGGCGCTTGCGGCATATCTGCTCGATGCAACGGCAGGTAGTTTCAATTTGGACAAGGTCTACATTTCCTGTTTCCAAGAGGCATTGCCTGCGCCCGAACATGAAGCAAAAGAGGCATTTTTGCCGCTCGGAGACAGTACGGCGGCAGAAGAGAGTCTTTGCGCCTATGCCGCGGCGATCGAGCGGCTTTACGATACGCTTTCGCGCGAGATCGAAGAGCGCGAAGATCATTTTCTCTATTATGAAGCGGAATTGCCGCTTTGCCGCGTGTTGGCGCGGATGGAACAAAAGGGTATGGCGGTCGATGCGGCGGCACTGCGCCGTTTCGGAGAGGAACTTGACGCGGAGATCAAGGGATTGGAAGAGAAAATCTACGAGCAAAGCGGCGGTGCGTTCAATATCAACTCACCCAAGCAACTCGGAGAAGTCCTCTTTGAAAAATTGCACTTGCCGCATGGGAAAAAGACCAAAACGGGTTGGTCGACCAATGCTGATGTTTTGGAAAAACTGCGCCTGGAAGCACCGATCGTGGAAGATGTCCTGCAATACCGGCAGTACGCAAAATTCAAGTCCACTTACTGCGAAGGGCTACTCAAAGTCATTGCTTTGGACGGGCGTATCCACACTTCGTTTCAGATGACGGCAACGGCGACGGGACGGCTCAGTTCCACCGAGCCGAATTTGCAAAATATCCCCACGCGAACCCGTTTGGGAAGCGAATTTCGCCGGATGTTCATTGCGCCGCAGGGGAATGTTTTGGTGGATGCGGATTATTCGCAGATCGAACTGCGCCTGCTTGCGCATATTGCCAATGACGAGACGATGCGCCGTGCATTTTGCTCGGGTGAAGATATCCACACCGTGACGGCATCCGAAGTGTTCAATGTGCCGCGCGATCAGGTGTCGCGCGAGATGCGCTCGCGTGCCAAAGCGGTGAATTTCGGCATCGTTTACGGTATCTCCGCCTTTTCCCTCGCACAGGACATCGGCGTTTCCGTTTATGAAGCAAAAGAGTATATTGAAAATTATTTTTCGCGCTTTTCGGGCATTCACCGCTATATGACCGAGGTGGTGGAGAAGGCAAAAGAGGACGGCTATGTGGAAACGGTCTATCACCGTCGGCGGACATTACCCGAATTGACGGCGAGCAATTTCGTCACGCGCTCGTTCGGTGAGCGGGTGGCACTTAATATGCCCGTGCAGGGCACGGCGGCAGATATTATGAAATTGGCGATGGTGCGCGTGGATGCGCGTATGCAGCGGGAAAATCTGCAAGGCCGTCTGGTGTTGCAGGTGCATGACGAATTGATCGTGGAATGCCCCGAGGAAGAAGCGGATCGGGTGGCGCTGATCTTGAAAGAAGAGATGGAGCAAGCCGCCGCATTGAGCGTTCCGTTGACTGCGGATGCGCATTACGGCAAGACATGGTTGGAGGCGAAAGAATAAATGGAACAACTGCAAAAAAAAGTCCGCATCGTACCGATGACGGCAGATCATTTAGACGATTTGGCGGAGATTGAACGCATTTGCTTTACCACGCCATGGTCGCGTAAAATGCTTGCCGAAGAGTTGGAAAATGACTGTGCGGCTTTTTTGGTCGCGCTGGATGAAGAGGACAGCGTGGTCGGTTACGCAGGGCTTTTGGTGATGGCAGGCGAAGGCTATATCACCAATGTTGCGGTGCGCCCCGAAGTGCGAAGACAAGGCGTGGCGAGCCGACTTTTGGATGTTTTTATTCATTTTGCCGAGGGAAATCATTTGGAATTTCTGACGCTGGAAGTGCGCGCGAGCAACTATGCCGCCATCACACTTTACGGCAGCCGCGGCTTCCGCTCGGAAGGAAGACGCCCGAACTATTACGAGCATCCCAAAGAGGATGCGATCATTATGACAAGAAGGTTTACGGACAATGGAGATGAGACTGCCGACGCGTGAGGAATTGCGTGCGGTATACCAAAGAGATATAGTTGCGGCTTTTCCTCCTTCGGAGCGCAGACCGCTGAAAAAGATGGAAAAAGCATACCGTGAGGGGTGGTATCGCCCATGGTGCCTTTTTGACGGGGATATGCCGGTCGGTGAGGCATTTGTGCTTGCGGTGCAGACGGGATATGTTCTTTTCGACTATCTTTGCATCGAACAGAGCCGGCGCAACGGCGGCATTGGGGCAGAGTTGGTGAAGATGCTTTTGGAGAAGGAAAAGAACAACATCCTTTTCGGAGAGGTGGAGATTCCGGCTTTGGCACCGGATCCCGAACTGGCAGAGCGCCGCAAGAATTTTTATCACCGCTTGGGCGCAAAACAGGCAAATTACGACACCGTTATTTTCGGCGTGCCGTATCATACGCTTTATTGGTCGGAGCAGGAGATTGACGAGGCGGATTTATGCTTGGCGCACCGGGCGAGTTATCAAAAGGCGTTTGCACCGCAGATATTCGCGAAAAATGTGCAGATCCCGTGGAATAGAGAAAACCCGATCCCGCAAAAGAACAATTGGGAGGAAGAGGAATGAAAATACTGGCTTTTGAATCGTCCTGCGACGAGACAGCGGTCGCCGTTGTTGAAGACGGACGAAAGGTGCTTTCCGATGCCATCTTATCCCAGGCGGATATGCACGCACTGTACGGCGGCGTTGTGCCCGAGATCGCATCGCGCAAGCATGTGGAGGCGATCGCAGGACTTTGCGACAAGGCTTTGGCGGATGCCGGTATTACGAAAGAGGAAGTGGATGCCGTTGCCGTGACCTATGCACCGGGGCTCATCGGTGCGGTTTTGGTCGCCTTGAGTTTTGCCAAATCGGTCGCCTATGCACTGCATAAGCCGCTGATCCCCGTGCATCATGTGCGCGGACATATTGCGGCGAACTATTTGGCGTTTCCGGAGTTGAAACCGCCGTTTCTGGCACTTTGTATGTCGGGCGGCAATACCCTTTTGGTGGATGTCAGGGACTATACGGAATTTTCCCTGCTCGGCGCGACACGCGATGATGCGGCAGGGGAATGCTTCGATAAAGCGGCGCGTGTATTGGGCTTGCCCTATCCCGGCGGCGCACCGATCGACGCGCTGGCGAAGGAAAGTCAAGGCGGCGTTTACGATCTGCCCCGTGCCAAAATCGACGGCTGTCCGCTCGATATGAGTTTTTCGGGGTTGAAGACAGCGGTCGTTAACATTGCACACACGGCGGAGCAAAGCGGAAAACCGCTCGATCGCGCGGCATTGGCGCGAGATTTTGTGCAGGCGGTTTCCGATGAATTGGTGCCGCGTGCCATGCTTGCCATGGAACAAAGCGGACGCAAGATATTGGTTGCCGCCGGCGGTGTCGCCGCCAACTCTTTTTTGCGAACCGATCTGCAAAGAGAATGCGATAAGCATGGCTACCGGCTTTATCTGCCGCCGCTTCGCTTTTGCGGCGACAACGGTGCCATGATCGGTGCGCAGGGCTATTACGAGTACTTGTCCGGCGTTCGTGCCGATCCCTCGCTCAACGCATTTGCCACGCGCGAGATCGAAAAATCCTATTTGGACTAAAAATGTTGGCATTTTGCAGGAAACCTGTCGAAGAAAATACTTCGGCAGGTTCTTTTTTTTTAAAGGGTAAAAGGGAAGTGCCTCGCTTTTTTGACGGAAATGAAATCAATCTTGCAAAGGGAAGGGATTACGGCAACAAAAGGGTAAAATAGCAGACAATATGTGGTGTTATGTAAACTGAAAGATGTACCGAAAATCAGCGGTACATTACATAATACTTTTATGCGTAAACAAAAAGTGTATTGTTTCAAGGGAAAATATGAAATATAAACCCTGTGGAAAAAGTTGTGGAAACTGTGGATAACTATTTGTAAAGAATAATTATGCAATAATTTATGTAAACTTGTGAAAAACCGGTGAATAATGTGCATAAAGCAGGAAAAAAGCGGAATTGCGGAACTTTTGAACGGGCAAAAACCGATACCGTCGGATGCCGTTTTTTCGTGCCGCAAAAAATGAATTTGCAAGAAAACGGGGCAAAAATACAAATAGTATAATTTGAAAGTAAAAATATCAAAAGAAAGTGTTGACGGCACGCGAAAACTGTGTTACAATGCAATCTGTTCCCGATAAAAGCCAATATGCTGGATTAGCTCAGCTGGTAGAGCGCCTGATTCGTAATCATGAGGTCGCGAGTTCAAATCTCGCATCCAGCTCCATGAAAACCCTCGTTCTTTGAACGAGGGTTTTTCAACGATATACATCCACTTTGCAGATTTGTGATATGTCCTTCGGGCGTGGGTGGATTTATATCATATCACATTTCTGCGTCAGCAGAAATATATCACAAAATGGAGCGTACTATACTGGATACAGTTTATAAAAACTATGGTGAAAAATCAAACATAACATTCGGGTACGAACGGAGGCAACGGAATGTATTTTATATTGGAATTGATCGGGACGGTTGCGTTTGCCGTGTCGGGCGCGATGACGGCGATCAAAAAGCAGATGGATATTTTGGGTGTTGTGATGCTGGGTATCACAACGGCGATCGGCGGCGGCGTGATCCGCGATCTTCTCATCGGTGTGACACCGCCGCAATCACTGCGCGATCCACTCTATGCTATTTTGGCGGCAGTTGTGTCGATGATTGTTTTCCTGCCGCCGGTTCGTAACCGTATCAATACGGATCACATGATCTTTGTCATCGTCGATGCGCTCGGATTGGGAACCTTTACCGTCATCGGCATCGCAGCGGCACCCGAATTTGAAAATTCGTTTTTTGCTATTTTCCTGGGTGTTCTCACAGGCGTCGGCGGCGGTGTACTGCGCGACATTTTTGCGGATAAAAAGCCGATGATCTTTGTCAAACGCTTTTACGCCGCGGCGAGCATCTGCGGCGCGGTCGTCTGCGTGGCGTCACATCCGCTCGGGAGCGATTGCTCTATGATTTTGGGTATCGTCACGATCGTGATTTTGCGCATCCTGGCGGCAAAGTACAAATGGCATCTCCCACGGGCGAATTAAGCGTTTTTACCAATTATGGTAGTATTTGTGCTATTCCATAGTGCAACTCCAAAAACAAAAGCCGACATTTTCAAGAATTTCGAAGATGTCGGCTTTATATTTTTTCATTTGGATCTTTCTCAAAATTTGCAATGTCTGATAAGTTGCAATCCAAAATCAAGCATAGTGTATTGAGGGTGTTCGTGCTTACTGTGGCATTTTTTCTCAATCTGTCCAGTTGCCCAGTACTGATTTTATATTTATGAACGAGTGCATATTGAGATACATTTTTTCCTTTCAATGTTTGCCACAACTTATCATACTTTATCAAATTTATCACCCATAATTATTTTACCCCAAAAATTTTACTTGACAATTGCCCGTAAACGGGCTATACTTTGGATGGGGTATTTTTAAAAAAGCAAAAATGTAGACTTTGCTTATAAGTTTAAAAATGTTATAATAAGAAAAAATATGGGGAGATAATATTATGGCAACTATAAACACAGGTATTAAATTAGATTCTCAACTTCTGAATTTAAAAGAAATTTCACTCTCTGATGTGAAGGGTGATGCCTTGCAACTGTTGGTTTCCGGAGAAGAGTTAATCGCTGCTTTTAAAACTGTTCGCGACCAGGTTTTGTTTACCAATAAACGTATTTTTGTGATAAATGTTCAGGGTATTACCGGTAAGAAAACATCCTATTTTTCTTATCCTTATTCAAAAATTCAATACTATGGGATTGAAACAGCCGGCTTATTAGATATTGATAGCGAATTAATTGCAACTTTCAGTAACGGAACGGTCTTACAATTTGATTTTAAATCGAAAGTGGATATTAAAAAAATCAGTTCTTTGATATCCAGTTATATTTTGTGATAATCATTCACAAAACTCCGATTTTTACAGAAAATACCCCTTGTCTATTATAGTATAATTATAAAAAGCATATCGCAAAAGCGATGTGCTTTTTCAATAAATGAGGGGTTATTGAAGAAAGAAGACGCTTTGCAAATAAAGAAATAAAATGATAGAAGACGGGCGACTTCGCTTCATTAAGTGCCGAGGAAACAGATATTATTTTGCATTACGGAATGCTCAAAATTCCGGCTCTTGACAAATTGAGCGATCTGCGTTAAAATAAGCACAAATCAAGCGAATATGGCGCGGATGAGGACAAGACATTCGGCAAAGGCGGATCAAGAGAGACCAAATGTAAGCTGCAATTTTGGTTATGCGCCGCGAGTGTTACCACCTCGGAGCCACGGGCGATGAGTCCGTCGGGCAGGCCCGTTACAGCCCAATGAGAGGCGGAGTTTTCCGCAATCAGGGTGGAACCGTGAGAAATAATTTCCCACCCCTGACAGATTGTCGGGGGCGGGATTTTTGTTTCCGCGTATGCCGTGAGCGCATTTCTTTTTGCTGAGGAAAATTTTTTATATAGGAGCAAAAAACATGGAAGAAAACTTTTACACATTTGAAAATCCGGAGTATCGGAAAAACTATTGGCACACCTGTTCGCATGTGATGGCGCAGGCAGTCAAACGCCTGTGGCCGAGCGTCAAACTTGCCATCGGACCTGCCATTGACGAGGGCTGGTATTACGACTTTGACGCGGAATTTTCTTTCACGCCCGAGCATCTTGCGCAGATCGAGGACGAGATGAAAAAGATCGTCAAGGAGCGCCTGAGCCTCGTTCGCTCGGAAAAGCCGAGAGAAGAGGCAATCGCCTATATGCGTGAGCGCGGCGAGGACTACAAAGTCGAACTCATTGAAGATTTGCCGCAGGATGCCGTCATTTCGTTTTATACGCAAGGCGAATTTACCGACCTTTGTGCAGGTCCTCACATGGACCACACGGGCAGAATCAAGCACAACGGTTTCAAACTGACCAAGTGCTGCGGTGCATATTGGCGCGGCGACTCCAATCGCAAGATGCTCCAGCGCATCTACGGCATCGCGTTCCCGAGCAAGGACGAGTTGACCGAATATCTTGCCCGTCAGGAAGAGGCGCTCAAACGCGACCACAACAAACTCGGCCGCGAATTGGAATACTTTACCACCGTCGATGAAGTCGGTCAGGGTTTGCCGATTTTGCTTCCAAAGGGCGCGCGTGTGGTGCAACTGCTCCAACGCTGGATCGAAGATCTGGAGCAGGAGAGAGGCTATTTGCTCACCAAGACGCCGTTGATGGCAAAGCGCGAACTCTATAAGATTTCCGGTCACTGGGATCATTATCTGGACGGTATGTTTGTCCTCGGCGATCCGTATGATGAGACGAAAGAGTGCTTTGCGCTTCGCCCGATGACCTGCCCGTTCCAGTATCAGGTCTATCTCAACCGTGCCCGTTCCTACCGCGATCTGCCGATGCGTTTGGGTGAAACATCCACGCTGTTCCGCAATGAGGACTCCGGCGAGATGCACGGTTTGATCCGCGTGCGTCAATTTACCATTTCCGAAGGACACCTGGTACTGCGTCCCGAGCAGCTGCAAGAGGAGTTCAGAGGTTGTCTTGACCTTGCCAAGTATGTTTTGGACATCGTGGGACTGCTTGACCAATGCACTTTCCGCTTCTCACAGTGGGATCCCGCCAACCCGAAGAACAAGTACGAGGGGACTGCCGAACAGTGGGAAGAGGCGCAGTCCATTATGGAAAAGATTTTGAACGAACTCGGTGTGGAATACTCCGTCGGGATCGACGAAGCCGCGTTCTACGGACCGAAACTCGATATCCAATATAAAAATGTATTCGGCAAAGAGGACACGATCGTTACCATCCAGATCGATATGCTCCTTGCCCAGCGTTTCGGTATGTACTATACCGACACCGACGGGCAAAAGAAACTGCCCTATATCATCCATCGTACCAGCCTCGGCTGCTACGAGCGTACGCTCGCTTATCTCATCGAGCGTTTTGCCGGCAATCTCCCGACATGGCTTGCCCCCGAGCAGGTGCGCATCCTCACGATCACCGAGCGCGCCGAAGAATATGCTGCAAGCGTCAGGGAAGTCCTTTCGCGCAAGGGCATCCGCGTGGCTGTGGACGACAGTTCCAATACTTTGAAGTATAAGGTCCGCGCCGCACAGACGGATAAAATTCCGTATATGGTCATCCTCGGCGACAAGGATATCGAAAATAAGACGGTCTCTGTCCGCCACAGAACGGGAGAGGACCTCGGTGCTTTGACGATGGACGCATTCTGCGATGTGCTCTTTGACGACATCGACAATAAGCGCAAAAAGTAGGCTGAAGAGAGTTGAACTCAGTATGCCCTGACTTGTTAAATTTCCACCATACGAAATTGTCAGATTTGATGGGCGACAGCCCATCTGCATCTTTACGCATTCGTCTGATGAAAATTTTCCGGCGTCAGGGTTCAAAGAAGTTTATCAAGTGCTGATTTTTTCCAAATGAAGGCAAATCCCGAAGAACATACTTTCGTATTTTCAAGGGATTTAACGCACAGTTGGGAAAAATCAGCCTTGATAAACCATGCAGAGTTCGACTCCCTTCAGCCTTCAGCGCAGTTGATCCAACTCACTTTTGAGGTTGCCCAAAACGGACGCAATATATTCTTTGCGCAGAGCATCCCGTTCGGTTTTTTCTTCTTCGGTCAAGCCTTCCGGTGTTTTTGCCTTATGCGCAAGTTCGTTGATGCGCTGTATCTTTTCCTCTGTCATATTCTCTCTCCTATAAATATCTCTTTGCCACAATGCCGATCCTGCCTTTTTTACTCAGACCTCCGACCTCCTGCAATGTGAATTTCCCCACACCACGCACGGAGATCACATCACCTTGCGCAACGGCACTGTCGCTTTTATTGCACGGACGGTAATTCTTCTGCACTCTGCCTTCCGACACCCACTCACTCGCTTTGCCGCGTGAGGTGGAAAGTCCGACGGCGATCACCGCGTCCAACCGAAGCGATGCCACTGTATCGCGGATCTCTTTTGTTTTTTGCTCCGGTCCCTGCCACTGCTCTTTCGTGATCTGCGAAACACGAAGCGCGATGCGTCCGGCTGATTTCCATTCGCGCAGCAGTAATTCCACCGCATCGGGCGTGACCACAATATCGCACGATTGCTCGCGTACGGCAATATCACCGATCTTGCCGCGCACCAGGCCGAGAGCAAGAATGCTCCCCAAAAAATCCCGATGCGACAATGCACCGCTTTCATAAAAAGCGGCGTGCAGATACGCGATCCCTTCGTCTTCGTCCGACTCTTCCTGCCATGATGGCAAAAAGCACAGACGACACCGCTCGGCATTTTCATAGCCGCCGCAAAACCGATAACCGTCAAAAACGCCGCAAGCGCAGAGCAGGTCTTTGGCGCGTTCGACCTCTGCCGGACTCAAAAAGTCCGTCCATTGCGCCGTGCTGCGTCGTTCGCTCTGCTCTTTCTTATCCATTATACGCGCAAAGAGAAGTCGTTCTTCGTCGTCTTTTGCGATGCGGTCCAATAAAATCCTTTTTTCCATTTTCATCTGACTCGTTGTTGTGTGTTCCAAAGTTCCGCATAAACGCCGTTTTGTGCGAGCAGTGCTTCATGCTCGCCGCTTTCGACGATCTCGCCGTGTTCAATCACCATAATGCGCTTGGCGGCATGAATGGTGGAAAGACGGTGAGCAATGATCAGCGTCGTTCTGCCACGGGAAAGTTCATCAAAAGCGTGCTGAATTTTAGCTTCCGTCACGCTGTCAAGCGCACTTGTCGCCTCATCCAAAATAAGGATCGGCGGATTTTTAAGGAAAATGCGTGCAATGGCAATGCGTTGTTTCTGACCGCCCGAAAGGAGCGTTCCGCGCTCGCCGACATAGGTGTCCAAACCTTCCGGCATCTCCATGATGTCGTCATAGATCTCGGCGCGTTTGGCGGCTTCGATGATCTCCTCGTCCGTTGCGTCCGGTTTTCCGTAACGAATGTTTTCGCGCACGGTATCGGCAAAAAGAAACACATCCTGCTGAACGATACCGATGTTGCGGCGCAGGGATTTTCTCGTCAGCGAACGCACATCGAGGTCATCGACCAAAATCGTGCCCTCATGCGTTTCGTAAAAGCGCGGAACAAGTTGACATAATGTACTTTTTCCACCACCGCTCGCACCGACCAAAGCCACCGTTTCGCCCGGCTCAACGGTGAAGGAAACATGGTGCAAAATCTCGCGTTTGGCGGCATCATAGGCAAAACATACATCGCGCACCTCAATTTTGCCCTCAGCGCGGTCAAGCATTTTGGCATCGGATGCATCGACGATCTGCGGTTTGGTATCCATCAGATTTTTGAAGCGTTCCAAACCGGCAAAACCACGCGTAAAGATTTCCGAAAAGTTCGCCAGGCGGCGCACGGGTGTCACCAAAGTCGTGACATAAAGGTCAAAAGCGATCAAGTCTGCCAATTGAAAATTCCGATTCATAATGAGATAGCCGCCCACGGTGATGACCGCCATCGGCAGAAGTTTCATAAAGAATTCGAGAGAAGCATTGAAAAAGCCCATTTCCATGTGGAATTTGCGCTTGGAAACTTTGAATTGCCCGTTGAGTTCGTCGAATTTTTCGATTTCGATTTCCTCGTTGGCAAATGCGCGCGCCGTTTTCATGCCCGAAAGAGAGGATTCAATACCGGCATTGATTGCGGCGGCTTTGCGCTTTTCTCCGCGGGATGCCTCACTCATTTTGCGACGGCGTGAGAGTGTGACGGTAATAAAAATCGGCATAATGACAAGCACCACCAGCGTTAACCGCCATTCCACAAAGAACATCACGGTCAGTGCGCCGAAAATGGTGAGCGCGGAGATAAGCAGATCCTCCGGTCCGTGGTGCGCAAGTTCGGTGATCTCGTTGAGATCGCTCGTCAGACGGCTCATCAACTGACCGGTACGGTTTTGATCAAAAAAGCCGAAATCCAACTCCTCCAAATGCACAAAAAGGTCACGGCGGATATCCGCTTCCACACGAATGCCGAAGGTATGTCCCCAATAGGCAATAACGAAATAAAGAAAGGCACGCAGGGCAAAGAAAAGCAGCACGCCGAACATCAGCATAAAAAATGCGCGGTAATTCTTGTTGGGCAGCAGATCGTTGAGCGCCCATCGCGTAACCATCGGAAATGCCAGATCAATAACCGAGACCAATGCGGCACAAAACATATCGAGGATGAAAAGGTTTTTATGCGGCTTAAAATAGTGCAAAAATGCGCGAATTGTGCCTTTATTCTTCTGCGCTTTCTCTCTCATCGAAATAGCCTCTTTCCAAGCAAACTTTCTTCATAATTTACCATATTTTTTCTCATTTTGCAAGCATTGGGCAAAAAAATACGGCAGTCGGACATTCTCGCAGTCCGACTGCCGTATTGGTCTTTACTTGACACGCACGATGCAGGAAAGCTTTGTGCCGTTTACGGTCGCCTGAACGGTCGCCGTACCCTGCGCAAGTCCCTTCACCGTACCGTTTTGATCTACGCTCACCAGTGCATTGTTGCTCACGCCCCAAGTGGGTGTCGCCGTTGAGCCGTTGACTTTGAGTTTGAAGGATTCCCCGACCTTGATGGTCACATCTTCCTTGCTGAAACTCACCGCGCCGCCGGCAGGTGTCGCGGTATTTGCGTCAGGTGTCGCAGTATTGGCGGCAGGAGCGGTGTTGCCGCTCACCTTGTCCATCCCCTGTACGCGGACGATGCAAGTTCCCTTATTGCCGCCGACTGTTGCTGTCACCGTGGTGTGACCGCCGCCGACTGCCGTCACCTTGCCGTTTTCGTCAACCTTCACCACATTGGGGTTGTCGACCGTCCATGTGGCTTTGCCCGTACTGCCGTTCACTTTGAGTTGGAAACTCTCGTTTGCGCCGAGCGTAAAATCAGAGCGGTTGAGCGTAAGAGAAGAGGAAACCGGCGTGGTATCAGGTGTCTTCTCGGGCGTCTTCTCAGGGGTGGTATCGGGTGTAGTGTCAGTTGTCTTTTCTGCATCCGGTATCTTGTCGGAAGAAGAGGAAGGTTGTCTGATCTCCTCGTCGTCCGGTTCGGTTTCGTCATCGGGAACGACATCTACATCGTCCTCTTTTTTGCCGTCATCTACCACTTCCGTGATCTCTTTTTTGGGTTTTCCGGCATCCTGTCCCTGCAATTTGGCGATAACATCCGAGCCGAACAGATACCAAAGCATCAGTAAAAGAGCAAAAAGCAGTATGCAGATGATAATGCCGCGTGCCGAATGCGTCGCACGGTGTCCGCTCTCGCGGTGTCCTTTGCGGCGGCGCGGCGTCACTTTGACTTCTCCTTTGTCGTCAGGCATTTCATCGCAAAACGGGCAAGCACGGTAAGTCGAAGAATAGAATTCCTGACATTTGGGACATTGTTTGAGTTCTTCCATGATAAGTTCCTCTCTTCCTCAGTTAAATCAAATTAAGTTTCCGCAAAGCGGAAGATCATGCCGATCGCGGCAGAAAACAGAATAAACACGATCGGATGCCATTTTTTTGTCAGCGGAACGAACCGCGTAAACAACAGTAAAACTGCGGCGAGCAAAATTGCCTGTATGTTGACATTTTGTATGCACAATGCCGCATCGCCGCGAAAAAAGGTGACTTTTGCCACCGTCAGCAATGCGCCGGTAATCATCGCAACGGAAGCAGGACGCAAGCCGTAAAACACACTTTTTACGATCGGACTGTCCCGATATACTTCCAGCGCACGGCTCAAAATCAAAATAACGATAATGCTCGGCGTAATAAGTCCCAGCGTTGCCACGACCGCGCCGATGATACCGCTCGTCAGATAACCGACATAGGTCGCCATATTGACACCAATCGGTCCCGGTGTCGATTCCGAAACGGCGATCATATCCGTCAACTGCCTGGCGGTAAACCAGTCGCCGTGCCGCGCTGCCATATCATAGAGAAACGGCAAAGTCGCCATTCCGCCGCCGACGGCAAAAAGTCCCGTCTTGAAAAATTCCCAGAATAGGAGCAGAAGCGTCATTTCTTCTCCCCCTTTTTGCCTTGCAGCCGTGCAATCGCCAAGCCGCAAAGTGCGGATGCCAAAACAAAATAAATCGGAGAGCAATCCAAAAAAACCGTCCCCGCCAGCACGGCAAGGAACAAAAGGATCGTCCACACATCACGCACGGCACTTTTCCAAAGTTTACAAACGGCATTGAAAATCAATACACAAACGCAAACGCGTATCGCCGCAAACGCATTTTTCACCAACGCAAGTTCGCTCCACGCGGTCAAAACGCCGGCTAAAATACAAAGAATGACCACTGAGGGGAACACTACGCCGAGCGTTGCCACGATTCCGCCGATGATGCCGCATTTTTTGCGTCCGATGAATGTTGCAGTGTTCACCGCGATCACGCCAGGGGTGCATTGCCCGATGGCAAAATAATCAGTCAATTCCTCGTCCGTTGCCCAGCGGTGCTTTTCCACCACTTCGCGCTGTAAGATCGGCAGCATCGCATAACCGCCGCCGAATGTCATCACGCCGACTGTGGCAAAAGTATAAAACAGTTCCCAAAGTGTTTTGAGCATCTTTTCACTCCAAATATCCGTAAAGTCCGCGCACCGAGGCTTCCCCCGAGCGAATGACTTCCATCGCGCCGTCATCATAGCGCACCGCAAGTCCGAACTGCCGGTCGATATCCTCGGCAACGGCGAAATCTTCCTTCTCGCCGCGCACCAGACGCACACGCTTACCCAAAGTGAGGCAGGATGCGCGATAAAGAGTAAAATACTCCTGCGTCTTTCCTTGTTCCAATGCACAAACCGCCAAACGAAGCTGTCGGATCAGTTCCGCCGCCAAAATATCGCGTGAAAGGTGTTTTGCGCCGCATAAAGCAAGCGAAGACGCCATATCTCGCACCTCGTCGGGAAAATCGTCCGGCGTATGACTCACATTGATACCGACACCCAAAATCACGGCATCGGCAACATCCGTTCCCTGCCGAACGGTCATCTCCGTGAGGATACCGGCGACCTTACGAGTAGCGAAAACAAGATCGTTCGTCCACTTGATCTGCGTTTTGACACCGCAGGCAATCTCTACCGCGCGCATTGCTGCCACAGCGCAAAGTCCTGTCAGCGAAAGCAATGCTTCGGCAGGCATTTTTTGAGGCCGCCAAAGATAGGAAAGATACAGTCCCTTTCCTTTCGGAGAATGAAATGTTCTGCCCAAGCGGCCTTTTCCCGCCGTCTGCGCATTGGCGATCACCGCCGTGCCGTCTTTCGCTCCTTGCTTTGCCATCTCTTTGAGGCGGTCATTGGTGGAAGGAAGCGTATCGAACACCAGCACATTTTCGCCGCAAAGCGATGCGATCGTGTCTTGATGCAACATCATATCGGTCTGCACGGTGTCCTCCGCCTTTCTCCTAATCACGTACAAAAGCATTATATCACATCATTTCGCGCTTGTAAACCCAAAACCGCGCGGTTTTGTCCTCTTTTACTATTTTACTATTTGGCGCATTTGGCACACGGTGTCAGCCCCTGTGAAACGGCTTGCTCCAATGTGATACGGTAACTGTTTTTTCCGCCGCAGGTCGCGCTGAGATGATATTTCTTGCCCGTCGGTGTGCGATAGACCGCTCCCGTCACCGCCGGTGTTGTCGGTACAACGGGTGCAACGGGTATGACCGCAGACGGCATCCCCGATTGATAATTTTCGCCCGTGGCATAATCCAAAGTGATATTCGGCTGAACATTGTAGCAAAAAACGCAAAGTGAAATTCCCTTGCCTTGATCCGCAACGGAATACGCCTCCATCAACACCCCGTCGGCAAGCAGATTACTGCCCGAGAAAACCGGTGTCACGCGGTAGAGTACTTCTTTTCCCGTGGATTTGACATAGTCCGCCACCCGGTTTTCAAACGGAAGCATTCCGTCGACATTGAGATAGCGCGTACCCGTGATGAGATTGCGTTTATTCGCGTTCTCACCCGTAAGCTGAAATCCGATGAGGTGACAGCGGTTATAAAGCGAGCCGCCACTGACGCAGTCGTAACTGCGATTGATCCAGCCCGTCGGCTTGACGGAACTGATATCGCCGCGCTTTTCCGTCGGCATCAGCGCAGGTGTCACACCGGCAAAGCAGACATCGCACCGCCCCAGATCGTCAAGTGTGCTGTAATATTCAAATGCACCTGTGATGAGTTCATAATCTTTGAAATAAGGCTTGTTACCGTTGAGAACGGTGTAGGATTTGCCGCTATATGTCCCGGCAGCGGATTTAACACGCCGATATTCGCTTTCGTCAAATCCGTTTTGCAAAACATAGACACTCTCGGTCTTTTCGTCCCACGCGACACCGAGATTGAAACTTTCCGCCACATAGCGGATGGGGAGCATCGTGCGGTCATTGATGGTCGTCGGCGTGACATCCAGCGTGGTCTTCACGCCGTTGCAGGATGCCGTCCGACTGCCGATCGTCAGACGCACGGTGTCACCACCGAGCGTCAGCACCGCGGTATCGGTCTTTGCCTCCCATGAAACCGTGCCGTCAAAGGCTTCGATGATCGCACGGATCGGAACGAGTGTGCGGTCGTTGCGCACCACGGGTTTCGTACCGCGTCCTGCGTCAATCTCCTGTGACTTACCGTTGACGCTCATCATCGGATCGCCAATGCGAAGACGCACGACAATATCATCCTTTGCTCCGGCAAAGACCGCCGTACAGCAAAAAATCACCGTCAAAACAAAAAGCAAAAGTGTTTTGCGAAATGGTTTCATCCTCTCGCCTCCTATACGGCAGAATAACACAGTTTTTCCGAAAAAGCAAAGGAAAACGGCAGGATTTTCAAATCCTGCCGTTTTTTTGAAAAATCAAAGGGTGTTCGCCTGTGCGACGACCTTTTGCAAAGCCTCTGCCGCCTCATCCGGCAACACATCATAGCCGCCCTCTTTATCCTTGAGCGCCAGGACATAGGAAAGGCGATCCTGCATACGGGCTTTGAGTTGTGCGACATATTCCTTGTCGGAAAGGTCGGGCACAAAGCCGTCCCACTCGCAGATCTCGATATCGGTGAAGGGACCCCAGGGCTTAAACGCCGTCTTGTTTTCGACCACCTGCTCCAAAACGCCGAGGGTAACTTCCTTAGTTACCTTCTTACCCATAAAATCGCCGGTGTTGATGATATAGCAGGCGACATTCTTCTCCGCCACGAGTTTTTTGAACTTCTCGTAGTCGTTGACCAGCGGATATGTGCGGAAGGGGTTGGCATACGGCTCAACGACCAATGCGTTGGGATCGACGCCCTCTTTCAGACGCTCTGCGGAAGAACGCTTGGTGGCAAGCGTTGCACCCATCACAGAAGCCAATGCCGCGCCTTTGAGACGGACGATCGGCGGAATGGTGGGATCCTTCATGATCCAGAAAATCGCGTTGACGGGTGCATCGAGTTTATCCACGCGGTTGGGAGACCACAGTTTGGACTTGATGGCACGACCGTTGCCGTTGCGGACATCCTCGGTGACCAGCACGATCTTGCCGTCCTCGTCACGGGTAGCCGAGCAGTTCTGCACGGTGAGCAGATACTGATTGTCGGGAGAAGTGACGGGATAGTCTGCGGTCTTATCGAAATAGGTCGGCTCGAGCGCGATGGAAGCGCAGGTGTCGGAATTGATGATGAACGCATCGTCATGAAGCACCTTGATGGAAGGATACTTACCGTCGTGCTTGGCGTGTGTCAGCGTGGACTTGCCACTGCCGGAAAGTCCGAAAACGGCGGCGACGAATTTACTGCCGTCATCGAGCGTATATTCTTTCTGACCGCCGTGGCAGGAAGCATAACCGTTGCGGTTGGCGATCGCCCACGCAAGCGTCAGCGTACCTTTCTTGTGTTCGCCGAAATAGCGCATACCCAAAATAGCGGCGCAATTGGTCTCGGTGTTGAAATAGCAAAGGCACTTGGGATCGCAGACCTTATCCATGCCCGGTGCGCCCTTCCACTGCGGATCAGAGAAGATGTAGATATCGGGCTCCTTGCCGTCGCCCACACTCTTGGACTCTTTGTACATCTTCTGATAGTCTTTGGAAAGATACTGGAAGTTGAGCATCCAGTTGTAAAGCAAATTCTCTTCTCCTTCGGGAATGAGCAGATGCGCCTTGACCATAAACTCTTTGTCAAGACCGATGTAAGTCTCGGCATGATAAAGTTTTTTGAAACGGGTGTCATAAACGGCATCCATCACGATCTTATCCAGCGCGGCGGTGTCAACGCCCTCTTTGCCGGTGATGCGGCGAGCGGGCGCGTAACGGCCGGTGATCGAGCCGTCGTTAAAAAGAAGCACCTTGGCATCTTTATCAAGACCAAAGGTCTCTCCCTTGTAAACAGGCAGATCGGTCACGACCGTGCCGGGGGAGTTTTTAGCCAATTCATAGGCTTCTTTGAGTGTATTGACCTTGACCACATTGTTGCCGTAAAACGGCGCCTCAATGATCGAGCGTGTTTTGGAGAAGCCGACCTGACCGGGGCCGATCTCACTGTGTGCATAAAATGCTTTTGTTGACATCGTAATACCTCCTCTTGATTTGCCGCTTGTGCGGCTCAAATCCTCTAACAAGTACAGTATACGCGCAAAAAAATCAAATTGCAAGTATAAATATAAAAAATTGTCAAAAATTTAACAAATAAATGAATCAGTAAAGCGGATCGAAGAATCGATCCGCTTTATATTGCCTTTTGCAACGCTTCGGCTAATGCGGCAAATTCCGCAATTCCCAACCGTTCTCCGCGAATATCGGCAGGAAAGCCGCACGCGGTCACGATCTGCGTAAGCCGTTCTTTGTCAAAATTCTGTGAAAATGCCGTCATCAAACTGTTGACCAGCGTCTTGCGGCGCAACGCAAAGGCGGCATAGACCGTGCGAAAAAAGAATTTTTCATCCGCGACGGCAACGGGCGGCTCTTTGCGCACGGTGGCGCGCATCACCGCCGAAGTCACTTTGGGAGACGGCATAAAACACTCGCGTTCCACTTCAAAAAGGAGTTTCGGCTCGGTATAATACTGCATAAAAACGGTAAAAGCACCGTATGCCGCCGTGCCGGGTACAGCGCAAAGACGCTCTGCCACTTCCTTTTGCACCAAAACGGTAATGCTCGAAAACAATTTGCTTTCGATGAGTTTCGTCATCACGGGCGTCGTGATGTTATAAGGCAGATTGGCGCAAACGACAGGTTTGAGTCCTGCAAACTTCTCCTGCACCAATGCCGCAAGATCGGTTTTGAGGATATCTCCGTAGACCACCTCAAAATTGTCGTAAGGCGACATCGTCTCTTGCAAAAGCGGTTTGAGGGTTTCGTCAAGTTCCACAGCAACCACTTTGCCTGCCATACGGCAAAGGCACGCGGAAAGCGCACCGATTCCCGGTCCGATCTCCAAAACGCCGTTTTCTTCCGAAGCTTCCGATGCTTCTGCGATCGCGGCAGGAACGGAAGCGTCTATGAGAAAATTCTGCCCCATGGATTTGGAAAAGCGAAATCCGTGACGCGCCAGCAAAGCGGAAATTGCTCTGCTCTCTTTCTCTCCCATACTCCGTCAGTCGAGAATATACACGGTAGCGTTTCTCACGCCGAAACGGTTCATCTCGTCCAAAGAATCAATATAGCAGTCGATCACATGACCGATCACGCCGGTATCTTCCGCCTTGGAAAGGCCGTAATCATAACCGTCTGCCGAGATATACATCCGCGTGCCCAGCGGAATAACGCGTCTGTCAACTGCCACACAACCGTGATGGACTCTGGTGCCGGTCGCCGTGATCGTACCGACGGTGGACTCATATTGGCTGTATGCGGTGCATTTGATGCGGATGACTTTGGAATAATGCACAGCTTCTCCTGTGGAGAGGACCAGATAACCGCCGCCGTCTTCCTCCGGCGTAACGGAAACCAAATGTCCGGCAGTGTTGACACTGGCGGCACTCTTCTTTGCGCCGACATACACGATCTGCGGCACGGCAGGCTCTATGATCTCTTCCAGGAAAACACTGTTTTGCAGTTCTCCATCCACATAATCGTTGAGATAGCGATAACGGTGTACACCCTCTACGCCCTCTTGACCTACTCTTTGTTCGCCGCTTTTCAGTTTGGGATCTACGCGGTACTCGGTTTCAAACGCAACAGGTTCGGTCACCTCTTCTTCCAAAGTACCGTTAAACTCTGTCGGCGCTTCCAACTCGTAGAGCAGCAATTCCTGAACTGCACCACAAAGTTGCGGCACTGTCTGGGTAAGCAGAAGCGTGGCGATGATACTTGCGATAATCGCCAAAGAGACTTGCTGCACCCGATATTGCCGTAATGTGATCGGATACATTTTTACTCCTTCCCACGGTCAAAAGTGACCGTGTTCCCCTCAATTTTGGGGCATATAAACATTTTTCCCGAAAGTCGGGAAATGAAACAATTTGGGAGTATATCTCATTTCGTTTTATTTGTCAAATTTTGCTTTTCTCCATGGTAAAAATTGTAAACCGATTGCGCCGCAAGGGATGGAAGCACTTTTTGAAGTTCTTCCAAACTCGCCTCGGAAATTTTCTTTTCACTACCGAAAGCCTTGCGCAGTAACGCTTTTCGCACTTTTCCTACGCCAAAAATTTCATCCAATTTTGACCGTGTCATATTTTTGCTGTGTTTTGCGTGGTGATAGGTGATGGCAAAGCGGTGCGTTTCCTCCTGGATTTTCCCGATCAGCGCAAAGATTTCGGGCACTGCGCGCAGGTCGATCTCCTCCCCCTGCGCCGTGGTCAAAGCCCTCGTTCTGTGACGGTCATCTTTCACCATACCGAACACCGGAACGGAAAGTCCAAACGCTTTTGTCACCTTTTCCGCAATCGCGGCATGCGTCGCACCGCCGTCGATCAAAAATACATCGGGAAGCGGCGCAAATTTTGCATCCCCGTCCAAAAAGCGGCGAATACGGCGCGTCAAAACCTCCTCCATGGAAGCGTAGTCATCGGGTGCGCCCTGTACGCCCTTGATTGCAAAACGACGATATGCGGATTTTTGCGGTTTACTGCCCGAAAAAACCACCATGGATGCCACAATGTCACTTGCACCGGTATTGGAAATATCGAACGATTCCATCCGCCGCGGTACTTGCGCAAGTGAGAGCATACGGGCAAGTTTCAAAAGGAGTTTTTCCTCCTTTTCCTCCGCCGTCGTCACGCGCTCCACTTCCTCTTTGGCATTGCGGTTTGCCATTTCCGAAAGCTGCGCTTTTTCACCGCGCTGCGGCACATGGATCCATACGCGGCGACCGGCGCGTTCGCTCAATGCCCGCTCCAATTCCGCCATGCCGTCGCACGCACACGGAATCAATATCTCGTGGGGCAATACATTATTATATAGATAATATTGTGGTAGGACCGCCGACAAAACGGCGGCATCATTTTCCTCCGTAAAGGCGGAAAAGAGCCGGATATCGCGCGAAGTGACCGTGCCGTCCGCGATGTGCAAAACGGCAAATCCGCTCTTTGCCGCACCGCAGAAAACGCCCCAGACATCACTGTCGGCACAAAGCCCTGCGATCACTTTTTGCTTTTTGCCCAAAGTTTCCACGGCACGCAGACGGTCACGCAATGCCGCCGCCTTTTCGAAGTGCAGTTCCTCTGCTTCCCGGTTCATTTGCTCCCGTATCCGCTCCGTGAGCGGACGGAAATGTCCCTCAAAAAGTTCCGCCGCCTGTGCGATCCGCTCACGGTATTCCTCCGCTGTCGGCTCGCCGCGGCAAAAGCCATCGCAACGCCCCATGTGATAATTGAGACACGGACGCTCTTTTCCGATGTCACGCGGAAAGGTATGCGAACAGGTCGGCAGGTGCAGCGCCGTGCAAACGGCGTCGATCGCGGCACGCGTCTCGTTGCGTCCACCGAAGGGGCCAAAGTACTTTGCACCGTCCTGCGCCGTGCGTGAAACGACAGAAAAGCGCGGATAATCCTCTTTGCTCAAACGCACAAAAGGGAAACCTTTATCGTCTTTGAGCAATATATTATATCGCGGCATGTGGCGTTTGATGAGTGAATTTTCCAAAAGCAGTGCTTCAAACTCACTTCCCACGATGATCGTGTCGAACCGATCGACCAAAGAGACCATTCTACGCGTTTTTTCGTTATGCGACGCGTTCTCCTGGAAATACTGGCTCACGCGGTTTTTCAGTTTTTTTGCCTTGCCGACATAGATGACCTTGCCCTCTTTGTCCATCATCAGATAGACGCCGGGCAAAAGCGGCAAAGCATTTGCTTTTTGCAGCAATGCTTCCTTTGTCACAAAAAAACCTCCCGATATGACAAAACGGGCGTGCCAAAGCACACCCGTTTGCGCACAAACTTATTCGCCGAAATTACCGGAAACCAATTCGCAAAGCGCATCTACGGCTTCCTGCTCATCCGTACCGTCTGCCATCAAGGTGACGGACATTCCCTTGGTCACACTCAGGGACAAAACACCGAGCAGACTCTTGGCGTTGACGCGCCGTTCATCCTTTTCCACCCAAATGCCGCTTTTGAACTCATTTGCTTTTTGAATGAAGAAAGTGGCGGGACGGGCGTGCAAGCCCACTTCGTTTTCGATTGTAATTGTCTTAGTATACATATGCAACTCCCCTTTTTTTCGGTATTGCGTCATTGATTTTTCTGCTGATATAATGATACCTCATTTTTTCTCATTCGTCAATGTGCTATTTGTAGAATTTCGAATAGAAATCAACGCCGTTTTGTGGAGTTTTTTATTGAAATTCCACAATTGTTACGCCCGTTTCCCCTTCTCCGTAAGTACCAAGGCGAAAACGCTTCACCGCTTTTTGCCGCCGCAAAAAGGCGTGTACCGCTTTGCGCAATGCGCCCGTTCCCTTGCCGTGGATGATGGTGACGCTTTCCAAATGCCCCAAAACGGCGGCGTCAATATAATTGGCAAGAACGCTTTCTGCTTCAAGTGTCTCCATGCCGCGGATGTCCAACTCCCGGGATGCCGCCGCATGGTTGATGATCTGCCTTGTCACAAGGGGTTTTGCGGCGGTTTTTTCGGTCATTGCGCGCTCCGCATCTTCGATGAGGCGCACACCGTTCCGCTTGACTTTCATCTGCATCGCACCGACCTGCAAGGTCAATTCGTCTTTTTCCGCTTTGACCACCTTCGCCCGACGGTTTGTGCCGGGGATCTCGACCAAATCACCCTCTGTGATCGGACGGGACGGTTTGGGGATCGGCTCAACAAAAGTATCTTTCGCTCCCACCGCTTCGCCGGCGGCATTGAGTCTGGCAAAGACCGCCGTGCGCGTCTCGTTAGCGTTTTGTGCGTCAAACTGTTTCTTTTGCGCTTTGCGCAGTTCGTCTAATTCATGGAATGTCTCATCCGCTGCGGCACGGGCATCGCTTAAAATGCGCTTTGCCTCTTTTTCGCCGTGCGCACGTGCATTTTCTTTTGCACGCTCCATCTGCGTACGGAATTCGCGTGCCTTGCGTGCATCCTCTTCCCTTTGTGCGTAAAGGCGGTCGATCTCCGCCTTTTCTTTTTCAAGTTGCTGACGCTTGCCCTCCAACTGCGTAAGAATATCTTCAAAACGGATGCTTTCGCTGTTCATCTGCGTGCGCGCCGCATCAATGACTTCTTCCGGCAAACCCAAACGCTTGGAAATGGCAAAGGCGTTGGATTTACCGGGAATGCCGATGAGCAAACGGTAAGTCGGGCAAAGCGTCTCCACATCAAACTCACAACTTGCGTTTTCCACACCGGCCGTGGTCATGGCAAATGTTTTCAGTTCCGCATAGTGCGTCGTTGCGGCGATCTTTGCGCCTTTGCTTCTCGCATTTTGGATAATGGCAATGGCAAGAGCGGCTCCCTCCACGGGATCGGTACCTGCGCCGAGTTCGTCAAACAAGATCAGACTTTCGCTGTCGGCACATTTCAAAATCTCCACGATATTTTTCATGTGCGCGGAAAATGTGGACAAATTCTGCTCAATACTCTGCTCATCGCCGATGTCCGCAAGCACATTGCGATAAATACTCACGGCACTGCGGTCATCGCAGGGCAGATGCAAACCGCATTGCGCCATCAGGCAAAACAGTCCCAAAGTCTTCAAACTCACGGTCTTACCGCCCGTGTTCGGTCCCGTGATCACCAGCGTATCAAAACTGCCGCCGATCTCGATGTCGATCGGCACGGCTTTGGCGGAATCAAGCAAAGGATGTCTTGCATGGCGCAGAAAAACGCTGCCGTCCTTGCGCAACTCCGGACGCATCGCTTTCATCCGGTCTCCCAAAGCACCGCGGGCAAAAATCAAATCAAGATGCACCAAAACATCGTAATTCCAGATAATATCTTCGGCAAAACCGGCGGCTTCGGCAGAGAGGGCAAACAAAATACGCTCGACCTCTTTTTTCTCCTTTGCTTCCCATTCTTTCAGTTCGTTATTCGCACTCACCACGCCCATCGGCTCAACAAAGATCGTAGCGCCGGAAGAAGAAACATCATGCACCAAACCCGGAAGGTCTCCGCGGCATTCCGCCTTGACCGGTACGACAAAACGGCCGGCGCGCTGGGTGATGATCGCCTCTTGCAAAACGCGCGCATAACTCGGCGAGGAGATGATGCGCTGCAAAACCTGCCTGCCTTTCGATGCCGCCGCACGCTTATGGCGGCGGATATCGGCAAGTTCGGGTGATGCCGCATCGGCGATCTCGTTTTCGTCCAAAATGGCGGTGGTGATCTTCTCTTCCAAGAAGTGATTGGGGTGCAAAGAGCGGAAAAGATTGTCGATGGCAGTCACCTGCTCCTCACCGCCGTCAAAATAATCCGATGCTCTGCGTGCAGCGCTTAAAAGTGCCGCAATGCGCAAAAGTTCCGTGGTGGAAAGCATACCGCCGCGTTCGGCTCTGCCCAGCGCTTCGCCCACATCGCGCACGCCTGTAAAAGACGGCGCACCGCGGCGCATCATCATCGTGCGTGCGGCATCCGTCTCATCGAGCAGGCGCACCACCTCGTCATAGTCGGTACAAGGCTGCAATGCGCGCGCCTTTGCCTTGGCGGCATCACTCACACACTGCTCTTCCAAAAGGGCGAGCAGTTGCGGCAATTCCAAAAGGCGTATGGATTTTTCTGCAAGTTCGTTCATTGTTTCTCTCCAAAATTGCTTAAACTTCGGTAAAAATCAAGGGTGCGGAACGGTCTTTCGAGTTGAACGGCGGCAAATCGCTCACAAGCGCGTGAAAAGCGACGCATTGCCTCTTCTTCCAAACGGAAAGAAAAGAGTTTCTCCCGTTTGCCTCCGAGGACAAACCGCATTGCGGCGAGAGAAGCCGCATCCAGCGGCAGGTGTTCTCCAAATGCCGGAGCGCATTCTTTGCAAAAAATGACGCCTTCGGTCACATCAAAGCACGGTGTTTCCGCTCGCTCTGCCCCACACACGGCACAGGCATCGAGCAGTGGCTCATACCCCGAAAGACTCAAAAGGCGCAATTCAAACACCGCCTTGACAAGTTCCTGCGGCTTTTTGAGCGTATCAAGCGCGTAAAGCGCATTGAGCAACAGTGAAAGGATTTCGCCGCACGGCATATTTTCAGCCGTCACCGCCTCCGTCAGTTCCGCAAAATAGGCAGCAAGCGAAAGCAATTCCACATCTTGCCGAATGCCGTCAAAAAGCGAAAGTACGCTTACCTCATCGAGCATCCACCAATTTTTTTGCTCGTAGAGTACCATCTCGGAAAAGGCAAACAGCTGTGCACCTGCGGCGATCTTACTGCCGCGCCGACGCGCACCGCGTGCAATGACCGAAATACGGCCGTATTCGGCGGTCAAAACCGTTAAAATCTTGTCCGCTTCTTTCGTCTGCGTCTCACGCAGTACAATGCCCTTGACCACCGTCTTTTCCGACATTATGTAAACTACCTTTCTGCCTCCTCCTGCTCATGTAGCAGGAGGTTCGGGCGGTTTTTTCTTTGCCAGCGTATAGAAAAGCGGATTTCCCGTTTTCATGAAAAGTTCCATATAGTTTTCATCCACATTGATCACCTCATGGATAGTGTGGACAATTTGTTGCTCTTTTACTCTTCTTTATAGCCGAAAGAGCGAATATAGTTGAGATTATCGCGCCAATTCTCTTTCACTTTCACCCAAGTTTGCAAAAAGACCTTCGTGCCCATGAAGCGTTCCATATCTTCGCGCGCTTCACTGCTGATCTTTTTGAGCATCGCACCGCCTTTGCCGATGATGATGCCTTTGTGTCCGTTCTTTTCGCAGTAGATCGTGGCATCGACCTCGATGACCTCATCGTCGCGCTCGATAAAACGCGTGATCTCCACCGCCGTACCGTGCGGAATTTCGTGGTCGAGATTGCGCAGCATCTTCTCGCGCACGATCTCGCCCATCACCTGTCGGTCGGGCTGATCGGTCGTCATCCCGTCCGGAAAAAGCTGCGGTCCTTCCTGTGCATACTTCCCGAGCTGCTCGGTCAGATCCGCAAGCCCGTCCCCCGTGTGTGCGGAAATGGGGATGATCGCATCAAAATCATAAACGGCGCTGTACGCCGCGATCACTTCGAGCAGTTCTTCCTTGCGCGCAACGGTATCGACCTTGTTGATGCAAAGGATACAGGGCAGTTTGCCCCGTTTGACTTTTTCAATGAGTTCTTCTTCCAATTCCCCCACATGTGCAACCGGCTCGACCATCAAAACAACGGCATCCACATCGGCAATACTGTCGCGTGTCACCTTGACCATATAGTCTCCTAAACGACTACGCGCACGGTGAAAGCCCGGCGTATCAAGCAAGATAAGCTGCATATCGCCGCGGTTGACGATACCGCAGATGCGGTTGCGCGTGGTTTGCGGTTTGTTGCTCACGATGGCGATCTTTTCACCGACGAGGGCATTTGTCAGACTTGACTTGCCCACATTCGGTCTGCCGCAAACCGTGATCATTGCCGTTTTGGTGATACCCATCTTTCTCTCTCCTTATCTCGCCAAATCCAAAATCTTCATAATGCGCTCTTCGGCATCGCGCATTCTCGCTTTCCGCTCCCCCTCATCGAGGTGATCGTAACCCAAAAGGTGCAGTACGGAATGAACGCAGAGATAGTTGATCTCACGGGCAAAACAATGCCCGAATTCGTTCGCTTGCGCCTGCGCACGCTCCACGCTGATACACATATCGCCCAGCGCCACAGTGTCGCACCCGGGATCTTTTTCATCCTCCGTGGGCAGTTCGCCCTCTTTGAGTTCGAGCATCGGGAAACTGAGTACATCGGTCGGGGCATCCACGCCGCGCATCTCTTGATTGACCGCTTGAATGCCTTCATCGTCCGTCAGCAGGACATTGACTTCGCACGGCACGCTAACGCCCTGCGCCGTGAGCGCCGTTTCGATCGTTTCGCTCAAAGCGGCAAAGAGTTCTTCGTCCTGTAAATCGTCCAGATCGCTCTCGACCGTGATCAAGTGTTTGCTTTCCATTTTACTATCCTCACTTTTTCTTTTTCTTGTCAAAATCTTCATAGGCGCGGATGATGCGCTGTACCATCACATGGCGCACCACATCCTGATCGGTCAGCGGACAAACGCCGACGCCTTCCACCCCGTTGAGCACGCGCACGGCTTGTTTGAGTCCGCTTTGCTTGTCCGCCGGCAGGTCGATCTGCGTGATGTCGCCCGTAATGACCATTTTCGAGCCGAAACCCATACGCGTCAAAAACATTTTCATCTGCTCGCAGGAGGTGTTCTGCGCCTCGTCGAGAATGATGAAACTGTCATCGAGCGTGCGGCCGCGCATATAGGCAAGCGGCGCAACTTCAATGTTGTTGCGCTCCAAATATTTCTGATAGGTCTCCGCACCGAGCATATCGAAAAGAGCATCGTAAAGCGGACGGAGATACGGATCGACCTTGCTTTGCAGATCGCCGGGTAAAAAGCCGAGCCGTTCCCCTGCTTCCACAGCAGGACGCGTCAGAATGATGCGGTTGATCTTGCGCTCGCGGAATGCACTCACCGCCGCCGCAACCGCAAGATAAGTCTTACCCGTACCGGCAGGACCGACGCCGAATGTCACCGTGTTTTTCATGATCGACTCAACATATTCCTTCTGCCCGATGGTCTTTGGCTTAATGGGACGGCCTTTGGCGCTGATGCAGATGACATCCTGCGTCAGTTCCGCGATCTTCTCCTCCTGTCCGTTTTGCACCAAGCCGAACACATAGCGGATATTCTGCTCATTGATCGGCTCGCCGCGGTTGGAAAGTGTGAGAAGTGCGTTCAAAACCTTACACGCCGCGATCACATTCTCCGGTTCGCCGTTGACGCGCAGTTCCCCCTCGCGGCTCACCACGCTGACGGAAAATTCGTTTTCGATAAGACGGATGTTCTCGTCAAAAGAGCCGAAAAGATTGACGGCTTGCTCCATACGCTCGATGCTGATGCGTTGTTCCATGGATGTTGTCCTTTCTTTTGTAAAAGTCGGTCATTCCATCAAAATCGGGACGACCGTTCCGAGTTGTTCATAACCTTCGGCGGTGCAGGTAACCAGTATGATATCCCCCTGCTGCGCCGACGAAAAGTGCGATGAGACGATTTTACCGCTCGGCGCGACCTGCGCGGAAAGATACGCCGTGAGCGTCTCTTTGCCGAGTGCTTCCGCCTCCTTGCGCGTGCGCTCTGCCGTCTCGATCGGATAAGTTTGCACCTGCTCCGTCTCCCATGAGATCGGCAATGCGGTGAGCGAAAGGAAATCGCCCGAAGTCTTCTTTACTATTCTATCATATCCGCATAGTAAATTGCTACTCCCTTTTGCA
Source organism: Oscillospiraceae bacterium (assembly GCA_045642405.1). GTDB lineage: Bacteria > Bacillota > Clostridia > Oscillospirales > Oscillospiraceae > Hominicoprocola. Next base: position 48,053 of record JAZUIU010000047.1, read on the forward strand.
TGAAATTTTAATGTTTTTTTTCCGAACTGCACGCCAAAGCCGTAAAATGTCTTTTCCGTCTCCCCTCTGACTTCGTAATGCAGGGGAATTTTTGCGCAAACCGTATACCATGTCCTGCCCCACACTTCACCTTCTCCGGCATAAATCCGCGAGGCGACACTCGGTTTTTCCACGCCTTTTGTCTCCACCACACCGCTGATGAGCAGTTGTCCGGGCAGTACCGTCTGTCCCGGTATGACCATCGCTTCACCGTCAAGCGGTATGACCTTTGTCACTACGCCTGCTTTGCGGCTCACCACATTGCTTGCTTCTTTTTCGCTTTGCAATGTGGGTTTCGGAATGCGCTCTTTTACTTGCACGCAAGCACGGCAGCCGCGCACATTCACCGTCAGCCACGCAAGTGACGGCATCTCGGGCAAAATGTGATTGCAGATTACCTGCGGATCGACAAAAAGAGCAAATGAGCCGCGCCTCACGCCGTTTTTTTCCAATGCGCGGATGATGACCTCCGTCGGCACAGTCTCGTTGCCCACCACGCGGTAATCCCAAATAAAAAAGGAATTGATGAGCAACAACAATGCAAAAGCACCGATCCCGACGCACAAAGCGCGTCTCTTTTTTAGTTTACATAACGCAAACGGCGCGCCGCGGCGACTTTCTGCCGTGCATTGTCCGCCAAAGGCAGATGCGTTGCGCCGCAAGATTTCCCAATCGCTTTTAGAGACGGTGAAAGAAACTGCGCTATCGTCGATACGCTTCAAAGCGTGAAACGCGATCCCATTCGCACCGCACCAATTGAGACAGCGCTCGGGAAAAGCACATTCCACGCGCACACGCACGCGGCCGTAAAGCCATGACATCACTCGATTCATCGCGCCACCTCAATGCAGAAAATGCACGTGGGTGATCTGACCGCGCACGCGCACTTCCCGATCGCTCATGTGGCAAAGGTCAAGATGCTCTCCCTCAACACGCACGACCGCGTCCCCGGTATTGATATCCACCTGTTCGTCCGAATAGGACAAAATGCCGTGATGTCCCTCCAAAAAGAGTTCACGGTCTCCTAAAACTTCCATGTGGCAAAGTCCTGCCACCACATCGCCGGGCAGACCGAACAATTCCGAAACACGCGTCATGCCCTCTTGCCATTTTCGTTTTTCCATACGCTTCCCTCCGCCAAAAGGATATGCACTTACCCTGTCCTAAATGCGCTATGCGGTGCATAGCGTATAGCGAGGTGATCGTATGGAAGTATGCGCACAGGCGATACGCGAGGGGATTTCCTTTTGTCTGGAAAATCTCGTACCGTCTCTTTTCCCCTTTTTCGTCCTCTCCGCCCTGCTCATCCAAAGCGGCTGGATCGAAGCGTTTTCCCGTCCGTTCGGGCATCTGATGCCCCGTCTTTTCGGCGTTTCCGAAAGCGGTGCTTCCGCCATTTTACTCGGCAGTATCAGCGGCTACGGCGTCGGTGTGACCAGCATCCGTGCGCTTTGGGAAAAAGGCACGATCTCCCGATCGGATGCCGAGCATTTGCTCGCCTTTTGCACCAACGCCGGGCCTGCTTTTTGCCTCGGACTCTGCGGCAGCATTTTGGGCGGTTTTCGCGCAGGGATTTTGCTTTATGCCGTGCAGTTGCTTTCTGCTTTGGCAGTGGGTATCCTTCTGCGCGGACACGATCAGGTTTACATAACAACAAGATTGGAAAAGAAAACTCAAAATCCGCTCAAACTGCTCCCCTCTGCGGTACAGTCCGCCGTGCGTGCAATCGGCAATATCTGCGGCTTCGTCCTTTGGTTTTTCCTCCTGCTTCGCCTGCTGCAGACTTTTTTATCTTCTCTCGGCTTTGCACCGCAAGGCGTATTCTGTTCGGCATTGCTCGGCATTTTTGAGGTGACGGGCGGCATCTTTTCCCTCACCGCAACGCGAGAAGGCTTTATTCTCGCTTCCGCCATGGTCGCCTGGGGCGGCGTATGCGTCCATCTGCAAACGGCGGCTCTGCTTGATAAAAGCGGACTTTCCGTCAAATACTATTTGCGCGGCAAAGCCCTGCAAACGCTGATCGCCGCAGGTCTTGCGTGGGCGGTGTCGCCGCTGATCTGACCAAAAAAGGACACCTCCGGGGTGAAATTCCCGGAAAGTGTCCTTTTTGCATTATGAAAGTGTCAGATCGCCGTCTTTTACCCATTTGAGTTTGCGGCAAACGAGATTAAGAAGCGGGCAAAGAACGGCAGGAAGCACCACGGCGACAAGCGCAAGAGCGATCCAATGCATCGCGGTGGGCGTTATGGCAACGGCACCGCGTGTGATCGCCTCCTCCGAAGGAGCAAGCCAACCTGTCCACACGCCGATCGGACCGCACAGTCCGCAAGTACCCATACCCGAATTGATGGGCGCACCGTTCATCTCCAAATGAAAAACGCAAGTGGCGATCGGTCCCGTGACGGCAGATGTAACGATCGGAGCGATCCATATACGGGGATTGCGCACGATGTTGGGCATTTGAAGCATGGATGTGCCCAAGCCCTGCGACACCAAGCCGCCCCAGCGGTTTTCTTTGAAACTCATCACGGCAAAACCGACCATCTGCGCACAGCATCCGGCGAGCGCCGCACCGCCGGCGAGTCCCGTCAAGCCCAAAACGGCGCAGATCGCAGCCGATGAGATCGGCAGTGTGAGTGCGATGCCGACCAAAACGGAAACGGCGATCCCCATCCAAAACGGTTGCAGTTTCGTAGCCTCGTCGATCAAAACGCCAAAGGCACTTGCCGCCGTACCGATCGGCGGTGCGATGAGTTTGGCAAGCGCAACACCGGCAAAAATCGTGACCGCCGGTGTGACAAGCAGGTCGATCTTCGTCTCCTTGCTGACCATTTTACCGAGTTCCGCCGCAACGATCGCAATGATCAAAACGGCGAGAGGACCGCCTGCGCCCCCCTCGGCATTTGCCGCCCAACCGACTGCCGCCAGCGAAAAAAGCACCATCGGCGGCGCTTGCAGAGCGTAGCCAATCGCGACCGCCATCGCAGGACCTGAGATCGCCATCGCGTAAGCACCGATGTCCGTCAGAAAATCAAAATGCAGCTGCGTGCCGAGCGTTTTAAGGATCGTGCCGATGAGCAGCGAGCAAAAAAGTCCCTGCGCCATCGCGCCCAAAGCGTCGATCCCGTAGCGTTTGGCGGAAAATTCAATGTTTTTTCGTTTGCAAAATGCGCTGAATTTGTTCATTTCTCTTTCTCCTTAATAGGCAAAACAACTGCCGCCGATAAACTCCCGAATGACAGAATCACGCGGCACATACGGCGTTTGTAAACCCGGAATGGATTGCAAAAGGTGGAATAAATTCGTCAGATGATGCTCGTGCAAAAAATCTTCGTCAAAATCTTCGTAAAAATGCGGGATTTCACGCAAATACCGCGCCAAAATGCAAAGTTCGTAATCGTGGAAGGTGTCAATGTGAAGCGCGGCGTTGCTCTTAAAAGGCTGAATGTATTTTTCCTCACCCAAATCGACGCTCTCGGCGCGCAGGATCGTATCGCGCAGGGAATGTCCGCGGTTTTGATAATCGCGGATCATACGACGCGCCACGCGAATTTGCTCGGGACGAACGATGCGATCTTCATCGGTCAGAACGCGTGTGCGCGGTGCAACATAAACGCCCGTGGCGCGATCGGAAAGATGATCCCATAAAAGCGGATTGAGCATGTGTATCCCCTCGGCGATCACCACGGCATCGCGGTCGCCCTGCATCAAAAAGGTTTCTTCGTTCGTCCCCGTTTTGAAGTTGAATTTAGGAATTTCGACCGTGTCGCCCTGCAAAAGGCAATCAATCGCATGCACCAATCGCGGCGTATCCACACAGTAGGGCGACTCCCAGTCGTCACCGACTTCACTCGGACGCGCATCGCGTGGCAAAAAGAAATTGTCCATGCTCACAAGGCACACTTTTACGCCCAAATTCTCAATGTAAGCGCGCAGGCGCATTGCCGTTGTCGTCTTACCCGATCCGGACGGTCCCGTAATGCAAACGATCGGGCGTGCAGGGCGGTTTTCCAGGATATTCGCCACCACATAACTGAGTTTGTCGCGAAACACTTCCTCGCAACGCAAAACGAATTTCATCTCATCGCGCATATTGCCGATGATGTTTTCCATATCTATAACGCGCACGATTTTCCTCCTTAGCGCATTGTTTCAATACAGTATAGCACACGGACAAGCCTTTGTCCACATTATCGGATCGCTTCCAATATCTCCCCGATGGGACTGTGCAGTGCCAAAGTCGCACGGGTATCGTAATCCGTTTCCTCCCGGTTGAAGATCACGAGATTTTTACCGCCGAAAAAGTGCAGATAACTTGCTGCCGGATAAACGCGAAGCGATGTCCCTGCAACGATCAGCGTGTCGGCGGTCTCGATCGCGTCGATCGCGCTTTGCGCGGCATCTTCCTCGGGGCACTCCCCGTAAAGACAGATGCGCGGTCGGATCATCACGCCGCAGTCTTTACAGCGCGGCACGGCGTCGCTCATCTGCAAAATATCGTCTTTTGTGTAGCGTTTTGCGCAGTTCATGCAATAGTATTCCTGCGCCGTTCCGTGGATATGCACAATATTATGTAAACCAACCTGTTCAAACAGATCGTCCACATTCTGCGTAATGACGGCACGGAGTTTGCCGCTTCGTTCGAGCGTTTTGAGCCAAAAATGAAATGCGTTCGGCTTTGCCTCGCCCAAAAAGTAAGTGCGGATAAAATCCCAGAAAATGTCGGGGCATTTCGTCAGACTCTCGTGATGCAAAATGTCCTCGGGACGCATCCCGTACTGCGTGCAGGTATTGTAAATACCATCCGCACTGCGGTAGTCCTTCACGCCGCTTTCCGTGGAAGTCCCTGCACCGGTAAAGACCGTAATGCGCTCGGATGTCTCCAAAATCGTTTTGAGTTTTCGGATCTGCTCGAAATCGACCATACCCTCGCCTCCTGTTTTTTTTATTATAGCGCAAGATACGGAAAATGTAAATGCTTTTGCGTGCTCGTTCGCGGATTTTGCGCGCTCGTTCGCGGATTCCCACGGCAACTTCGTTGCCTCGGAATGACAAGATTTTACATTTCTGCACCTTTCGTCATTGCGAGGCGGCTTTGCCGCCGTGGCAATCCGTCTCCCCGTCCCTTTGCCTTCCCCGGTGGGGAGAAGGTGCTGAGCGAAGCGAAACAGATGGGGGCGTCATTGCGTCTTCAAACGCAGGGGTGTTGTGACTTTCCTTGCGCAAGGAAAGTCACCAAAGGAGCGCAAAGGGGAAGGGGATTTCGATTTCCCCTTCCCCTTTGAAACCCTATTCCTTGAAACGACGCAAAGGAAGGGGCAAAGCCCCTTCCTTTGGAAACCATCCCCTTGTTATCCAACATTGTGCGTTTTTTCGTCATTGCGAGGCGGCTTTGCCGCCGTGGCAATCCGTCTCCTCCTTTTAACGGCAAAACAGGAGAACGGCAAGCCGTACTCCTGTCAGTCTCTGAAATCAAACAACTCCTTCGGTGTAATGTCCAGAACTTCGCAAAGTTTGAACACAACATCGAATGAAACACCGACATTACCCAATTCGATCGCGCTGATATGGCTGCGGTCGATCTCCACCAACTCCGCCAACTGTAACTGCGTCATCTTTTTACGCTTGCGGTAATACACCACATTCAAGCCGAATTGCTCGTAGAATTTTTTGTATTCCGTTTTCATCTCGCTCACCTCACCATTATTTTATGGTTTGTGTGGCATAATATAAACCTTGTTAAAATAGCGTTATGCTATTGACACAAGTCATTTTGTGTGATATAGTCTGTCTGCAAGTCGAATATTCGTATATGCTTTTCTCAAAGCGTAACCACGACTGCATTTTTCTAATTCAAAAGGGGGGGGTGAGAAAATGTTGCCTGAATACGCGCTGAATATGACGAATGGAAAGCTTCACGCCGCTTGCTGTTATCATGCAAAAGAAAGTGCTGTCCGTACAGTATCCGTGACGCTGCTACCTGTATTTAGAAAATACGGGAATTCTATCTCATGTTGTCAAATTTGCCTGAAAAACGATGAAAAAGCAAAGTCCGCTGTAGAAAAATGGAATCACGAATTTGAGCATTACAAATAAAAGCGAATCTATGTAAAGTTTGAAGCCGCTGTTGGGGCGGTTAGCGTTATTTAGAATTCAAGATAAAAGGAGAGTATTTATTATGAAAAGTAAGACAACAGCATTAATTCTATCAATTCTGTTCGGCGGTCTTGGTGTTGATAGATTCTATTTAGGCTACTCAGGGATGGGAGTTCTTAAATTATTAACCGGTGGTTGCTTTGGCGTTCTCTATATTATTGACATTATTAACATCGCAACCGGTAAACTCAAACCCGCTGACGGTTCAAATTACGATGAAGATTTTGTAGTAACCTCCACACCTACTCAGCAAGTAGGAAACGCTTATGACGATCTCACAAAAGTTGCAAAATTACACGAACAGGGTATTTTGAGCGACGAAGAATATGCAAAAATGAAGGCTGACCTTCTCGGAAAGATGTGATAATTTTGGATAATAAAAATGCTATTAAAAGGCTTGCAGGTGGTTGCTTCGCTGTTTATGCAGTTGTTTATGCAATAACTTCATTACTTGTTATGACTTATGGTCATCGTTATCAGTTTAACATTTGTTATGTTCTCGACTTTTTGGGTACATTATTGATTGCTATTGGTTTGTTTGCTTCTCGGCGAACCGTTTCAACTGTTGGGGGCGTAGTGCACATTGTTTCTGCTTTGAAGTTTATCGTTCCTATTTTAGGAATATCAGATATTTGGTTTTGGTCACGTATTATATTTTTTGCATTTTGGGTTCTTATCACTGTAATTTTCATGATCAAAAAAAACGGTAATATATTGGGATTTGTTGCAGGCGGTGTCTGGTTGGCAAAATGTTTGATTTCCCCGTCTCTTCCATTTCCGGGTTTTGCATTTATTGACATGACTCTAAGGCTTTTAATCATTTTTAGCTCGATATTGCTTATTGTCGGAGCAATTTTTGCAGGTATGGCTATGAAAGTTATGGACAAAGCTCCCCGCAAGACAGCACAGTCAATTCCAGTTGAAACTTCTGTTTCAACCGAAAACAAACTTGAGCGTCTTGAAAAATTAAAAACACTACTCGATAATAATGTCATCTCACAGGATGAATTTGACGCAAAGAAAAAACAGTTGCTTGATCTGTAATGGCATACTTATGGAGCGGGGCTCGTGTCCCGCTCCTTTTTGTACAACGAAAAGAGAAAATGCAACGCATTTCCATCTTTTTTGTGCTGCTTTGTGTTATTTTGTGTGCCTGCGGGTGCAGGACGGGGGTCGGAACGGGCATGCCTGTTCCGAACTTTCGTCCATCGTCTCTCGCCTCCCGTCCCCCGTAGGGGGATAGTTTCCAAAGGAAGGGGTATACCCCGTTTTAGGGTGGGGGAAGGTGCTGAGCGAAGCGAAACAGATGGGGGCGTCATTGCGCCTTCAAAGCCGCGCGGGCGAACACAGTTCGCCCCTACGGGTGCGTGAGTTGCGATTTGCGCGAAGCGGGACTGTACGCTCACATTTTTTTGCTGAAAACGCGGAACAAAATCGCATAGAGGATGCAGGCGCCGCAGACGATATAAGTCAAGACCTGACAAAGGAGCGTTTCGTGAAAGACATAAAATGCGACCAACGCCACGGCAAGCATCACATAGACCATCACGAAAAAGACAATGGCACGGGCGCGGTTGGCAATGGCGGCGATACGCTCATCGTGCATCTGCGCCTCATACTCCTGCGCGATTTCTTCATTGCGGCTCAAACGGGCAACGCGCAAAATGCGAACCAGTCCGACCGCGCTCAATGCACCGCCGAAACCGGCGAGCAATCCCTCTTCGTCCAAATGCAAAAACGCGGACAGTGCCAAAAGCACCAATCCGATGACCAGGTAGATGATCCCCAAAGTTTTCTGACCTTTCAGTTTCATTTGACTTCCTCCTCATAAATAAACAACTCTTCAATGGAACAACCGAATTTTCCGGCAATGGCAAACGCCAAAAGAAGCGACGGATTATACTTCCCGTTTTCGATCGAAATGACCGTTTGGCGCGAAACCCCTACCGCCTGCGCCAACTGCTGCTGCGTCAGTCCGTGCATCTGCCTGTATGCGGCAACCTTATTTCGCATTGCTTTTCTCCTTTCTTCGTAAATGTAAAGTTCGCTTTACATCTGTATGATACCACCGCGTAAAGGGAATGTCAAGTTTATTTTACATTTTTTGAAAATTTCTTTTGCGGACGGCACTTGTAATTTGCGGAAAGATTTGCTATAATGATTGCAACTGTTCAAAAGGAGGTCAAAAACCATGATTAAAATTTCCCCGTCTATTCTTTCTGCCGATTTGATGCACCTTGCCGACGGCATCGAAAAGATCAAAGACGCAGACTACATCCATGTTGATGTGATGGACGGCTCTTTCGTCCCCAATGTCAACTTCGGTCTGCCCCTCGTACAGGCTCTTCGTCCGGCGACAAAGCAGGTGCTTGATGTGCATCTGATGATCGTTCAGCCCGTGCGCTATGCGGCGCGTTTTTGCGATGCCGGTGCGGATATCGTTACCGTCCATGTGGAAGCCGACTTCCCCGAAAATATCCACGCCGCACTCGATCAGATCCACGCCAAGGGTAAAAAGGCAGGCATCGTGCTCAAACCCAACACCCGCGCAGAAGCGGTCCTCCCCTACATTGAAAAGTGCGATATCATTCTTTTGATGACGGTCGAGCCAGGCTTCGGCGGTCAGAAGTTTATGGCAGATATGCTGCCGAAGATCGAGCAGGTCCGCGCTTACATTAACGAAAAAAACCCCGCTTGCGAGCTGGAAGTTGACGGCGGCGTCGATCCCGACACCGCACCGCTTTGCATCAAAGCCGGCGCCAATGTCCTCGTGGCAGGCTCCGCCGTTTATAAAGCGGACAATATCAGCGAGCGCATTCGTGTTTTGAGAGGTTAAGCAAATGGAGTACTTCCCTGCGGCATTGGAAAAATTGGTGGAGCAATTCGCCCGTTTGCCCGGTATCGGCGGCAAAAGCGCACAGCGTCTCGCATTCCATGTCCTCGGTCTTACCGAGGCGGAAGCGCAGGAATTTGCAAGCGCGATCATCGAAGCCAAAAAGACGGTCACTTGCTGTCCCGTCTGCCGTAATTTGACGGGCGGCGGTCTTTGCACCATCTGTGCATCGCCCAAGCGCGACGCTTCGGTGGTGTGCGTGGTCGCCGATCCGCGTGATGTTGCCGCGATCGAGCGTGCGCGCGAGTTTGACGGGCGCTATCATGTGCTTCACGGTGTCATCTCACCGCTCAATCATGTCGGTCCCGATGATCTGGAGATCAAATCGCTCGTTGACCGCGTGGCGCAGGGCGAAGTCAAAGAAGTCATTATGGCGACCAATCCCGACACCGAGGGTGAAGCCACGGCGATGTATCTCGCCCGACTGCTCAAACCCTTCGGTGTGAAGGTCACGCGCCTTGCCTACGGCATTCCCGTCGGCGGACATCTCGAATTTGCCGACGATGCCACGCTGATGCGCGCTTTGGACGGAAGGCGCGAGATTTAAGAGCGAAAGGAACGAAAAACACAATGTATGATGTTTTGATCATCGGTGCCGGTCCCGGCGGTATTTTCACTGCCTATGAATTGGTGCAGCGTGATCCGAACTTAAAAATCGCCGTATTTGAGATGGGGCATGAACTGCAAAAGCGCCATTGCCCGATCGACGGCGTAAAGGTAAAATCCTGCATCCATTGCCCGAACTGCTCCATTATGAGCGGATTTGGCGGTGCCGGTGCATTTTCCGACGGAAAATACAATATAACCAACGATTTCGGCGGCACGCTCCACGAATATATCGGCAGAGAGACCGCCATGGAACTGATGCACTATGTCGATGACATCAATCTCCGTTTCGGCGGCAAAGGCGCAAAACTCTATACCACCGCCGGATCGGATATCAAGAAGATCTGTATGCAAAACGGCTTGCACCTGCTGGATGCTTCCGTGCGCCACCTTGGTACGGACATCAATTATGTCGTTTTGAAAAATCTTTACGAATACCTGCAAAAGTACGCCGATTTTTACTTTGACTGCCCGATCGACACCGTGGAAAAGAAGGCAGACGGCTATCTTATCCGCTCTGCCGAAAAGGTGTTTGAAGGTAAGACCTGCGTGATTTCCGCAGGGCGCAGCGGCAGCAAGTGGATGGAGCATATCTGCCACGATCTGCACATCGCCACGCGATCCAATCGTGTGGATATCGGTGTGCGCGTGGAGTTGCCCTATGAAGTTTTTTCACATCTCACCGATGCGCTTTACGAAAGCAAGATCGTCTATCGCACGGAGAAATACGGCGACCTCGTCCGCACCTTCTGTATGAATCCCAAAGGCGAAGTGGTCAATGAAAATACCGATGGGATCATCACCGTCAACGGTCACAGTTATGAAGATCCTGCAAAGCAGACGGGCAACACCAACTTCGCCTTGCTCGTTGCCAAGCATTTTTCCGAGCCGTTCCACGATTCCAACGGTTACGGTGAAAGCATTGCGCGACTGAGCAATATGCTCGGCGGCGGTGTGATCATCCAGCGTTTCGGCGATCTCGTCCGCGGTCAGCGCAGTACGGAAAAGCGCATCGCCGAATCCTTCACCGTGCCGACGCTCCATGCCGCGGCAGGAGATCTGAGTCTGGTCTTGCCCAAGCGTATTTTGGACGGCATCATTGAAATGATCTACGCGCTTGACAAGATCGCGCCCGGCACGGCAAACGACGATACGCTTCTCTACGGTGTGGAAGTCAAATTCTACAATATGGAAGTGGAAGTGGACGAACACCTGATGACCTGCCACGAAGGGCTTTATATCATCGGCGACGGCAGCGGTATCACCCATTCCCTCTCCCACGCCTCGGCGAGCGGTGTCCATGTGGCACGGCAGATCGCAAAATAAAAAAATACAATATTTCTTTCCTGGAAAGAGGAATTTTGTTGTTATCTTACAGGATGCGCACCGTGTAGTAAACGGAGAGCAAAAATGTGATGATCGCAAGCGTCCAAATAAGGTAGTAAGCCGCGACCGGGAAGAGGAATGCGCAAAGCACCGCCAAAATGCAGATGGTCAATACTGTGAAGAGGAGCGGGTACTCGCTTTCTTTCGGAAAAATGCGGAGTTTGCCGAGTTTGCCTTTGTGTGCCTTTGCTATGGCGGAAAGCACGATCAAAGCAACGATCGCCGCCATCACAACTGCCGCGCCGATTTTCACATGGTTCGTTGCGCCGCGATGCAGGAAAACGGTAGCATACAACGCACCCGTCAAACCCAAAGCCTCCGCAAAGAAGGTGCGCTCATAGAGCAAATAGGCAATGCCGAGGAGCATCAAAACGGGGACTGTGACATTGAGTGCCGGAATGAGACCGGGGAATTTGAGCAAAACAACCGAGGAGATCGCAAAAAATCCGCCAATACCGACGCCCCATACGCCCAGGCGATTGAGTTTCGGTTTATTTTTCACAAAATAAAACGCGATCATCCCGAAAATAAACAACGCAAGACCGACATAAGCGGCAATTTGCAAATACCTGATCACCGCCAGCACTTGATTGACCGTTCCGTTGTTGATATAAAACTTGTCGATCATCAAAAGATAGAACTCTGCAATAAAGCCGATCACAAAAAGGGTGATCGCTTTATCCGTTGCTCTTTCTGTAACTTTTTTCACCTGTTTTGCCATCTGTATCAAACCTCCGAAAGGGAAACATTTGTGTGTATAGTCGGTTCAAAAAACCTATATATAGTATGTTACCAAAAACAAAGCAAATTTGCAAGGATTTTTTTCAATTTTTGGTAAATTCCGTCAAAAGATGCGGTTGCCAAAGAAAATGCCCTATGTTATAATAGAAAAAAGGGCGGTGAGGGGAAAATGAAACAAGAGCGCATCGTTTTGCTCGATGCCCTGCGCGGTCTTGCGGTCATTTTGATGGTCGTGCATCATTTTCTCTACGACCTCACGGAATTTTGCGGCGCACCGGATTTTCTTTTTTCCAATCCCGTTTTTGATGTACTGCATTACCTCTTTGCCGGACTTTTCGTCCTGCTTTGCGGCATCAGTTCCGATTTTTCCCACAGTAACGCCAAACGCGGTGCAAAAGCCATGCTCTGTGCGCTCGCTGTTACGCTCGTCACTTATTTCCTTGATCTGCCGATCTGTTTCGGTGTTTTGCACATGCTCGCATCCTGTATGCTTCTTTTTGCCCTCACGCGGAAATTCTGGGAAGCACTCCCCTTTTGGCTCGTGCCGACAGTCTCGTTGGTTGGTATTATGTCAACCTATTGGCTGGTGAACGGTGTCACGGTGCAAACGCCGTATCTCTTTCCTCTCGGCTTTGTGACCGAGGATTTTTTCTCGGCGGATTATTTCCCGCTTTTGCCGTGGTTTTTTGTGTTTTTGCTCGGCACATGGCTCGGCAGACCGATCAAGGCAGGCAAATTTCCGAAGTGGTTTTACGCATTCCGCGTGCCCTTTTTCCCGACAGTCGGCAGACACGCGCTTCTCATTTATCTGCTGCATCAACCCGTCCTTTACGGCATTGTGCTGTTGGGACAACAAATTTTGCATTAAGGAAGGAAATGAATTATGGCTCAGATTTCGATCAAGCGTCTTTATCCCGACGCAAAACTTCCCACGCGCGGCACACCCGATTCCGCCGGTTGTGATTTTTATGCCTATCTGCAAGGGGACAATGCGGTCACCATTCCGCCGCACCACACGGTGAAAGTCGGCACGGGCATTGCCGTGGCTCTGCCCGAAGGCACATTCGGCGCAATGTTTGCGCGCAGCGGTCTTGCCTCCAAAGAGGGACTGCGTCCGGCAAACTGCGTAGGCGTGATCGACTCCGATTACCGCGGTGAGTGCATTGTCGCTTTGCACAACGATTCGTTGCAGGAACGCACCGTTCGCACGGGCGACCGCATTGCGCAGATGGTGCTTTTGCCTTATCTGCCCATGGAATTTGAAGAAACGGACGATCTGGACGAAACGGCGCGCGGTGTGAACGGTTTCGGCAGTACGGGGAAATAAAAATGGAAATTGCCGAAATTCTCAAACATGTTGACCATACGCTCCTCGCCCAAGATGCGACATGGACGCAGATCGAGCAGATCTGCAAAGATGCAAAAACCTATCATTGCGCCGCCGTCTGCATTCCGCAGACCTTTGTGGCGCAGGCGAAAGAATACTTTGGGGATGGCGAACATCCCGCGATCTGCACGGTGATCGGTTTCCCCAACGGTTACACCGCCACCTGTGCCAAGTGCGTGGAGACGGAATGCGCCATTGAAAACGGTGCGGATGAGATCGATATGGTCATCAACATCGGTTGGGTAAAGGACGGACTTTACCCAAAAGTCGAAGAGGAGATCCGTGCCGTCAAACGCGTTTGCGGTGAGCATATCCTCAAAGTCATTATTGAAACCTGCCTTCTCACCGAAAAAGAAAAAATCGCTCTTTGTGAGATCGTCTCCCGTTCCGGTGCAGACTATATCAAAACCTCCACCGGTTTTGCAGGCGGCGGCGCGACACGCGAAGATGTGGCGTTGATGGTCAAACACATTTCGAACGGCACACGCGTCAAAGCCGCCGGCGGCATCGCTTCGCTTGAAGATGCGGCGGATTTTCTCGCGTTGGGTGCGGACCGTCTCGGCACCTCGCGTGTGGTAAAAGCCGTCAAAGCACAAGAGCATTGACATTTCCGCCCGACTATCCCGACTATGCTATATTCTACATACGGGTGAGCACCTACCGACAGTCAGGCTTAGATTTTGCCATAAAGGAGATACATTATGAATTACTATATGCCGATCGTCATCGTGGTGGTCGCCAACACCTGCTATCACCTCGTCGCCAAATGTACGCCGCAAAACACCAACCCCTTCGGCTCGCTGACGATCACCTATCTCGTTGCCGCCGCTTGCGCCGCCATCGGCTTTTTCGTCTTTACGCCCGGGAACAATTTCATCGCCGCGATCCGGCAAACACATTGGACTGCCATTGCGCTGGGTGTTGCCATCGTGGGGCTGGAAGTCGGATTTCTCTACCTTTACAAGGTCGGTTGGGACATCAGCATCGGACAGTTGATCTGCTCTGCCATTCTCTCGGTACTGCTCATCATCATCGGCGTGCTGTTTTTCAAAGAACAACTTTCTCTTTCGAAAATCCTCGGCATCGTAATCTGCATGGTCGGTCTATTTTTCATCAACAAGTAAAAAAATCGGGATGTATTCATCCCGATTTTTCTATTCAAAATCCGCCGTCGACGCCAAGCACCTGACCGGTGATAAAAGAGGCTTTGGGGGAAGCGAGGAATAAAACCGCATTGGCAACATCCTGCGGTGTGCCGAGTCTGCCCAGCGGCGTCTCCTCTGCGAGATCGCAAAGCGTCTCTTTCCCGAGCGGACGCACCATGTCGGTGTCGATCACGCCGGGTGCGACCGCGTTGACGCGAATGCCGGAGGGCGCAAGTTCCATGGCAAGCGAGCGCGTCAGTCCGATGACTGCGTGTTTGCTTGCCGCATACGCCGCCTCACAGGATGCGCCGCGCACGCCCCAGACGGATGCGATATTGACGATCGTCCCGCACTTTTCGCGAATCATCTGCGGCAGTACCGCCAAAACGGCGTTGCGCACGCCGCCGACATTGACGGCAAACATCCGCTCCCACGCATCATCGCTCATATCCTGAAACAAGCCCTCCCAAGCGATACCGGCATTGTTGACCAAAAGCGATACCGCGCCGAAGGTGTCCTCCAATTTTTTGACCATTTGCTCCGTTTCGCCGCGCGAGGCAACATCGGCGCAAAATGCCGCGGCGCGAAAACCTTCTGCGCGCATGATCTCCGCCAATTCTTCCGCCATTGCGCGGTTTTCCCGATAATTGATGCCCACGGCATAGCCGGCTTGCGCAAGCTGTATGGCGATCGCTCTGCCGATCCCACGGGAAGCACCGCTCACCAATGCGACTTTTTCCATTTCTTTTCCCTCACTTTTGCAAATACTCTTTCAAAAAGGAAACGGCTTGCAGATACCCTGCAAAACCAAGTCCCCGATAGGACTTGATACAAGCCGTTGCGGCGTATGAAATACGGCGAAACGGCTCGCGCTTGTCTATATCGGAAAGATGGACTTCCACCGCCGGGATCGAAACCGCTTTGAGCGCGTCCAAAATGGCAATGCTCGTATGCGTATACGCCGCCGGATTGATGACGATGCCGTCAAATGCGCCGTAGGCATTGCCGATCGCATCGACCAAAACGCCCTCATGATTGGACTGCATGATCTCGACCTCCACGCCCTCTTTTGCGGCGTGTGCGCGGATTTGCGCACATAAGGTCTCATAGGTTTCATTGCCGTAAATCTCGGGTTCACGCAAACCCAAAAGATTGATGTTCGGCCCGTTGAGTATCAGAAATTTCATCAGAATTTCTCCTCTATTGCACGCGCGGCATCCTCTGCCGCGGCGTTATTTTCCACGGAAAAATCGGCGAAACGCGCATATTGCGCCTCGCGCTTTCGGTACAGTTCCTCCGCCGAAGTCGCCTGTGAGATCGGTCTGCCGTCTGTCGGCAACGCGGAAAGGCCGCGTTTGAGCCAGACGATCGTACCGTTTTGATGTAAAAGCGCGTAGTTTTCCTCCCGCGTTACACATCCGCCGCCTGTGGCGATCACCGCTCCCGACTGTTTTGCAAGATCGGCAAGCACCTCGCTTTCGACCTTGCGGAACGCCGCCTCGCCGTATTGCGCAAAATACTGCGAGACGGGCATTCGGATGCGTGAAACGATCTCATCGTCGCTGTCGATCAGCGTGCGTCCAAGCCGTTTGGCAAGCAATGCCGCAACCGTGCTTTTGCCGCATCCGGGCATTCCGATGAGGATGATATTTTGCATTCTGCGGCGCAGTATCTTTTCGATCTCCCCGATCTTTTCCGATGCAATTTCCTTGCCCGTAAAGATCTCGCGGCTTCGTTTTGCCTGCGCAACGAGCATCGAAAGCCCGTCAAAGCACGGCATGCCAAGTGTTTCCGCTTGCAGTAAAAGTTTCGTGCGCAACGGATTGTAGACAAGATCAAATACGGCGCAACACGCGGGAAATTCTTTCAGATCAAGCATTTGTTCACCGTTGTGCGGATACATTCCGACCGGTGTGGCATTGACGATCCATTCGGCATCGCGGTGACGAGATAGATTTTGATAATTGTCCCCGCCCGTGCGTGAGATGACGGTGATTTCTCCTGCGCCCATGTCATGCAGCACCGCGCACACCGTTGCCGACGCACCGCCGCTGCCGAGTACCAACACTTTTTTGCCCGAAACGGCAATGCCGCTTTTTTGCACCAGATGGGAAAAGCCGAAATAATCGGTATTGTCGCCGTAAACCGTGCCGTCTTTGCATCGCCGCATCACATTGACATTGCCGAGTCTTTTGGCAATATCGGAAAGGATGTCGCAGTGGGCAACGGCGGTTTTTTTATACGGCACAGTCACATTGAGTGCGTCCCAGCGGTCGCTTTGCAAAAAGGCAGGCAGTTCATCCTCCCCGATTGCAAAAAGCGTATAAGCCGCATCGCCCAAAAGAGCATGTATCTGCGGAGAATAACTGTGGGAAAGTTTCGCCCCGAGCAGTCCCGTTTTTTGTCCGAGCGTCTTTTGATAATCGCGGCTGAGCGCGAACAAATGCGTATAAAGAGATTCGGCATAGCCGCGCAAATCATCGGGTACTGCCGCCGTGATCTCTTGCAGTTTTTCCCTCTCACGCACGGCATCCGAAACAGGCAGACCGTTTTCTCTTTTATACGCCGCAATTTCCGCACAGATCGCCATACGCTCGGTAAAAAGGCGCGTAAGGTTTTCATCGACTTCGTCTATTCTCTTGCGATACTCTTGCAAGTCCATTCAGCCCTGTTCCTTTCTGCGCGCCAAAAGCGCATCGTAAACGGCGATCGCCGCCGCCGCTTCCACACACGGTACGGCACGCGGCACAATGCAGGCATCGTGTCTTCCGCCGACGGAAACGGTGGTCTCTTCCATCGTTTTCAAGTTGACGCTTTGCTGTTTTTTGGCAATAGAAGGTGTCGGCTTCACCGCCACGCGGAAGGTAAGCGGCATCCCGTCGGTGATCCCGCCCAAAATACCGCCGCAATGATTGGTTTTTGTAACAATTTTTCCGTTATGGACGGCAAAAGCATCGTTATTTTCGCTCCCGAGCAGGTCGCAGACGCCGAATCCCTCGCCAAATGCGATGCCTTTGACCGCCGGAATGCCGAATACGATCGCAGAAATGCGGTTTTCCATGCCGTCAAAGATATGTTCGCCCAAACCGACGGGCAATCCCAAAACGGCAATCTCGATCTCGCCGCCGACACTGTCACCCATAGCGCGTACCGCGGCGATTTTTTCCTGCATCTTCTTCCCCGAGGCATCGGAAACGGTGGGAAAATTCTTCTTTGCCGTCGATGCGCAAAGGTCGCCTGCATCGGCGATCCCACCGATTTTGGAGATGCGCGAAATGACCGTGATCCCCTCTTTTTCAAGTAATTGCAGGCAGATGCCGCCGGCTATGCAAAGTGCCGCGGTCATACGCCCCGAAAAGTGTCCGCCGCCGCTCATCATCTCCGCATCGCCGTACTTTGCGTACGCGGTAAAATCCGCATGTCCGGGACGGGGGATTGTTCGCAATGCGTCATAATCGCCGCTTTTGACATCTTCATTGGGAATAACGGCGGTAATGGGATCGCCGCAAGTTCTGCCGTCTTTGAGTCCTGCGGTAAACTGCGGAATATCCGCCTCACGCCGCGCGGTAGACCATACATTTTCCCCTGCCGCACGGCGATCTAAAAAGCGTTGTAACGCTTCCAAATCAATACTTTCATCCGCAGGAATGCCTTCGAGCGTCATGCCGATCAAAGGAGAATGCGACTGACCGAAAATCGTCAAACGCAAGTCCTTCCCGTACGAATTGCTCATCGGTCTTCCTCCTTCAATGCGGCAAAATCATTCCAAAATGCCGCGTAAGATTTCCGCACACAGTCACTACTTTGCACGATGATTTCCTTTTGCGATGCGCAACTTGCCACCGCCGCCGCCATCGCGATACGGTGATCGCCCAAAGGGTCGACCGTGCCGCCGATGATCTTGCCGCCGACGATATCCAATCCGTCGGGGCGTTCCCGAACCGATACGCCGAGCGCGCGCAGCATCTGCGCCGTGGATGCGATGCGGTCGGACTCTTTGTCGCGCAACCGCGCACCGTTTATGATATGTGTCGTTCCTTCCGCGACTGATGCAAGCACCGAAAGCGCAGGGATCAGATCGGGAATTTGCGCGGCGTCTATCGTAACGGCACGCAATGTTCCGCGTGAAACCGTAACGCCGTGATCCGCCGCTTTCACCTGCGCGCCCATCTGCGCCAGCACATCCAAAACGGCTTTGTCTCCCTGTCGGGACTCAGGTAAAAGTCCGTCTGCCGTCACGCCGTTTTCGGAAAGTGCCCCCATGCAAAGGAAAAAGGCGGCGCCGGAATAATCTCCTTCCGCCGCAACACTTTGCGGCAGACGGTAACGCTGTGCGCCGCGGATATGATAGGTATGATCGCGGTGCGTAAGCTGAATTTCGCTTTTTTGCAAAACTTCCTCCGTCAAGGCGATATAGCCTGCGGATTCCGCTTTCCCGACGATGCGCAATGCGCTCTCTTCGTTCAATCGCGGCAAAGCGAGCAAAAGCCCCGAAATAAACTGCGAGGAAACATCACCCGGCAAGGCAAAATTTCCGCCGTGCAACTGCCCTTGGCAAAGAAGGCGATCGCCGTCGCTTTCGATTTTCATTCCGTGCGCAATGAGTTCTTTGGTCAGCGGAGCAAGCGGCCGCTCGGACAGTCTCCCCTCACGGTAAAAAACCGTCTTTGCGCCGAGTGCGCCCACGAGCGGCAGTAAAAATCGCAAAGTAGAGCCGCTTTCACCGCATCGAAGGTCACATATCTCTTGCGGTATTTCGGCAATGGGACGCACTGAAAAGCCGTCTTTCGTCTCCTCAATTTTTGCGCCGAGCGCATTCAGACACTGCACCGTGGCGGCAATATCGTCGGAAATACCGCGTAAGTGCAAATATACTTTCTCTTCGCCCAATGCGGCGCAGATCAAAAGGCGATGTACCAGCGATTTTGACGACGGCACCTGCACAAATCCCGCGCGCGGCGCAGGTTTGAGTATGCGCGTCATCGCACACCTCCCGACTGCATCCAATTGGAAACTTCGGCAAAGGGCACGGAAACGATACGGCAACTGCCGATCGCCTCGGGAACGATCAAATTCATCTTGTCACCCGAGCGTTTTTTATCGTTTGCGATCGCCGCGAGCATATCCGCAAGCGGCGCGTCGATTTCGGTAGGCAGACCGTAAGAGCGCAAAACGACTGCAACACGCGCGGCATCTTCTTCGCCGCAATAGCCTTTTTGCGCCGCGGCACGCATCATCACGGCAAGCCCTGCCGCGACCGCATGACCGTGTGGAATCGCAAAACGGCGGCACGCCTCATAAGCGTGACCGAAGGAATGCCCCAAATTGAGCATCTGCCGCTTACCTACATCCAATTCATCCGCCATCACAAAATCGCGCTTGATCAAAAGACTTCTTTCGATTGCCACCTCATACTGTTTGCAAATAGGCGTTTTTGCCATGGCATCGAAGAAATCGGCATCCGCCAAAACACCGTATTTAAGCGTTTCGGCGCAACCGGAACGGTATGCTTCATCGGGAAGCGTTTCCAGCACTTGCGGATCGCAAACGACCAGCGAAGGCTGATGAAATGCACCCACTTGATTTTTGCCTCCGTCAAGGTCGATCGCCGTTTTGCCGCCGATCGACGCATCCACCATCGCCAAGAGCGTGGTGGGAACCTGCACAAAGCGGATACCGCGTTGATAAGTCGCCGCGGCAAACCCGGCAAGATCCCCGACTACACCGCCGCCAAGGGCAACGATGATGTCACGCCGCGTAAACTCTTTTTCAAAAAGTGCTTGCAGTAATTCGCCGTAAACGCTTAAATTTTTACTTGCTTCGCCGTGTAAAAAAGTAAAATGCGAAACCGCAAATCCTGCCTCCTGCAATGCTTTTTCGGCTCTTTCCCCGTAAAGTGCATTCACGGTGTCGTCCGAAACGAGCATCACCGCGCAATGCCCGACAACATCTTTCGTCCATGTGCCGAGGCTCTCTAATCCGCCGCGTTCGATCAGAATATCATAATGCCGCGATGCCGCGACCGAAACGGTTTTCATAAGATGCTCACCTCACGGATACGGCGCACTTTTTCGGCAAGATCGGCAAATTGCTCGGGACACAGCGACTGTGCGCCATCGCAAAGAGCGTGCATGGGATCGTGATGTACCTCTATCATCAACCCGTCCGCGCCGCACGCAGCCGCCGCCATCGCCATGGGCGGCACCAAGCGGCTGATGCCCGTCGCGTGGCTCGGATCGACGATGACGGGCAAATGCGTCAATTCATGGAGCATCGGCACGGTGGCGAGATCGAGCGTATTGCGCGTATAATCGTCAAAGGTGCGGATGCCGCGCTCACAAAGAATGACTTTTTCGTTGCCGCTCGCCATAATATATTCCGCGCTCATCAGCAGTTCGGTGAGCGTGTTGGCAAGTCCGCGTTTGAGCAAAATCGGCTTGTCCGTCTTGCCGAGTTCGCGCAAAAGGTCAAAATTCTGCATATTGCGTGCGCCGACTTGCAGCACATCCACATCGTCAAAAAGCGAAAGTGTTTCCAAACTCATGATTTCCGTGACGATGGGCAATCCCGTCTCTTTCCGCGCGATCTTCAAAAGTTCCAGACCGGTTGCTTTCAAGCCGTCAAAATCATAGGGAGAAGTGCGCGGTTTGAATGCGCCTCCGCGCAGTATCTGTGCGCCTGCCGCCTTTACCGCCTTGGCAACGGTGACGATCTGCTCCTCGGTCTCCACCGAGCAGGGACCGGCGATCATACAGAAATGTCCGCCGCCGATCTTCGCATTGCCGATCTCCACCACGGTATCTTTCGGGTGGAATTTGCGCGTACAGCATCGGAACGGATCGCTGACACGCTTGACGGAATCGACAATATCCGACGATGCGATCAAATCCGCGTCCACGCGCGAGGTATCCCCCACCAAACCCAAAACGGTCTGGGTTTCACCCTTGGAGATATGGACTGTCAGTCCCATATCTTCCAGCCATTGTATGAGTTGCCGACATCTTTCCTCTGCGGCATTTTGTTTGAGTATGACGATCATGGCGCTATCCTCCAAATAAAAGGACCTGTGCGGCTCGTGCCGCACAAATCCCGATGCCTAATCAGCGGTACAGGCGCTTGACGCGCGGCGAGAGATTGCAGACCACTTCGTAGCCGATCGTGCCGATCTGCTCTGCCATATCGTCCGCCGTGAGTGTCAAATCTCCGCTTTTGCCCAAAAGTACGGCTTCCATGCCGACCGAAATGCCCTGCAAACCGGTGACATCGACCATCAGCTGATCCATACAGACGCGCCCGACGATCGGTGCTTTCTGTCCGTCCAGCAACACATATCCGCGGTTGGAAAGCAAACGGTTATAGCCATCGGCATAACCGGTTGCGATCGTGGCGATACGCATATCGTCTTTGGCGGTAAAGGTACGACCGTAGCCGACCGTTTCCCCTTCGTGAATGGTCTTGACCATCGTCACGATGCTCTTCCATGTGAGCGCAGGGGCGATCCCTTCGGGCAGCACGCTGTTCGCGTCGGGTTTGAGTCCGTAAAGTACGATGCCGAGCCGGACATACGCCGTACCATCGGCGCGGTAGCGAAGACCGCCGGCAGAATTGAGACAACTGCTCGCCGTGAGATCAAGATCGGAAAGAAGCGCTTTGACGGCATCAAACTTACGAATCTGTTCGAGTGCAAAGGCGCGATCTTCATCCCGATCCGTGTCGGCGGTGCAAAGGTGGGTAAAAATACCCGTGATCTGAAAAGTGTCTTTATATTTGCGCACTACGGCTTCGCAGGCTTTGGGATCGTCCGCATCCAGCCCAATGCGGTTCATGCCCGTATCAATGGCAAACTGCACCTTACAATGCGGAGCGTGCTTGGCAAGCGCGGCGGCGTGTTCCTCGGAGACGATCGTCTGCGTCAGATTGCATCTTGTGAGCAGTTCCGCCTGATCTACGGGCGAATAACCCAAAACCATGATCTCTCCCTGCACGCCGCCTTCGCGCAGAGCAACACCCTCTTCGATCGCGGCAACGGCAAACGCGCGCACACCGATATCATCCAATGCACGGGCGACCTGCACACTGCCGTGACCGTAGGCATCCGCCTTGACCACCGCCATGATCTCCTGATCGCCGCAGATATGCTCGCGGTAGATCTGCGCATTGCGCACGATCTGCTGCAAATCCACTTCCACCC
>JAZUIU010000048.1:0-19814 GCA_045642405.1 Oscillospiraceae bacterium
TGCGGTCAATACGGATGGCAGCAATGCCGTCGGCGGCTTCGGCGGCATGGGCGGCGTGTTCGCAATCTACGGCGGTAAGATGCACATTTCCGCCGCGCTCGGTGTTTGCATCGGCGGCGGTAACGGCGGCATCGGCGGCGCAATGCCGGGTGAGCCTTTCGGCGGCAACGGCGGATTTGGCGGCAACGGCGGTGCGGCGGATCTCCTCGGCGGTGAGATCACATTGCAAAGCGATGCTGCGCCTTGTATCGGCGGCGGCATCGGCGGAAAAGCCGGTCTCGGCTCGCAGGGCGAGAGTGAGGATTATCAGCCCGACGGTGCAGCCGCGGCGATCACGCTCGGCGACACGCCGATGATGACGGCAGGCGAAAGCGAAAGCGACGCCGCGGAAGTGGACGGCTATGACGGCGAACGCTATTTCGCGCTCCGTTACCCTGCCGCGCAGGGTGAAGATGTGACCGGCTCGGTGATCTCCTGCGGCAGTCTGCCGATCATTCTTGCCGTGGCGGTCGTGGCGGTCGTGGCGGTCGTTTGGATCGCAAAATCCCGAAACAGAAAGGCAAAACGATGAAAGTGATACAGATACTGACTCCGGTGGCGTGGGCGGCGGTCGCCGCATGGCTGCGCACGCGCGAATTGCAAGGTACGATCCCCGGCTACCTGTTGCCGCTCGTCCTCGTTTTGGCGGCGGCAAGCGTGATATGCCTTGCGATGAAAGCCCCCGGGCAGTGCGAAGCGTGCCGCCTCGATTTTAAGAGCATGGTACCGTTTTCCCTGCTGTTTTTGGGCTCGATCATACTCGTGGGCGCATCGGTGATGCGCTTCGCGCAGGAAAAGAACAACTACCTCTTGCTGCTCGAAGCCGTCTCCGGCACGATTTTGCTCATCCACGCGCTCGCCGAGCGGACGGATAAGCATCTGCCGCCCGATATTTTGCTCGTACCCGTTGTGGCGCAGGTGGTACGCCTCATTTTCACCTATCGTGAAGATGCCGCAAACCCCGATCTGTCCGCTTATTATATCGGAATGCTTGCCGTGGCAGCGGCGGTGTTGGGACTGTTGTATTTTGCGTCCTACTACTTCGATTTGGCAAAACCGCGTGCGCTGACGGCGGTTTGCGCCGTAACGGTCGTGCTTTGCGTCTGCGATGCCGCCCAATGGAACACGCCGCTCACCGCGCTGCTCCCGATCGCATGGGCGCTGGTCTTTTTCGCGGTGCTTGCCGCATTTCGCAAAGAAGGAGGAGATAACTGATGTTCTGGTACTATGATCCGACCTATCTTTTGGTCATACTCGGCGCGATTTTGTGCCTCATCGCCTCGGCGGGCGTACAGCGCACCTTTGCCAGATATGCCAAAATGCCAAACGGCAGAGGGATGACGGCGGAGCAATGCGCCGCGTCGATTTTGCAGGATGCCGGCATCACGGATGTGCGCATTGAGCGCATCCGCGGCAATCTGACCGACCACTATTCCCCCAAAGAGAAGGTTTTGCGCCTTTCCGACGATGTGTACGGCTCGACATCCGTTGCCGCGCTTGGCGTTGCGGCGCATGAATGCGGTCACGCGATCCAGCATCAGGAGCATTATGCGCCGCTGAAACTGCGCTCGCTCTCCGTGCCGATGGCGAATATCGGCTCGTGGCTTTCGTGGCCGGTGATCATCCTCGGGATTTTGCTCGGGTATTACGATCTGGCGCGCGTGGGAGTGTACCTCTTCGCATTCGTGGTCTTTTTCCAACTCATCACGCTCCCCGTGGAGTTCAATGCTTCGTCCCGGGCACTGCGCATTCTGGAAGATCACCGTCTTCTCTACGATGAGGAGTTGAACGGTGCGCGCAAAGTCCTGCGCTCGGCGGCGATGACCTATGTGGCGGCACTTGCCTCGTCCGTTTTGCAGATGCTGCGCCTGTTTTTGCTCACGCAAGGCAACCGAAGAAGAGATTGAATTTTAAGAGTTTGCTTGGAACATTTTTAACATAAAGGAGAAAGAATACTATGCAGAATTACGACATCATCCATTTTGAGGCCATGGGCGCGGAGTCCAGCCACCTTGACGAAGAGACCAAAGCCGCGATCGCGGCAGGCAAATTGCCGCAAGACCTGCGCTATCTCATCGTGCAGGACACCGTGCAGGAATTTCTCGCGAAACATCCCGACGAGGAACTGCCCGAGATCATCACGATCAAGACGCATTCCAAATTCCCCGACGGGTATCTCGGCGGCAAGAAAAAGAGCATCATCACCCGTTCCGCCGGCTACGACCATGTGGAAATGTTCGCCGACCAAGCCAACATCACATCGCTGCGCAACTACTGCGTCAATGCCGTTGCCGAGACGGGCATCAAGTTTATGTACTGCGCCTGCGGTCTTTTGAATGAGTACGGCAAGAACGCCGCGACCTTTGAGCGCAACAAGACGCGCTCTTTCATGGAACTGAACGAAGACCGCGTGGTCACCGTGTTCGGCGTGGGCAAGATCGGCAAGCGCGTTTACGATCTTTGCAAGGGCAACGGTCTTAGCGTGCAGGCGGTCGATGTGCGTGCCGCGCAGCTCGACAAACTCTACGGCGGCACGGTCAAATTCGTCTCCAAGGAAGAGGCACTCGCCACGAGCGATATCATCATCAATGTGATGAATCTCACCCGTATCCCCGAGAGCAAACTCTACAATGTCGGTTACTTCTCCGAAGAAGTTTTGCGCAAGACCAAGCCCGGTCTGGTGTTCATCAATGTCACGCGCGGTGAGATCGCGCCCGAAGCCGGCATTTTGAAACTCTACAAGGAAGGTCACCTCTTCGGCTTCGGCACGGATGTGTTCTCCAACGAGGCGGCATTCTCCAACCTCGTCAAATGCGGCACACCCACCGACGATCCCAATGTCCTCGCCGGCAAGGAACTGCTCGATATGGCGCTGGCGCACAACGAAAATGTCTATGCGCAGGCGCATCAGGCGTTCAACTCCGATGTCGCCGCCTCCAACAAGGCGCACGACGCCGTGGAGCACATGATCGCGTGGTACGCAAACGGCGGCAAGTGCTTTGACGAGCAGCTGCCGTATTATCAGGCGTAAGAGGCAACCTCCGTCATTCCGATGCAACCTTCGTAGGGGAGGGGCTTGCTCCTCCCGTGCGAGATGACGCACGAGGATTTCGTAGGGGAGGGGCTTGCTCCTCCCGTGTACGATGACAAAATATCAGATATCTAAAACCTTCGTCATTCCGAGGCAACGAAGTTGCCGTGGGAATCCGTTCTTTGGACGAAGGATGCGGATTGCCACGCTTCGCTCGCAATGACGCTCCTTATAAGCCCCCCTTGCAAAGGGGGGAAGAAAAATCTTTGATTTTTCAGGGGGGATTCTTGTGCGACGATGCACGAGGATTTCGTAGGGGAGGGGCTTGCTCCTCCCGTGTAGGATGACAAAATATCAGATATCTAAAACCTTCGTCATTCCGAGGCAACGAAGTTGCCGTGGGAATCCGTTCTCTCCCCATTTGCCGCGGCGACAACCTTCAAAACAGAATCATACTTGCATCAGCGTTATTTTTGTGCTATGATACCCGTATATCAAATAAAAAGGAGAAAACCAACGATGCAATCACTTCTCAATGCCCTCGGTATGACCGAAATGACCGAACTGACCTCGTCCGTGATGCTCATTTTGTTCGCATCCTCCTGGGTGTTCAACATCACGAAATCCATCCGCGCACGCACTGCAAAAGGCAAAAGCGTGATCTTTGAACTCATCATCTATGTCGGCTACATCATCGGCGCGATCGGTTTCGTGGCGATGGGCAAGTACAACTTCACATTCTACTGCTATCTGCTCGATTTGGTGATGGTCACAATCGACCTCAGTTTCACCTTCCGTAATATGCGTTTGGACAAGAAGTCGGAAAAGTGAAAAAAGCAAAAAAAAGAGGTTTGCCAAAGGCAAGCCTCTTTTTTGTTAAAACCGCACAACTTCCTCTTTCGGCTTTTCACAGCGTTCGATACTCTCCACATAAAGCACCGGACCGACGCCGTTGTAGGCTTTGAGTTTTTCGCTTTTGACTTTGGCGACAACCTCCACCCACTCGCGGTTTTCATACGGCGCGAGCGAGCCTTTGGCGACGACGCCGACAAACTGAATGTCGTTTTCGCAGCAGGTCATCACAAATCTGCCCGGGCAATGGATGCCGGGATATTTCTTCGAGTGGCACATCACCAACTTCATGTGTACGCGCTTGTTGTCATAGCGGCCGGGATGATCCATCACATCCACATACCAGATGCCGTACTCATCGTCGGGAATGTCGATGATCTCCTGCTCTAAATCGAACGGGCACTCCTCGCCCG
Source organism: Oscillospiraceae bacterium (assembly GCA_045642405.1). Lineage (GTDB taxonomy): Bacteria > Bacillota > Clostridia > Oscillospirales > Oscillospiraceae > Hominicoprocola. The sequence continues at coordinate 4,336 of JAZUIU010000048.1, forward strand.
TGAGGTAATCTTCGCTGTTGCCTTCGTTATCTTCGAGATAAATGTCGGCGCGGCGGTTGACCATGCGAAGATTGCGCGCACGCAACGCGGTTTTGAGTTCATTGGTGCAGCGGTTGAAGACGATCATATCGGCGTTGGTGATCTTTTCCATCATCAACTGCCCCATGTTCGCGACATAAAGTTCGAATTTCGGTGCTTCGACAAAGGTCATGATCTGATAAAGCACCCAATTCGCCGGCAAAACATCGCGGTAGAGCCGCTCCATCTGCCACATACCGTTGAACTCGATGAGGACTTGGCGCGGCGCATATTCCTTCTCCCACGCCTTGCACGCTTCCGCGGTGAGATCGTCTTCGTCCTCGATCGTCACGACCGTGACATTGTCCAAAACCGCAGGCGTATATTCGTTTTCGCCCTCTTCACAGCAGATCAGCAGCGTTTTGTCACTGCGTGCAAAGCCGTCTTGTAAAATGCCGTTGATGAAATCCGTCTTGCCGGCATCCAGGAAACCGGCGACAAGATATACGGGAATATCCATGCTTACACTCCAAACAATTCTTTGAGTTTTGCTTCGTTCAGTTCTGCACCGATGACCACGATGCGTCCCGTGTAGTCGGGATGACCGGCGCGGACCTCGTGCTCTTCGGGCACATAGTCGAATTCAAGCCAGCCTTCTTCGCCGCCGACAATGCCCTTGGCGCGCAAAATCTTGCCGTATGCGCCGCCGTCGAGCGCGGTGAGCATCTGCGCAAGTGCCTCTTTTGTGAAGAGTTTCGGCGTTTCGCACGACCATGAGGCAAATACATCCTCCGCGTGGTGGTGATGATGGCATTCGCAATCGGGATCGTCGCACTCCTCACCGTCGTGGTGATGGTGGTGATGATGTTCGTCCTCGTCGTGGTGATGATGATGGCATTCACAATCGGGATCGTCGCACTCCTCGCCGTCGTGGTGATGGTGGTGCTCGTGTTCCTCGTGCTCGTGGCGCATTTTTTCAAGCAATTCGTCCGCCAGCGAGACTTTTTCCACGGCGGAGAGTACGGCTTTGCCGTCCAACTCGTCCCACGGCGTGGTCAAAATGGCGGCGTCGGCGTTCTTTTCGCGCAAAAGCGCAACGGCGGCTTCCAATTTCTCCCGACTCATTTTCTGCGTGCGCGAGAGAACGATCGTGCCGGCGGCTTCGGTCTGATTGTTGTAAAATTCGCCGAAATTCTTCATATAGACCTTGACTTTGGTACCGTCGGCAACGGTGGTGTAACTGTTGAGCGTCAGTTCGGGGACTTCGGCGATGGCGTTTTCCACCGCCAAAATCACATCGGACAGTTTGCCCACACCGCTCGGCTCGATCAGAATGCGGTCGGGATGATACTGCGCGGCGACCTCTTTGAGTGCTTTGCCGAAATCGCCCACGAGCGAACAGCAGATACATCCGGCGGACATCTCGGAAATTTCGATGCCGGTCTCTTTGAGAAAACCGCCGTCGATGTTGATTTCGCCGAATTCGTTCTCAATGAGCACGATTTTTTCGCCGCGGTACGCCTCGGCGATCAGTTTTTTGATGAGGCAGGTTTTGCCTGCGCCCAAAAATCCGGAAAAAATATCAATTTTGGTCATACGATCCACTCCTTTGCCCTTATGATAGACCTAAATCCAAAACTTTGCAAGAGTAATCTTTCGCAAAAGGAAGAAAAACGCCCCTCTTTGCGCTTTGCCGCCGTGGCAATCCGCACCAATCATACGCCGTCAGGCGTATATCATCGCACGCAGTGCGATATCATATCGTAGATATATCACCCGTTCCGGCAGGAACGGATATCATTGAAAAAACCTCGTTCTTTGAACGAGGTTTTTTCATGGTGGAGGGATTCCTCGTCCCCTATCGCACCCTTTTGTGTCATCGCACAAGAATCCCCCCTGATGCTCGCTTCGCTCACATCTTCCCCCCTTTCACAAGGGGGGTTATAAGCGCACCAACCTCCCTTGTCAAAGGGAGGTGGCACGAGCGCAGCGAGTGACGGAGGGATTCCCCCTACCTCTTCCGCCGATCCCGTAGGGGCGAACTGTGTTCGCCCGCAAAAGCGATGCGAAAATTTGGCGAGCAACGGGACGATGTAGGCATCGTCCCCTACACCCGTACGATACAGTGGTGTCGTCTTACACGGGAGGAGCAAGCCCCTCCCCTACGAAGGTTGCCTCGGAATGACACGATTTTTTACACAACCAAATGTTTCGTCATTGCGAGGCGCGCAGCGCCGTGGCAATCCGCATCCCTACCTCTTCCCCAATCCCCCTGGCAAAGGGATGCTCATTTTTTCTTGCGGTATTCGCTGGGCGAAACCCCGACCTCGTGCTTAAAAAAGCGCGTAAAGTAATGGATGGTGTCAAAGTTGAGTTTGCCGGCGATCTGCGTGACGGTCATATCACTGCCGAGCAAAAGGCGTTTCGCCTCGGCGATGCGCCGCTCGTTGATGAATTCGTTGACGGTCTTCCCCGTCACGCGGCGGAATTCCGAGCAGAGCGTGGAGCGGTTGGTGTTGAAAATAAACGCGAGCTGGTCGATCGTGATCTTCTCGTTGCAGTTGTCCTGCAAGTACATCTCCACCGCCGAGATCTGGATTTTATCGTGCTTGGCGTGAGAAATATCCGTGCCGCGGATGAGGCGCAAAAGGAAGCATTCGAGCAGGTTTTGCAGCATCTGCTCCGAGCCGGTCGGCGCATTTTTCCGCTTTTTCATATCCAGAAGCGGCACATTGTACGGCGGCAAAAAGACATTGCGCCCCTCCAGCACGATCTCCGCCAGCGCAGACGCACCGCCGGGGAGCAGATAGACGGGCTTTTGCGAAAAAGCATCCAACGCCTCACAGTCACAGGTAAAACCCACAATGATCACTGTGGGTTGTTGATTTTTGCCGCAAACGAGACTGTGCAGTTCGTCGGGGCGGTGGAGGATGAGCTGATGCTCCGAGAGCAGCCCGTCGTAATCCTCGGATTTGATGTGCAGACTGCCCTGCGCGCAGTAGACCAATTCATAGAACGGATGCCGATCCGCCGCCGTGTGGAAATCCTCGGAAAATTCGAAGTAATGCACATTGACGATCCCCTGCACCGCAAGCGTATGATTGAGTTTTTTGATCTTAAATTCCATAAGCCGATTATAACGCATCCGCATTTACCCGTCAAGCAATAAATTTACGAAAAGATAAAAAGTATTTACAATAATGTAAATACAAAAAAGCGGCGGCGTATTAGAATAAACTTATCTTATGAAAAGAGGTAACTGCAATGGGTAGAATTTGCATTCCCGAACACGAATATCACGAAAGAATTGCGCGCGCCGCCGAGATGATCCGCGCGCGCGGTCTGGATGTGATGGTGGTCTGCTCCACCGAGAGCGACTACGCCAACGCGAGATATTTTTCCGGCTTCTGGCCGCTTTTTGAGCGTGCCGGTGTAGCCATCGCCGCAAACGGCGATGCCGCCTTGCTTGTCGGTCCCGAGTGCGAGATTTTCGGCAAGGACTTCGGCAAACTCGACAAAGTCTTCGTTTTGAAGGAATTCCGTGAGTCCGCCGATCCCGCCTATCCCGAGTTGAAGGCTTCCACCTTCACCGATGTATTCCAAAATCTCGGTGTGAGCGGCAAGAAGATCAAAATCGGTCTCGGCTCCTATGTGGAGTGCACGCTGCCGATCTATGAAGGTCTGCGCGAGAACTATCCCGAAGCGGAGATCGTCAAGTGCAACGACATCATGGTCGATCTGCGCAAGATCAAGTCCGAGAACGAACTCGCCTGCATCCGCGAGGGTTTCCGCATCATCGAGATCGCGACCGACGAGGTCATCCGCAACCTCAAACCCGGTGTCACGGAGTTGCAGATGGTCGGTATCGCGGAGCGCGTGATCTATGAAAACGGCGCGGAATACGAAGGTTTGCCGATGTATGTCTTCTCCGAAGAGTCCACGCGCCACGCCATCTCCCGTTCCACCTACCGTGAGATCAAAAAGGGCGACATCGTCCAGCTCAATCTCTCGGCGAAGATCGACGGGTATTCTCCCTCCATCGGTCTGCCCGTCATCATGGGGAAACTCGAAGGGGAACGCCGCGAGTTGGTCGATTTCTGCCGCAGGATGCACGAGTGGACTTGTGAGCGCATCAAAGCCGGCGTGATCGCCAGCGACATCGCCAAAGAATTCTACAATCTCTATAAAGAGAACGGCTACGAAAAGAATTTTGTCTACGGTCCCTGCCACGGCACGGGCATGATCGAAGTGGAAGCCCCCTGGATGGAGACCACATCCGACTATCCGCTGCAAGAGAATATGACCTTCCAGGTCGATACCTTCATCAGCGGTCCGACCTTCGGCTGCCGTTGGGAAAAGGGCATCGCCGTAAAGAAAGACGGCATCGAGTCCTACACCGATTATCTCAAACGCGGCATCATCGAGCTGGACTTCTGATCATAAAAATAAAAGGCTTTCGGAATTTTCCGAAAGCCTTTTTTATTCGCTTTGTTCCTTTGGAAGCCCTGTTCCGAATAGATAGTCGCAGACCATTTTCCTTGCTTTTTCCGCGCCTTTCACGCGTGCATAAAATTCGACGCTCGGGCCGATATTTTGCAAAACGCCGTCCGTATAGGTACGCGCGGCAAGGCGTTTGCGGTCGCGGTCGCAAGGCTGCACCTCATCCAAAAGGCGCAGATACGCCTTTGCGTAATCCCACGCGAGTGCATCCATCCGCGCACTGCATTTTTTCGGCATTTTCTTGCAGATCGGCTCGGCAACGCAAAGGGAATCGTACCAATGCTCGCCGCCGAGCGCGTCGAAAAGGTCGCCGTACTGCGCCAGAACATCGCCGAAGCGGTCATCGGGCAATTCTTGATAAAGGCGCGTTTCATAGAGGGCGCAAAGAAGCAGGTCTGTCCCTGCCGCCTGCGTGCGGTCGTAGACAAAAAGCGGCGCATCGACGCAAAACGGGTTGATGATGAGCATTTCGCCGCGCATGAGAAACGCGCGCCGCTCCATCACGGAGATATGCCCCAATCCCTCCGCTTCGTAGGCGCGGACGGTGAAGCGCATCGAGCCTTTTTTCACCGTCTCCAACTCGCCGAGATCCAAAGCCGTCATCGGGTATTTTTCTTGCAGTTGTGCTATGATCCGTTCCATCATACGCGCCTCCTTTTGGGATATTATACCAAAAAAAGGAAGTGCTTGCAAGACTATTTCCCTTTCACTTCGCAGATCCATCGCCGGATGCGGCGCGGATGGATGCCCAGATCGGCGCAGAGCAATTCGCACCACGAGGATGCGAAAAAGCGTGAAAATGCCCGCTCGGAGATTTTTCCGTTGAGATAGTCCTCCATCGCCTGTAAAACGATCGCGTGCGCCAGCGCAGAATATGGTGCATCACAATAATTGCGCGGCAGGTCTTCTTTGGTTTGTTCTCTCATGCTCTCTCCTCCTTCTCTTGCATGATGCGCGCGTAATCGCGGCAAGTCGCGCGGCGCTTGCAGTTTCCGCAATCCTGCGGAATGTATTGCCGCAAAAGTTCCCCCACCTTCCCGTTGCGGTTATGTAAGATCGCGCAAAAATCATCGGACGGCGGAAGGGGCGCAAGGGTACTGCGCCGCGGCAGATTTGCCGTCAGATCGGAAAGGTCGGGGAAAAAGCGTTTTTGCGCCGCGTATTGCAGTACGCGCGCTTTCACCGCCTCGTAGCGGTAAGGTTCCAGTGCCTGCGTCCATGCCTCGCGCCAAAGCGCATGGCGCAGAGAAGGCGCACGCGGATAAAATTGCGCCAAAAGCGTGAAAATACGCGCGCATTCGTCCCGACTCATTGGTTTCCTCCCGATAACTGCAAGGCGAACTGCACCGCCGTGATGTAGCCGTTTTGAAAAGAAAAACGGCGTTTGATCGTGCGATTGTCGGCAAATCCCGTGTAAGCGCGCACCTCTTTGAGTGTCAGAATGCGCCGCCCGTTGGTGAAGCGCAGGATATCGCACAGTTGTTCCCGATATTCGTTTGACATATTGTCTCCTCCTTTTTGATCCGTACCTCTTAGCCTTCCCCTAAGGGGAAGGTGGCATTCGCGCAGCGAATGACGGATGAGGTTCCATACCTCTTTGCCTTCCCCTCCCCCTCGTCATTGCGAGGCGGCTCTGCCGCCGTGGCAATCCGCTTAACCTCCCTTGTCAAAGGGAGGGGGACCGCTTGCGGTGGAGGGATTCCCCCGTTCCCTCTTCCGCCGATCCCGTAGGGGCGGATGCCCACATCCGCCCGCTCATCCCACACGGGAGGAGCAAGCCCCTCCCCTACGAAAATTCTATCTGACATCCCCCGTCTCTCCGTCATTGCGAGGTGCAACGCACCGTGGCAATCCGCATCCTTCGTCCAAAGAACGGATTCCCACGGCAACTTCGTTGCCTCGGAATGACGAAGTTTTTTACACATCTAAATATTTCGTCATTGCGAGGTGCGCAGCACCGTGGCAATCCGCATTCCTGCGCAAAGCGCAAAGTTCTTTACACGACCGGAGGAATATGCTAAAATAAAGGCAGAAAGGTCGTGAACAAATGGCGGATACATGGGAAGCCTTACGCGAGGAATGCCTTGCCTGCCGCAAATGCGGACTTTGCGAAAAGAGAAAAAATGTGGTCTTCGGCGTGGGAAGTGAAAACGCCGAAGTGATGTTCATCGGTGAAGCGCCCGGTGCGAACGAGGACGAACAGGGTGTGCCCTTTGTCGGCAGAGCCGGCAAACTGCTTGACGATATGCTCTCGCTCATCGGGCTGACGAGGGACAGCATTTTCATCGCCAATATCATCAAATGCCGCCCCGACAACAACCGCGATCCGCTCGCCGGCGAGCAGGATGCGTGCATCGACTATCTGCGCCGTCAGGTCGCGCTGATCCGTCCGAAGATCATCGTTTGCCTCGGCAGGATCGCCGCCATGCGCATCATCGAGCCGGAGTATAAAATTTCGTTGCAGCACGGACATTGGCAGGAGCGGAACGGCGTCTGGATGACGGCGTTTTATCATCCTGCGGCGTTGTTGCGCGATCCGCGCCGCCGTCCCGAGGCATTTGAAGATATGCAGGCTCTGCGCCGCAAGATCAACGAGGTCTGCGCGTACACCTATGTCAAGCCTTAAGCGGGAATGCAGATAGAACTTTCGTAGGGGAGGGGCTTGCTCCTCCCGTGCGGGATGACGCACGAGGGTGCGATAGGGGACGGGAATCCCTCCACCGCAAGCGGTCCCCCTCCCTTTAACAAGGGAGGTTATAAGGTAGTGGATAAAAAAGGATTGCATCGGGTGGGAAGATATAGTATAATGACGGCAAGAGGCAGGAAAAGCCTGCTTGACGAAATTGAAGGAGGTCATCGTATGGAATTTTTTGGAAAAGTCGGTGTCAAGGCGAAAGAAGTCGCCGCAGTCGCCGGTGAAAAGGCGCAAGTCGTTGCCGCCGTAGTCGGTGAGAAAGCAGGCGATGCCGCCGCACGCGCCAAATTGGAGTATGCGATCGCCGTGGAAAAATTCTCCCTCAACAAGAATTATACCGCTCTGGGCGAATGGTTTGCCGCCAATGTCGGCGAAGATGTGCCCGAGGAGATCGCCGATATCGTTGCCACCGTGCGTGCATCGCAGGAAAAACTCGCCGAGTACACCGCACAGCGCAGCGGAAAGAACGCCGAGCGCGTGTGCCCGGCGTGCGGCAAGATGAGCAGTACCGCCTTTTGCCCCGATTGCGGCGCGAAAATGGAATAACGCGAATTGAAAAACGCTCTTTGCGGAAAGCAAAGAGCGTTTTTTTATTGTAAGGGATGCGGATTGCCACGGTGCTGCGCACCTCGCAATGACGAGGGATGAAAGAACGCACAATGTACGAAAAATCTTCGTCATTCCGAGGCAACGAAGTTGCCGTGGGAATCCGTTCTTTGGACGGGGGATGCGGATAGAATTTTCGTAGGGGAGGGGCTTGCTCCTCCCGTGTGGAATGACGCACGAGGGTGCGATAGGGGACGGGAATCCCTCCGTCACTCGCTGTGCTCGTGCCACCTCCCTTTAACAAGGGAGGTTGGTGCGTAAACGCCCCTTGTAAAAGGGGAGAGGGCCACGAAGTGGCGAGGGGATTCTTGTGCGATGACGCACGAGGGTGCGATAGGGGACGGGAATCCCTCCACCGCAAGCGGTCCCCCTCCCTTTAACAAGGGAGGTAAAGAGGTAGGGATACGGATCACCGCGGTGCTGCGCACCTCGCAATGACGATCCAAATAAGCCTCAGTTCACTGCCGTGAAGCCGAGAGCGCGGATGGAGTAGCCGTGCGGAATGAGGAGTTTGGCGTTGAGTTCGCGCAGTGCCGCAATCAGCTGACTGCTCATCGTGCTTGCCGAGCCGCTCGAAAGGAAGGAATCCTTCTGATAGAAATTCACGCTCTTACTGCCCAGGAAATTCGGGTAGATCTTCGCGTAGCCGTACTGATTGCCATGCTTGGCGTTTTCGCAAAAGACCGCCTCATAGGGGGAAGAGAGGTCCTGCGGCACGGTGATCTCCGAAGTGGTGCTGACATTCGTATCGTATTCGTCCACGGCGACGGTGATGGTGTTTTCTCCCTTGTCGTAGATGAGATAATACGCCGCACCGTTAAAGCGCGAGCCGGAAGACGCATAGCAGTAAGTATAGGTATTGCCCGAGATTTTTCCGTTCTTTTGCGCGTAAGAGACCAGATAGTCGAAGGAATTTGCCGCGGAGATATTCTCTTCTTTCACCGAGACAAAAAGTTCCGTATGTGCGATCTCGTGCTGTGCGGCATCGTAAAGCGTGAAGCGCACCGTGGTATTGCCTTTGGCGAGGGCAAGGACTTTATAAACCATTTTTTCCTGTCCCCAGCCTCTGTCAAAATAACCGCTTGCAATGCTTGCGTCTTTCGGCGTTGCCAGCACGATATACTGCTCGCCTGCGGCAAGGGAAACCGTCACATCCGCAGTCTCACCGATATTGAGCACCAACGAGCTCGGTGTCGCCGCAAATCCCAAAGACTTGCAAACGGCGGTGTTGAGCACTTCAAAATCCTGCACTTTCGTTTTCTCATACCCGTCGATCACGCTGATGGGAAGCGCGAGATTGAGGTTTTGCCCCTCCACATAAGACGCGGAGGTGATGCCGATGACTTCGCCGTATTTGTTGATCAACGCACCGCCGCTGCTGCCCGAAGAGATGGCGGCGGAGGTCTGAATATAGGTGTTGCCGCCCTCTGTGCGCGAGGGGTTGGAGATGATGCCTTCGGAGATGGTGTCCTGCAAACCGAGCGGACTGCCTACCGCGTAGACCGATGCGCCGCCGATCACGGTGTCGCTTGCGCCGATCGTCAGCGTCTCAAACGGACGCGCCGTCGGTTTCACCTTGATCACCGCCCAGTCGCCGTCGATATCAAAATCGTAAATACCCTCGACCGAGTAGGTCTTGTCCGTCTCCGCGATCGTCACTTTCGCGCTGTCCGCGCCGCGCAGGACATGGAAATTCGTCACCGCCGTGCCGTCTTCGCCGATGAAAAAGCCGCTGCCGGTGGCGAGCGTTTTATCTTCCGCATCGTAGACTTCGATGTAAAAGACCGATTTGGATGTCTTTTTGTAAATCTCCTCCGCGGTCAGTTCCTTTTTCGCTTCGACCGGCTCTTCTTCGACCGGCTCTTGCGGTGTCGGCTCTTCCTGCTTGGGCGAGATCGCGTCAAACTGCTCTTTGGTGAATACGCCGGAGGCGATGAGCGTCTGCGCCAGCGTCCTTTCGCTGTTGTTCTTCTTGGCAAAAAGCGCCGCATAGGACACCAAAACGGCATCCGCACGCAGGAAATTCTGCTGATTTACGCCAACGGGCATCACGCCGACCGCTTTGGCGAGCGCAAACGGCTTTTCCCACGAAAAATCGCCGTCCTGATCGCTATACCCGAGCGAGCGCAGCACGAAAGTGAGATACATTGCCGCCGTAGCATCGCCCGTGCCGAAGCGCGTCTCCTCCTCACCGTTGGTCATCCCGTTTTCGTAGGCGTAGCCGATGTAGTTGTCCGCCCACTGCGGAACATCTTCAAACGGATGCTCAAATTGCGCTTCCAGCGCAGCCGTTTCCTTTCCCAAAAGGCGCAAAAGCATCACGATCGACTCCACGCGCGTCAAGCCGCGTGTGAGTGCAAAGGAGTCGTCCCCTTCGCTGCCGTCTCCTTTGAATAAGCCGAGTGTCTGCAAGGCTTTCGCCTGCGTCAGCGCCGTGTCCTCCGCGGCAAATGCGCACGGGATCAGCGTCAGACACAGTGCCATCGCCGTCAGAAACGCCAAAATCTTTTTCATCGTCTTTTGCTCCTTTGTATATGATACTATATATTGTATGTATCTTGTCGCAGATTGTCAAGATATTCCCGTCAATCTTTACAAAAATGTCAAAAAGCGGCGCAGTATTCGGCGGAATGCACAAAACAAAGGCAATAGATTTGTGCAAATTTTACCTATCTGTCGATTGACAAGCGAAAGTGCAATCTGCTATAATGCAACTATCTTGCAGGAAAGGATTTCCGAACATGATTTTTGCGCGTTTGATCATGATGATGTTGGGCATGGGCATGGCGATGTACATGTGCATGCGTTTGACGCGCGCCTTTCGGAAAAGTTGACTTTCCTGCATCATTGACCGTTTTGGGATGACAAGGTGAGGCTTTTTCGGAAGTCTCACCTTTTTTGTTATCTGTATTCAAAAAAAATAAAGGAGAACGAAACCATGAAAAACATCAAACGCATCGTTTGTGCCCTTTTGGCACTCACACTCGCCCTTGCATTGACTGCCTGCGCATCCACGAAGCAGTCCGGCGGCAAGAAGATCACCGTCGCCGTCCCCAACGACACCACGAATGAAGCACGCGCCCTGCTGCTGCTGGAAGCCAACGGCATCATCAAACTCAAAGAGGGTGCCGGCATCACCGCCACCAAACTTGACATCGTGGAAAATCCGTACAATGTCGAGATCGTCGAAGTCGAAGCGGCGCAGATCCCCAACACCCGTCAGGATGTGGATTACGCCATCATCAACAATAACTATGCCATTGATGCCGGTCTCAATCCCGTGAAGGATTCCCTGCTCATCGAAGGCTCTTACTCCGCCTACTCCAACATTCTTTGCGTGAAGGAAGGCAACGAGGATGCTCCCTTGGTCAAGGCACTCATCGCCGCGCTTTCCAGCCAAAAGGTCGCCGACTTCATCGAAAGCAAGTATGACGGCGCAGTCGTCTCCACCGTGGACGCCCCCACCGACGGCTTTGACGCAAGCGTTGACTATGACGCTTTGAAGGGCGAGAGCATCTCCGTCGCCGCTTCTCCCACGCCGCACGCCGAGATCCTCGCCGTGGCAAAGGAGATCCTTGCCGAAAAGGAGATCACCCTTGACATCCAGGAATACACCGACTATGTCGTGCCCAACACCGTGGTCGACAGCGGCGAAGTCGATGCCAACTACTTCCAGCACCTCCCCTACCTCGAAGACTTCAACAAGGAAAACGGCACGAAGATCGCTTCCGTCGCCGCTATCCATGTCGAGCCGATGGGACTTTACGGCGGCAAGCAGACGACGCTTGACCTTCTGAGCAAATAAGAGAAAAAACGCGGGAGTACAGTTCGTATGATCGAAATTCAACACCTGAGCAAAACATTTTCCGGCAAAGTGGATGCCCTGTGCGACATCAACCTCACCATTGAGGATGGGGATGTGTTCGGCATCATCGGTCTTTCCGGTGCAGGAAAATCCACGCTTGTGCGCTGTATCAACTTTTTGGAAAAGCCGACCGAGGGCAATGTCATCATCGACGGCAAAGACCTCGGCAAAATGAGCAAGGCGGAACTGCGCGAATTGCGCCGCCGTGTGACGATGATTTTCCAGCACTTCAACCTGCTCGCGCAGCGCACGTGCCTGAAAAATATCTGCTTCCCCTTGGAATTGCAGGGTATTCCCCGTGCCAAAGCGGAAGCGCGCGCAAGAGAATTGTTGGAGATCGTGGGACTTCCGGACAAGGCGAACGCCTATCCGTCCCAACTCTCCGGCGGTCAGCAGCAGCGCATTGCCATCGCGCGTGCGCTTGCCACCGAGCCGAAAATTCTGCTTTGCGACGAGGCGACCAGCGCGCTGGACCCCACGACCACCTGCTCCATCCTCGACCTCATCCGCGACATCAACCGTAAACTCGGCATCACGGTCGTGATCATCACGCACCAGATGAATGTCGTGGAGAATATCTGCCGCCATGTCGCCATTCTTGACGGCGGCAAAGTGGTCGAAGAGGGCGAAGTCGGCACGGTCTTTTCCCGTCCGAAATCCGCCGCCGCGCGCCGGTTGGTCTTCCCCGAGGGGGAAGGCGAGAACACCTTCACGCCGCGCGAGGGCGAACGCTTCATCCGCGTGGTGTTCAACGGCTCATCCTCGACCGGAAAGCCCGTCATCGCCCACATGGCGGTGGAGTTGGGCATTGAGGCGAATATCTATTCCGCCGCCACACGCACGATCGACTCGCGCGAGTACGGCAGTATGCTTCTGGGCATTGTCGGCGGCAAAGAAAATGTCGCCGAAGCCCTTGCCTACTTGCAGCGCACCAAGGAGATTTCCGCCGAGGAGGTGAGCATCCGTGTTGGATAACATACTCGATCCCGAAAAGTTTCAAGAGGCGATGCTCATTTTCCGCACCGAATTCCCTCTTGCCGTGTGGGAAACGCTCTATGTGACCGTACTTTCCACGCTTTTTGCCATCATTCTCGGCTTGCCGCTGGGCGTTTTGCTCGTTGCCGGCGAAAAAGGCGGCGTTCTGCCGCTGCCGAAATGGCTTTTGAAAACGATTGATGTGATCATCAACATTTTGCGCTCCGTGCCGTTTTTGATTTTGATGATTTTGGTCATCCCCCTCACGCGCGCCATCATCGGCACTTCCGTCGGTACGATGGCGACCGTTGTGCCGCTTGTGATCGCGGCATTCCCGTTCATCGCGCGTCTGGCGGAAACCAGTTTGCGCGAAGTCGATCCGAACATTGTGGAGGCGGCGCAGAGTATGGGCGCAACGCCGATGCAGATCATCTGCAAAGTTTTGCTGCCCGAAAGCGTCCCGTCCCTCATCTCCAACGCCACCACCGCCATCACCACCATTTTGGGGTACAGCGCGATGAGCGGTATCATCGGCGGCGGCGGTCTGGGTAAGATCGCGATCAACTACGGCTACTATCGCTATAAATACCTGGTGATGCTCCTTGCCGTCATCTTGCTGATCTTGCTTGTGCAAATCTTCCAGACGGTCGGCACACGCCTCACCTCAAAATGCGACAAACGACTCAAATAATGTGAAAAACGCCCTTGTTCCAACGGAACAGGGGCGTTTTTATGATTGAGGATGCGGATTGCCACGGCGCGATGCGCCTCGCAATGACGCTCCTTTATAACCCCCCTTGTCAAAGGGGGGACAGAAAAATCTTTGATTTTTCAGGGGGGATTCTTGTAGGATGACGCACGAGGATTTCGTAGGAAACGGGAATCCCTCCACCGCAAGCGGTCCCCCTCCCTTTAACAAGGGAGGTTGGTGCGTAAACGCCCCTCGTTAGAGGGGAGAGGGCCACGAAGTGGCGAGGGGATTCTTGTAGGATGACGCACGAGGGTGCGATAGGGAACGGGAATCCCTCCACCGCAAGCGGTCCCCCTCCCTTTAACAAGGGAGGTTGGTGGTTCTTAACCCCCCTTGCAAAGGGGGGAAGAAAAATCTTTGATTTTTCAGGGGGGATTGGCGTTGGATGAGGCGGGAGGAAGAGATAGGAAATCCCTCCGTCAAAATCTTCGATTTTGCCACCTCCCTTTACAAGGGAGGCAAAGAGGAAGGGAATCCCCCTCCCTTTAACAAGGGAGGCTGAGGGGTTCCTTGATAAAAATCTTGCAACGCCCGGCAGTTTGCGCTATACTGAAAACAACAACGAAGCAAGGAGAGCCGCTATGGGACTTTTCGGAAAAAAAGCACCGGAGAAAACACCGGCGCCGGAATATATTGAGGTCGGGCAGATCGTCAACACGCACGGCGTGCGCGGCGAAGTCAAAGTACAGCCGTGGGATGTCGATGCCGCAAGGCTTTGCGCCTTTCGCACCTTCTATCTCGACGAAAAGCCCGTCCGTCCGACGAGCAAGCGCCGGCAAGGCGAAATGGTGCTGATGCAACTGCCGGAGGTAGAGGATATGACCGCGGCGGAAGCACTCAAATGGAAGGTGCTTTCGGTCAAGCGCAGTGATGTCGTCTTGCCAAAGGGCGAATATTTCGACGCGGAGATCGTCGGGATGCAGGTCTTTGACGACTTTTTCCGCCACTATCTGGGCACGGTGGATGAGGTGCAGTCCTATCCGGCGCACAAACTTTACCATGTCTCCGGCGGCGAGAAAAACTATCTCATTCCGGCGGTCGAGGGCATCTTCATCACGAAATGCGACACCGCCGCACGCGAAATCTATGTACATCTGATCGAGGGGTTGGAAACCGATGAGAATTGACATTATGACGCTGTTCCCCGAGTCCGTCGACGCGATGCTCAATGTCAGCATCCTCGGCAGAGCGCAGGAAAAAGGCTATATCACCATCCAAACGCACCAAATCCGCGCATACACCACCAACAAGCAGATGCAGGTGGACGATTACCCTTACGGCGGCGGACGCGGCGCGGTGATGCAGGCGGATCCGCTTTATCGCTGTCACGCGCATATCTGCGAGGTGACCGCCTCCCGTCCTCACACGATCTATCTCTCCCCCTGCGGCAGAACATTCACGCAGAGCGTGGCGAGGGAACTGAAAGAGAAGTACGACCACATCATCCTCGTTTGCGGTCACTATGAGGGCGTGGACGAGCGGTTTTTGGAGGAATGCGTGGATGAGGAGATCTCCATGGGCGATTTCGTCCTCACCGGCGGCGAGATCCCTGCCATGGCGGTGACGGATGCGATCTGCCGCATGGTGCCGGGTGTTTTGCCCGAGGAGTCATGCTACACGGAAGAGTCCCATTGGAACGGACTTTTGGAGTATCCGCAGTATTCCCGTCCCGAGGAGTGGCACGGTCGGCGCGTGCCGGAGGTGCTTCTTTCGGGGCATCACGAAAATGTCGCCAAATGGCGCACGAAGGAGAGTTACAAGCGCACGATGCGCCGCCGTCCCGACCTTTGGGCGCAGTTCGACGAGAGCCAACTGACGACAAAGCAGGAGCGCAAACTCTTGCAGCAGGCGAAAGAGGAGTTTGAACAGGAAAACGGATCCTCGCAATGACGCTCTTTTATACCCCCTTGTCAAAGGGGGAGCGATGCGAGCGCCGCCTGTGGCGGATGAAGCGAGCTGAGCGAGTGGCAGCGGTCAAAAAAATCGAGGATAGCGTAAGCCCGAAGATTTTTTTGGGTACCGCAACAGGAGGAAGATGTGAGCGGAGCGAGCATCAGGGGGGATTCTTG
>JAZUIU010000049.1:0-13661 GCA_045642405.1 Oscillospiraceae bacterium
GAAGAGGAAGCAGTGTTGGAAATGCTGGAATTTTGCAAAAACAATCTTTCGGCAAGCCAAGCGCAGCTTTTAGAAGCGTCGTCAAAAATCTCCTCGAAGTGGGAGACGCCGGAAGCAGAGGATTAAACGGTAACCCCACCATCGGCGTAGGACAACTGATGCTAGCGGATTACATTGACGAATACGGCGAGATCGATCCGGGCGAAAATCCTGCGCGAGAAGTGCATTTGCCGAAGAAGACGGGTAAGAGGCAAAATGTTTCTCAAACCGTGCGCACGATATTGGAAGTGAAAGCCACGCCATCCTTTTTGCCATTTTTCAAAACTTTTATTTGTTTTTCAGAAAAAAAAGAAAACCTTGCAACCATTGAAGTTGCAAGGTTTTTCTTTACTTGGCGCGGAAGAGAGGATTTGAACCTCCGCGGCGGTTATTAAGCGCCCTACTCCCTTAGCAGGGGAGCCCCTTCGGCCTCTTGGGTACTTCCGCAAGTCGAAGAAATTTTTTTGATATGAAATTGGCGGAGAGAGTGGGATTCGAACCCACGGATGGTTTCCCATCGCCGGTTTTCAAGACCGGTGCCTTCAACCGCTCGGCCATCTCTCCGTATCCGAAACCGGCATTCGATTCCCAAATGCAAGGAGTATTTTACCATAAAGAATTTGTGTTTGTCAACTGTGAAATGTACTTTTTTTGAAAAAATCCGGATTTTGAGAGGAAACGGATTGCCACGGCGCTGCGCGCCTCGCAATGACGCTCCTTATACCCCCCCCCTTGTCAAAGGGGGGAAAGAAAAATCTTTGATTTTTCAGGGGGGATTCTTGTCGAAGAAATAAGGAATGGCGAAGGAAGAAGTGGAATCCCTCCGTCAAAATCTTCGATTTTGCCACCGTCTCGCTGCGGCTCGGTCACGGCACGGGTCTGATGTGCCACCGGCACATCATTCAACACCGTGCCGCCGCTTCGCTACCTTTACAAGGGAGGCAAAGAGGTAGGGATCTCATCCGACACTTCGCCGCTTTTTCCAAGGGAAAGGCGTATTTGATCTGCGTTTATCCGACATCTACGATGTGCATATCCTCCGCTTCGATCGGGTCTTTATACGGATTGAGTACATCGTTGACGAGTGTGAGTGTGGCGGCAGGATCGAGTGCATAGACGGATTCACCTCTATAATAAGCGGTGCCGTCTCCGGGGAGCGTGTAGAAATGCACATTGTCCATGCCGATTTTCAACGCCTCTTTGCCAAGCCAGATCAGATTGCCGACGGAAAGATCGGTCTTGACATCTTCAAAGAAGATCTGAGCGAGTGCAGGCACATCGTCGGGGCCTAATTTTTCCATCACTTGCGCGGCGGCGGCTTTGAGGAAATCCTGCTGGGTGCCGATTCTGCCGATATCGGCGGTGGCATACGCCGTACCGTCGTTGTTTTTGCGCCAACGCACCACTTTCAGCGCGGATTTGCCGTCCAGATGCTGCATACCTTTTTTGAAGTGGATGGAGAGGTTTTGATAGGGATCGTCATAGTCCATATTTTTCGGTACATTGAAGTCCACGCCGCCGATTTGGTCGATGATCTTTTCAAAACTGCGCAGACTGACAGTGACGGAAAAATCGACCGGTACGCCGAGCAGATTGGAGATTTCACTGCAAATCAGATCCGTACCGCCTTTGGCGTAAGCGTAGTTGAGTTTATTACTTGCCCATTCGTGGTCAAGCAGAGTGTCACGCGGCAGACTCACAAGCGCAATATTCCCTTTTTCGACATCAAAACACATTAAAATATTGGTGTCGCTGCCGCCGTTATCATCGTCCAATCCCGAAAGCAGGATCGTATAGCATAAGGGTCTGCGTTTACTGTCCGGATCGGTTTGCGTAGCATCCTGTTCGGGTTTTGCCGCCAATTCGGGGGCGCGTATGAAATGGCGCACGAGCGCGTAAACGGCGGTGAGGGAGAGTAATATCGAAAGGGTGACGATCACGATTTTTTCACCCATAGCACGGTTATCTTTCTTTTTATTTGTCATCGGGAACTCCTTTTTGCGGTTCAACTGAATTTGACATACGATAGTATTATATCCCGATTTTGACAAAAAACAAGATAAAATTTTACGGTGTGCAGATTTACTGCACACCGTAAAAGAGTTTTCTTATTCTCCTTTGTATTTTCTTCTGGTCGCCATGCCGCCGCGGATATGGCGTTCGGCTTTGTTTTGCTCTAAAATTTCCTTGACTTGCAGGTAAAGCGCACGGTTAAACTGCGGTAAACGCTCGGCGAGGTCTTTGTGCACGGTGGATTTGGAAACGCCGAATGCTTTGGCGCAAGCACGCACCGTGGTGCGGTTTTCAATAAGGTAAACTGCCAGATCGCAGGCTCTTTGTTCCATATTTCCCTTCATGAAGCACACCCCTATTCTGCTCCACTATATGCAAAAGGAAAGAAAACAAGACCGATTTCAAAAGAAATACACCTTGCAAAATTCATGCGTATCCTGTATAATAGCAGTATTAGTCAAGGAGGTATTTTTTTATGAAAGCAGCACTTGTGATTATGGCGGCGGGCATGGGCTCGCGTTACGGCGGAAACAAACAGGTTGACGGGATCGGCCCCGGCGGCGAGATCTTGATGGAGTATTCGATCTACGATGCCATTCGCGCCGGTTTTACGAAAGTGGTCTTCATCATCAAACCCGATATGCTTGATCTGATGAAAAATCTTTGCGGCGACCGTGTTGCCCAAATGAAGACGGTAGACGGTGAAAATGTGGAAGTCTGCTATGCTTTTCAGGATTTTTCCTCCGTTCCTTCGTTTTATCATATCCCCGAAGAGCGCACCAAACCGTTCGGCACGACGCACGCCGTGCTTTGCGCACGCGATGCGGTGAAAGAGCCGTTTATCGTCATCAATGCCGACGATTATTACGGTGTGGATGCCTATAAGACTGTTTTCAATGAACTCAAAAATCTGCCCGAGCGCGGCGGTGCGACGATGGTGGCGTACCGTCTGGTCAACACTTGCAGTCCCAACGGAACGGTGTCCCGCGGTGTTTGCAAGGTGGAAGGCGGCAAACTGACCGGAGTTGTCGAAACGCTTAAAATCAAACTGTTCCCCGACGGCACGATCCGCGATATCGCCGAGAGCGAAAACGGACCTCTGCTTGCACCCGAAACGCCTGTTTCCATGAATATGTGGGGCTTTGCACCTTCGATTTTTGAGGAATTGGAGACTTATTTCCACAATTTCCTGCGCGATCTCGCGCCCGATGCCATCAAGGCGGAGTGCCTGCTGCCCAATATGGTCGGCGAACTGATCGACCGCGGCGAAATGAGCGTCACGGTGCTCGATTCTCCTGCCCAATGGTTCGGTATGACCTATCGTGAGGATAAAGAGACCGTGCAAAAAGAACTGCAAAAACTGCACGATCGGGGTGTTTATCCCAAAACGCTTCGTTAAAGGAGAATAGAGAATGGAGAAAGAAAAAATCTGGTCGTATTTTATCCAACTGAGCGACCACATGTGGCTCGATGAAACGAGCAAACGCAAGAGTTGGGTGTTGCAGCCGCCCTACGATATGCCTTATACGGAAGAGAACAAGACCGATGTTGCCGTTTGGGATGAGACGATCGCCTATGTTGCCAAAACACAGTTCAATATGGTGGTCGTTGATGTGGGTGACGGCTTACAGTATGAAAGACATCCCGAGATTTCCGCGCCCGACGCTTGGAGCAAGGATCTTCTCAAAAAGAAATTGGACGAGATGCGTGCGCTCGGTCTTGAACCGATCCCCAAACTCAACTTTTCCACAGGGCACGATACCTGGCTCAAACAGTACCGCCGCATGATCTCCACACCGCAGTATTATCAGGTTTGCAAAGACCTCATCGACGAGGTTTGCGAGGTGTTCGGCAATCCCCGTTTGTTCCACCTCGGGCTGGACGAGGAGGATACGGCACATCAAGCGCTTCACGATATGACGATCATCCGTTCGCAGGAACTTTGGTGGCACGACGCTTATTTTCTCTTCGATGAACTTGCCGCACACGGCGCCCGCCCCTGGATTTGGGGCGACAGCAATTGGTATCATCCCGAAGCGTTTGCCGAAAAGATGCCGCGTGACATTTTGGTGTCCAACTGGTTCTATTACGCTTTGATGGATTATCCCAAAGACAGTGTCAACTATACGCGTTTGGCAGGCTATGAAAAACTCGAAGCACTCGGCTTTGAACAAGTGCCCGGCGTTTCCACATGGTCGATCAACTCCAACGCGCTTGAAACGATGCTCTATGCCGAAAAAATCATGAAGCCCGAGCATATCGGCGGCTTTTTGACCATTCCGTGGTGTCATACCACACGCGCCAATCAGTATGTGCTGATCAACGATGCCTACCGTTTCTATCTGGCGCGTCAAAGCGTATATCCTGACACGCTCAAACCCTGCGATATCGTGTGAGAGGATCAACTATGAAAGTTTTGGTAGCGACCGATTCTTATAAAGGAAGTCTCACTTCGCTCGAAGCGGGCGAAGCGATCCGAAAGGGCATCCTTGCGGCGCATCCCGATGCCGAAGTGTGTGTGATGCCGCTCGCCGACGGCGGCGAGGGAACAAGTTTTGCCATTGCCCACGCACTGGGAGCAAGAGAAAAAACGGTTACGGTCACATCGCCCGTTTGGGGCAAAAAGGTCGCCGCGACCTATGCGATCTGTGCCGATACCGCCGTGATCGAGATGTCGGCGGCGGCAGGGATCACGCTGGTAGAAGGCGAGGAGAAAAATCCACTCCATACCACCACCTACGGTGTCGGCGAAATGATCGCCGATGCGATTGCTTCCGGATGCCGCAAATTCATTCTCGGTATCGGCGGCAGCGCGACCAACGATTGCGGGATCGGAATGCTGCAAGCGCTCGGCTATTCCTTTACCGATGCCAACGGAAAAGAAGTGCAAAGCGGTGCTTGCGGTGTGCGCGACATCTGCGCTGTCCACACCGAAAACCGACTCAAAGCGTTGGACGAATGCACTTTCACGGTTGCGTGCGATGTGACCAATCCACTTTGCGGAAAGACGGGGTGCAGTTTCGTTTTCGCCAGGCAAAAAGGTGCAAGCGAGCAGGAAATCATAAAGATGGACGGTTGGATTGCCCGTTTTGCCGATTTGGTGAAAGAAACACTCGGGATCGACTGCGCCGCGGCAAGCGGAAGCGGTGCCGCAGGTGGTCTCGGTTATGCACTTTTGGCATTTTTGCGTGCCGATATGCAAAGCGGTGCGGATTTGGTGCTTTCGCTTTCCCGCATGGAAGAAAAACTCCAATGGGCGGATATCGCCGTTACGGGCGAGGGGAAGATGGACGGACAGAGCGTATTCGGCAAAGCACCGATCATCTTTGCCAAACTCGCCAAAAAGCAGGGTAAAAAGGTGCTTGCTTTCTGCGGTTGTCTCGGCGACGGCGCAGAGGCGTGCAATGCCTATGTCGATGCATATTTTTCCGTGATGCGCGAGGCTATACCGCTTGAAAAAGCACTCGAAAGCGGCTATGCCGCCGCAAATGTGACGGCGCTCGCCGAACAGGTTTTCCGACTCTTATAACAAATAAGCCGTTGTTCTCGGAACAACGGCTTATGTTTTAGACGAAGATGTGATGCTGCTTGACTTTTCAGATCTCCCATAGTAAAATAAATGCACCAAATGTTTGGTACAAGAAAAAAGAGTTGGAGAAAAGAAAATGCGATTTTACGAGGATTTTGAGAAAACGAGTGAAAACCGTCTGCCGCCGCGCAGTTATTTTGTTCCGGAAGGGAGCAAGTATGATCTGTGCGGACAGTGGCGGTTTTGTTATTTTGCCGACAGCCAGGGGCTCGACGAGTCAGGTGAGATCACATTTCCCGATACGATTACCGTACCGTCCTGCTGGCAGGCGAAGGGCTATGAAAACCCGAATTACACCAATCTCAATTATCCGTTTCCCTGTGATCCACCCTATGTGCCGGATGCCAATCCGGCAGGTGTCTATGAGCGCGATTTTGATTGGCAGGGAACAGGGGAAGCGACGCTTCGTCTTGAAGGTGTCAGTTCCTGCGCCCGTATTTACTGCAACGGCGCGTATGTCGGCTTCACGCAAGGCAGCCGCCTCGCCGCTGAATTTCTCCTGCCGCTCAAAACGGGCAAAAATACGCTTCGCATCGTCGTCTATAAATGGTGTGCAGGCAGTTATCTCGAAGATCAGGATCAATTCCGCTGTCACGGTATTTTCCGCGAACTCTATCTTCTCGACCGACCGCTGGGACACCTGCGCGACATCGAACTGACGAGCGATCAAAGCAGTATCCGCGTCCAATGCGACAAAGAAGCTACTTATACAGTTTTTGCACCGAATGGGGAGAAAATTGCCGAAAATTGCGGAAAAGATGTCACTTTTTCGATCGAAAATCCAATTTTATGGAACGCGGAATATCCGGAACTTTACACCGTTTGCGTCCGATACGCAGGCGAAACGGTCACATGGAAGACGGGGCTGCGAGAGTTCGGCTTTTCCGCGCAAAACGAATTTCTGGTCAACGGCGTACCCGTCAAACTCAAAGGTGTCAACCACCACGACACACATCCCGAAAACGGCTGGACGATCAGCGAGACCGATATGCGCGAGGATCTCACGAAGATGAAGTCACTCGGGATCAACTGCATCCGCACATCGCATTATCCGCCGCATCCGCGCTTTTTGGAACTTTGCGACGAAATGGGCTTTTATGTCGTGCTGGAAAACGATTTGGAAACGCACGGATTCAATCACCGCATTCCGAATGAGAGCCGCCAATACCGCACCGAGGATGAGGATTATCCTGTCACCGATCCGCGCTGGCGTCCGGAGATCCTCTCGCGGATGGAACGCACTTTTGAAACGCACAAAAATCACCCCTGCATTGTTTTTTGGTCAGTCGGCAACGAAAACGGAGAAGGGAAAAATATTGAGGCGATGGTCGATTACCTGCATCACCGCCGCCAAGATATTCTTGTGCACAGTGCCGAGGCGAGTCTTGCAGGTAAGACCTATCCCGATCTGCATTCGCGGATGTATCTCTCTTTGGATGAGGAGGAGCAAATCGGCAGCGATCCCAATTTTCCACAGCCGCATTTTCTTTGCGAATATGCGCACGCCATGGGGAACGGACCGGGCGGAATTTGGGACTATGTGGAGATGTTTTACCGCTATCCGAAGTTGATCGGCGGATGTATCTGGGAGTGGCAGGATCATACCTTTTTGCGCGACGGGATCCCGTGCTACGGCGGTGATTTCCCGGACGAGCAGACCAACGATGCCAATTTTTGTTGTGACGGTATGGTGTTTTACGATAAAAGTTTCCGCGCAGGAACGATGGAGATCAAGGCAGCCTATGCGCCGTTTCGCGCAAAGTGGAAACCGGACGGTTTGCATCTTGTCAATCGTTTTGACTTCACCGATTTTTCCGACTGCCGTCTGACGCTTGTGACGGAGTGCGACGGGGAAGAGACAAAGCAGGAACTTTCTCTTTCGCTTGCACCGCATAGCGAAACCGTGCTTCCGATCACTTTGCCGGATACCTGCCGTTTCGGTGCACACGCGGCGGTGACGCTGGACGATCCCTTCGGCAGAAGTTTTACGCTCGAAACAAAGTTGCCCTGTGCGCAACTGCCGGCACAGGAAGAGGCAACCTGTTGTATTTTCCGCGATGCAAAAACGCATTGGGAGGCGTCGGGAGAAGGTTTTTGCTACCGCTTCCACCGCCAAAACGGTACGCTTTGCAGTATTGTGATCGACGGAGAGGAGCAACTGCTCACACCGCTTACGCTTTCGGCATACCGTGCTTATACGGATAACGATAAGCGCCTTTTGTCGCGCTGGGCGAGGATGGATGGCGTGACGGGAGAAAATCTGGATCATGCCTTTGTCAAAGTTTACGAGGTGTGCGTAGATGGCGATACGCTGACGCAAAAGGGCTCGCTTGCAGGCGTTTCCCGCCGTCCGCTACTCTACTTTACGCAGACGGCACAAGTCAGCGAAAGCGGCGCTTTGACCGTACATTTTACGGCGGAGATCTGCGAAAATGCGATCTGGCTGCCGCGTTTGGGATTTGAAACGCAACTGTCGCC
Organism: Oscillospiraceae bacterium; assembly: GCA_045642405.1. GTDB lineage: Bacteria > Bacillota > Clostridia > Oscillospirales > Oscillospiraceae > Hominicoprocola. The sequence continues at coordinate 8,120 of JAZUIU010000049.1, forward strand.
CCAAGCATTTCGCTATTACGGCTACGGCCCGATGGAAAGTTATTGCGACAGTTTTCACCACGCGCGCTGCACCTGGCATGAAAGCACCGCGGTTTTGGAGTATGTACCTTATGTCCGTCCGCAGGAGCACGGAAATCACTTCGGCACAAAGCGTTTGGAGATCGGCAAGATCGCCGTGGAGGGCGATTTTGAGTTCGCCGTTTCGCAGTACCCGACCGCAATGCTCAATGCGGCAAAGCATTGGGATGAATTGACCCCTGCGACGGATCGCGTCTATGCGCGTATCGACTATAAAAATTCCGGACTCGGCACCGCGTCCTGCGGTCCTTCTTTGCCGGAGCGGTATCAGTTGCGGGAAAAGCAGATCGACTTTTCCTTTACGATTCAGTGCCGTGAAAGGGCAAAAGAGAATTAAGAAAAAAGCAGTTGTTATGAAAACAACTGCTTTTTTGTATGATGAAGATCAATAGATTTCCTCCAAAATGCCGCCTTGCGGACGGACGCGAAGAGGAATACAACTGCCTGCGCCGAGCACGCGATCGATCTCTTCGCAAAAAGCACCGCAACGGTCTTGCGGCACAAACGCCTGTACTGTGCCGCCGAAGCCGCCGCCATGAATGCGTGCCGCACCTCGGTCACCGAGCAGTTTTTCGCACAGTGCGAGAGTGAATGCCGCACTTTGTTGCTGTTCGCTTTGCGGCGGCGTGATATTTTGCAAAAGTTCCCATGAGGAGTGCCCCGAAGCGCGCGCTTCCTCCAAGAAGGCGGCAAAATCACCGCGGCGCAGAGCGTCAATTTCGCGCCCGACACGGCGGTTTTCTGCAAAAAAGTGCATGGCGCGCAGTACGGCGCGGTCACCGCATTTTGCGCGTACGGCGGAAAGATCGCGATAAAATGCCGCCTCGTCCGTTTCACGCAAAACCTCTTTGCCGAATTGCGCGGCAACTAAGCGCATTTCATTGGGAATTGCGGCATACGCATCCGTGAGATCGGCGTGGTCGCTATGTGTGTTGATGATGCAAAGGGCATAGCCGCAGGTATCAAAATCAAAGGCGATACGCTCGATTTTCGGCTTTTGCGGATTTTGAAAATCCAAGCCGACGATACCACCCACGGCACACGCCGTTTGGTCGAGCAAACCGCAGGGCTTGCCGAAATAGTCGCGCTCCGCTGTTTGTGCGATCTTTGCAATCTCCACGGCATCATATTTGCCGCCGCAGAATATACGGTTGAAGACAGTCGCAAGCATCACTTCAAATGCCGCCGAGGAGGATAGTCCGCTGCCCGATAAAACCGAGGAGCGGCAATAAATATCCATACCGTGCATCGTTTCGCCGCGTGCGGCAAAACCTGCCGCCACACCGCGGATCAAAGCGGCGGTCGTGCCGATCTCCGCTTTTTGCACCGCAAGGTCGCGCAGATCTACCCGGCAAGCGGGAAACCCTTCGGATTGTAGATGGATTTCGGTTGTTTTGTTTTCACCGACCCACGCAGTTAACTCTAAATGAACCGATGCCGCCAGCGCACAGCCGTGCTGATGGTCGGTGTGGTTACCGCCGAGTTCCGTGCGCCCGGGCGCAGAAAAGCGGTACTGCGGCGCCTTTTGAAAATATGCGGCAAATTGTGCTTCTCCGTTCATTGCCGTTTCTCCTGTCATATGGAATGTTTGGTATTATTTTGCGGGCTGCGTTATTTATGGTAAAGTTTTTTTGTCTCGTAAATCGGCTCGCAGGTGACATGGATACCAAGACGCTTATAGAGTTTTTTGTCCTCTTCCGAAATGATGACGGAGAAGTGCGCGTCACAGCCTTTGAGATTGTCCAGTTGTTCCTGCGCACGGGCGGCATTCTTGTCGGTCAGCGCGGAGATCGCAAGCGAGATCAGCACTTCATCGGAATGCAAACGCGGATTGTGATGCCCGAGTTTTTCGGTTTTCAAATGGGAGACGGGCTCAATGACGGCAGGAGGGATGAGGTCGGTATCATCGTCAATGCCGCCGAGTGCTTTGATCGCATTGAGCAGTAATGCCGCGGACGCACCGAGCAGGGAAGAGGTCTTTCCCGAAACGACTCTGCCGTCCGGCAAAAGCATGGCACCTGCCGGCGCGAGACTTTCCTCTGCCTTTTCCAGCGCGACTTTGACGGCAGGGCAGACATCGCTCGTCACATCCGCCTGACGCATGACCACTTCCAGTTTATGCAGGACGCTTTCGTCGAGTTCACAACGCAGTACCTGTTCCTGCGCCATATAGTAGCGGCGGAGGATCTCACGGCGGGATGCTTCACAGCACACTGCATCGTCCACAATGCAGTTCCCTGCCATATTTACACCCATATCGGTGGGGGATTGGTAGGGGCAGGAGCCGGAAATGCGCTTGAAAAGACTGCTCAAAACGGGGAAGATCTCCACATCGCGGTTATAGTTGACGGTGGAAACGCCGTAGGCGTCCAAATGGAACGGATCGATCATATTCACATCGTCCAAATCGGCAGTCGCCGCCTCGTAAGCAAGGTTGACGGGGTGTTTGAGTGGGAGATTCCAAATCGGGAAAGTCTCAAATTTGGCATAGCCGGCGTTGATGCCGTGCTTGTGATCGTGATAGAGTTGGGAGAGGCAGGTCGCCATTTTTCCGCTGCCGGGACCGGGCGCGGTGATGACGACGAGGGAGTGTGTGGTTTCAATGTAATCGTTTTTGCCGAATCCCTCGTCGCTGACGATGTGATCGACATCGAGCGGATAGCCGGCGATATTATAATGTTTGTAGTTCCGGATGCCGAGGGAGTTGAGACGGGCGATAAAGGCATCGGCGGCAGGTTGGGACGCATACTGCGTGATGACGACGCCGCTGACATAGAGCCCGAGCGCGGCAAATGCGTCCATCAAACGGAGACAGTCATCATCGTAGGTGATGCCGAGATCACCGCGCACTTTACTCTTTTCAATGTGGTTGGCGTTGACAACGATCAGAATTTCCGCATCGTCTTTGAGTTGTTGGAGCATCCGGATCTTACTGTCGGGCTGAAAACCGGGCAGTACACGCGAAGCGTGGAAGTCGTCAAAGAGTTTTCCGCCGAATTCCAGATAGAGTCTGCCGCCGAACTGCGCGATCCGCTCGCGGATATGCGCCGACTGCATGGCAAGATATTTGTCATTGTCAAAGCCTTTTTTCCAGGACATACCGATACCCTCTCGTTTCCATCATATTACAAAGTCTATTATACACAAAAATATTTCCGAAAACAAGGAAAATCGACACGGCAGAATGCACGAAAATTCGACGAAAAATTCTGTCAAAATTTTTTCGGTTTTCCTCTTTACTTTTTTTCATTTTTGCCGTAATATAAAAAATAGTCACCCCTTGCGGCAAAACTTTTTTGCGTTTTGCGAAAAAAAGAGTTGACACCGCCGCAGGAATGTTGTAATATATCCATTGTTCGGTTTGCGCGGTTAGCTCAGCTGGTAGAGCACATGCTTGACGTGCATGGGGTCACAGGTTCGAGTCCTGTACCGCGCACCAAAAAACCCGAACCTTTCGCCAATCGGTGAAAGGTTCGGGTTTTTTATATTAAGCTATCCAAACGAAATGGGTTCGCCGGATGAACAATATCCGCAACCGTTGCGAAGAGTTTGTTCTCAGTGAGTATTGTCTATCAGTAACGCAAAAGGCGGGGAGTTTCGGCTCCCCACCTTTTCTTTTACTGCTCTTTTGATTCACTTTCTTTTCTTTCGGCTTCTTTTTTGGGCAAGCTATTTAAACGTATGTCATTAATGGTAAAACCTATCGAATAGCTTTGTAACCCAGTTGTCGTGATTTGATGTGGTCCTACATATTCAATTTTAGATACATATTTAGGGCACTCAAACATTTCAATCATACATTATTCCTCCAAATATTCCCTCCAACCTGTTGCCGATATATTTACATTGAATCCCAAACTCACATCAGGATTGCGCCAATAAATGATATCAATATTATTATATACGGCTTTTGCATTATTGATGCTTTCTATTGAAGCTATTAGAACTGATTGCTTTAATGATAAACGTGTTGTTATGGGTGTGTTTTGAGCGTGTTGAATAATAATTTGATTTGCAATATCTGACGGTGTGTTGGCAGGTAAATTTACTACTGGAACTTGTGATATTATTTTTGAAGAGTCAGGATTGTTCATAATTTCTGCAACTACATCAAAAGGAACATCACATTTCATTTCTTTTGAATAGTCTAACCATATTTTCCAAAGAATATTTTCTAAGTCTTCGGTTGGCTCGGTTATTGGTAAGCCGATATCTTTCGCCTCTTTTCTACTGACGGCATATCCGTGATGATAATAAGAAGAGTTTAATGCTCTTGCTATAGATTTTGCTTTAGTCGAATCAGAAAAATGCCATCCAAGCATTTTTTCGCTTAGAGTTAAAGATAACTGTTGGCTTCTTTTTGCGCTACCAATTGGCAGAGCTCCAACATCTTTAATTAATGGAGATACCGCCGTAACCAAGTGTTCTTGATCGGATATTCCAACATCAGTTTTAATAAAGTCAACATAGTTTCTCAAATCTTCGGAACTAAAATGTAAACGTTCTCTTATTCCTTTTTCGTTATTATGTGATACTGTCAATTGCGGATCAACAGGTCCAAGATTAGAGTAAGGGTGCATTACAATTTCATCAGCTCCCAGAGATAGAATTGTAGCCGCACTATAAGCTACATATGGCAAAAGGACTGAAATACTATCAAACCTTTCTCTTAACAAACTTACAATTCGTAATGATGTAATAGGATCGCCACCGTTGCTAATAATCAAAAGATCGATGCTTTTTTCTTCTTTCGGTATTAACATAATTTGTTCGATAACTTGCGATATAGCATCCCCTGCCATACTGCAACTCATATTAGGTCTAATAGAAGTAACATATGTAATAAGTGGACGCTTTCTGATCTTCGTTATTTCTTCGAATAACATTTTTCTTTCTTTGTAAGACATATTATATCTCCTTTTTGAATTTTTCTTTATTTATTTCTTTATTATTCTTCCACTTTTCAAACTCTTTCTTGCCTTGTTCGGATTCAAAGAATGCTCGGATATCCGGCAGGAATGTTGCGGCAGGGGATTCGATTACATCGTGCGGCACATTGCAGGTAGCTTTTTTACTGAGAAGCAGCGACTTGATATGTACTCTTAATCGTTTGAAAATGTTGCCGTTTTCGTAATCATAAATGCCTTTCCACAGTGGCTCAATTCTCTTTGCGATCTCTTTGGAAAAATCTTTGTAGGAAAATCTATTGCCAGTTAAAGCACAAATATAATTTTCATCCTTGTCAGCAAGGTATGCCTTTATTTCGAATTCGGTATATTTTTGTAAAACCTTTTCTTTCATAAGATTTTTCCTTTCAGAGGGTATTAGGGATCATCCCTAACAAGGTCGTGTGTACACAAAGACGATGCATGCTAAGACAATTCAGTAATGATTCTATTTGCTTTTCCCCTCAGTAATGTAATATGTTCTTTTTATAAAATCAGAATAATTATTCAATATTACG
>JAZUIU010000050.1:0-1884 GCA_045642405.1 Oscillospiraceae bacterium
TACCTCTTTGCCTTCCCCTTGGGGGAAGGTGGCATTCGCGAAGCGAATGACGGATGAGGTTCTTACCTCTTAACCTCCCTTGTTAAAGGGAGGTGGATTTTCGCGAAGCGAAAAGACGGAGGGATTCCCGTCCCCTATCGCACCCTTGTGCGTCATCGCACAAGAATCCCCCCTGATGCTCGCTCCGCTCACATCTTCCCCCCTTTGACAAGGGGGGTTATAAGCGCACCAACCTCCCTTGTTAAAGGGAGATGGAAAAATCGAAGATTTTGACGGTGGGATTCCCGTCCCCTATCGCACCTTGTGCGTCATCCCACAAGAATCCCCTCGCCACTTCGTGGCCCTCTCCCCTTTCACAAGGGGCGTTATAAGCGCACCAACCTCCCTTGTCAAAGGGAGGGGGACCGCTTGCGGTGGAGGGATTCCCGTCCCCTATCGCACCCTTGTGCGTCATCGCACAAGAATCCCCCCTGAAAAATCAAAGATTTTTCTTCCCCCCCCTTGACAAGGGGGGTTAGAAAGGAGTGTCATTGCGAGGCGCGCAGCGCCGTGGCAATCCGCATCTCCCGTCCCCTCTTTTGCCGATCCCGTAGGGGCGAACTGTGTTCGCCCGTAAAAGCGATGCGAAAATTTGGCGAGCGCACGGGAGGAGCAAGCCCCGTCCCCTACGAAACGCACTCCCTCTCCACCGCGCCGATGGCGTAGAGCGTGTCGCGGATGGCACGCGCGGCAGTCTCATGCGCCGCCTTGCCCGGCAATCCTCCGGCGCGCACGGCGTAAAGTCCGCGCGCTTGCGCCGCCGCAAGCGAAAATCCCGGGCGCGACGCCAATTCGATGAGAACGCAGTCGCCGCGCAGTTCGGCGAGGCATTCGTCGGGCAAAACCGCCTGCGGCACGGTATTGAAGATCACGCGGAAGCCGCCGAGTTTGCCTCTCAGATCGCGCGTGTCGATCGCACGGTAGCAAAAGGCGTCCGCCCACGCGAAATCGGTGCGTTTGCGCGCACTCACGGTCACATTTGCACCCAGCGCGTGCAGGCGGTGCGCGAGGAGTTTCCCGATCCTGCCAAAGCCGATCACAAGGCAATCCGTCCGATGGATGGTGACGGGAAGCGCCTCCATTGCAACGGCGATCGCCCCTTCCGCCGTCGGCACGGCATTGCTGACGGCGAGAGCCTCGTCGGTAAAATAATCCGTGATCTGCAAGCCGTAAGTGCGGGACAGTTCCCTCGTATCGTTGTCGATCGCACCGCCGTAGAGTTTCTGTTTGGCGACAAATCGCGCGAAGAGTTCGCGCAGCGCGAGCGGTGAAGCGGCGTTGAGATACCCGTCCTTTCGGGCGAGCGGCACAGGCAGAATGATGCGTCCGGCGCAAACGGCGTCGTCGAGCAAGACGGGATTGGGCGCATTTTCCCCGTCCACACCCCAAGTCACGACATCGTGACCGTCCTGCACGAGCAGTTTTGCCAGCACCGCCGCGCGCGCATCACCGCCGATGACCGCGATCTGATGTTCCATACACTCCCTCCTTTTCCCTTCAATTTATGAAAAGAGGGCAAAAAAAATACTGCCATTCGGCAGCATTTTTTAATCGGTCATTTCGTTGACGAAGATCGCGCCGCCGCTGACGGTGACATAGAACTCGCGCAGCGTACCGTCCCGATCGGTAAAGCAAAGACGGGCGTTGCCCTTTTTCTTCGCCTGCAAAGTAAAAGTGCCGTCGCCGTCGTCCGTCACGGCAACGACATCGTCGGCATCCACGGTGTAAGTCCAGCCGCGTCCGCGTTTGCCTTCTCCGGTGGGGGAGCGATGCGAGCGCCGCCTGTGGCGGATGAAGCGAGCTGAGCGAGTGGCAGCGGTCAAAAAAAATCGAGGATAGCGTAAG
>JAZUIU010000051.1:0-29318 GCA_045642405.1 Oscillospiraceae bacterium
ATTTTCATCAGACGAATGCGTAAAGATGCAGATGGGCTGTCGCCCATCAAATCTGACAATTTCGTATGGTGGAAATTTAACAAGTCAGGGCATACAGAGTTCAACTCTCTTCAGCCTAACCAAAAGACAAGCAATTTGAGAAAATATTTTGATAATTCTTCAAAACTTATAACAAGTGCTTGACAAAAACGGTGTTTTATTAGTATAATATCCATATAATAAGAAAGGGGAATTCCGAACAAAACCGTTTTTTTGCAAGGGATTGGGCATCTTTCTGAATACCTATGCGGTGGACGAAAAGAGGAAAAAGAGAAAATAAAAAAACCGACCACTGTGCGGCGGGGAGGCGATAAAATGACATCGGATGCTGTTTTCAACACGCGATTTTTGCGTGGGGAAGCGAATGATGCCTATTGCTACTTCGGCGCGCATGAGAGCGTTGTCGACGGCGAAAAAGGATGGCGGGTGCGTACATGGGCACCGCACGCCAAAGCGGTTTCCGTTTGCGGAGATCGTAATGAGTGGCGCGTGGATGCCGATCCGATGCAGCCTTGCGGCGATGGGATATGGGAGGTATTTCTGCCTCATTGGGAGAAGTACGACACCTATAAGTTCGCCATCACCACAAGCGAGGGTCATGTGCTTTTCAAAGCAGATCCCTATGCTTTCCACGCCGAAACACGCCCTGCAACGGCAAGCAAACTTTACGGCTTACCGTCTCATTTGTGGCAAGATACGGCGTGGTGCGCGCAGCACCGCGCCGTTTTGACTTCACCGCTGAATATTTACGAGGTACATTTGGGCTCATGGCGGCGCAATGCGGACGGGACATTCCTCGATTACCGCACGGCGGCGGACAAACTATCGGCGTATGTGACCGATCTCGGCTACAACTGCGTGGAACTGATGCCATTGACCGAGTATCCGTTGGATGCCTCGTGGGGCTATCAATGCAGCGGTTATTTTGCCGCCACTTCGCGCTACGGTACACCGGAGGATCTGCAATACTTTGTGGATCGGATGCACCAAAGCGGCATTGCCGTTATTCTGGATTGGGTGCCGTCGCATTTTTGCCGCGATGACTTTGCACTCTCTCTTTTTGACGGCGCGTGTTGCTACGAATATGAAGATGAGCGCAAGCGCGAACATAAAAGCTGGGGAACGTATGTTTTTGACTACGGACGCGGAGAAGTGAAAAGCTTCCTGCTCTCTTCGGCGGCGTTTTGGCTGAAAGAATTCCACTTTGACGGTCTGCGTGTGGATGCCGTCGCATCAATGCTCTATCTCGATTACGACCGCAAAGACGGCGAATGGGCGCCTAACATCAACGGCGGCAGAGAGAATTTGGAAGCGATCGACTTTTTGCGTGATCTCAACCGTATGGCGTTTTGTGTCAATCCCAATGCGTTGATGGTCGCTGAGGAATCGACCGCGTGGCCGCTTGTCACCTATCCGGGTGAAGTGGGCGGCCTGGGTTTCAACCTCAAATGGAATATGGGGTGGATGAACGATATGTGTCACTACCTCAAAATGGATCCGTGGTTTCGGCAGGATCACCACCGTGACATCACATTTTCGATGATGTACGCCTTTTCGGAGAACTTTGTTTTGCCCATTTCGCACGACGAAGTGGTGCACATGAAGGGCTCGCTCCGCGGAAAAATGCCGGGGGACGAATATGAGCAACTTGCCGCCGTGCGTGCGTTTACAGCGTATCTTTTGGCGCATTCGGGCAAAAAACTTACCTTCATGGGCGCGGAACTCGGGCAATGGCACGAGTGGAATTTTGAAACCGAACTCGATTGGTATCTGCTCAAAGGGGATGCCAATCAAAAGATACACCGCTTTTTCCGCGACATCAATCATTTTTACCTCAAAACGAAAGCCCTTTGGGAGATCGACTTTGATTGGAGCGGATTTGAGTGGTTGGTCAGCGATGATACGCACAACAACACGGTCGTATTTCTGCGTCGGGACAAGGCGGGGAAAGAACTTGTTGTGGCGGTCAATTTTTCACCCAATTATTGTCAGCAATACCGTTTCGGCGTACCGAAAAAGAAGGCGTATCGCACGGTGTTTTCCACCGATGCAACGATCTACGGCGGAAGCGGCACGGGAAAGAAACGCTATGTGTGCGAAAAGATCCCCTCGCATGGAAAGGAAGTCTCCATCTGTATTGATTTAGCACCCAACAGCGCCGTTTTTTTGCGCGGTGAAGAGAAAAAGGAGGGAACGCATTGAAAAAAGAATGTCTTGCAATGCTGCTCGCCGGTGGGCAGGGAAGCCGCCTTTATGTGCTGACGGAGAACACGGCAAAACCTGCCGTGCCGTTTGGAGGAAAATTCCGCATCATTGATTTCCCACTTTCCAACTGCGCCAATGCCGGTCTTGACACCGTGGGCGTTTTGACGCAGTACCGCCCGTTGGAACTCAATCGCTATATCGGCTCGGGACAACCCTGGGAACTTGACAGCAGTGACGGTGGTGTGTTCATTTTGCCGCCCTATCAAACGGCTTCGGGTGCAAGTTGGTATAAGGGAACGGCAAATGCCATTTATCAGAATATCGCCTTTATCGACCAATATGAGCCGGATTATGTGGCGGTGCTTTCGGGCGATCATATCTACAAGATGGATTACGCCGAACTGTTGGCACGGCACAAGGAAGCCAATGCCGACTGCACGGTGTCGGTGATGGAAGTGCCGCTTTCGGAGGCATCCCGTTTCGGCATTCTCAAAGCGGATGCGGACGGGATCATCACGGAATTTGCCGAAAAACCGAAAGAGCCCAAGAGCAATCTGGCTTCGATGGGAATTTATATCTTTACCTGGCAGACTTTGCGCCGTTATCTGATCGCCGATGAAAATAACGCTGAGTCCGATCACGATTTCGGCAAAAACATCATTCCGACCATGCTCGCTTCCGGAGAACGGATGGCGGTTTACCGCTTTGAGGGGTATTGGAAAGATGTCGGTACGCTGGATTCTTTGTGGGATGCGAATATGGACCTTCTCGCGCCCGAAAGCGGACTCAATCTTTTGGAAAAGCGTTGGCCGATCTATGCGCGTGCAAACTCGTTGCCTACGGCGTATTTAGGTAAAAACGCCCATGTGGAGCACAGTATTTTATCACGCGGCAGTACGATCGAAGGTGCGGTTTTGAATTCGGTCGTTTCAGAAAACTGCACGGTGGACGAGGGGGCGGAAGTATCTTATTCCGTTTTGATGCCCGGCGTCCATGTTGCATGCGGTGCGCGTATTTCCTATGCCATCATCGGCGAAAATGCCGATATCGGCGAAGAAAGTGTGGTCGGTGCGGCACCCGAAGAAACGAAAGAGGATTGGGGGATCAGCGTGGTCGCGCCGCAATTACAGGTTGCGCCGCACTATCATCTGCGTCCCAACCGTATGCTTGACACAAATGCAAAGGAGGTAGCAAGGTGACCGGAATACAGGCTATGGTCTTTGCTTATCCCGGCAAAGATGCACCGTGGGAACTGACAAAGCACCGCACGGCAGGATGCGTGCCGTTCGGCGGTCGCTATCGCGTGATCGATTTTTTGCTCTCTTCACTTAAAAGCGCACAGGTGTGCGATGTCGGTATTTTGCTCCACGGCAACGATAAAAGTCTCATTGACCATTTGGGCAGCGGTAAAGTGTGGGATATGTCACGCAAACGCGGCGGTATGAAACTGCTTCCCATTTCTCCCGGTATGCACGGGTGGATGGAGATTTTGGCAGAAGTTGCCGACTATGTGCGCGAAATTCGGCGCGATTATGTGCTGCTTGCTACGGCGGATTTGATCTCCAATCTGCCGCTTGCGGATATTCTGCAATCGCATATTGAGAGCAAAGCGGACATCACGGCAGTTTGCACCAAACGCACCGATCTTTGCCTTGATACGGCGGAGAGCGCATGGTTTGAGGTGGAAAACGGAAAAATCAAAAAGACCTTCTTTTCCGAAAACGAAAAGAGCAACGCCCGGGATCTGGGCATTTATCTCCTTTCCCGCACATTGCTGCTTGATCTTTTGGACACCTGCCTTTCTTACGGACAGGCAAGTTTTTGCGAAAGCGTTTTGTGTACGGCGGATACCTATGACATCCGCGCCTATTACTTTGACGGGTTTGCTGCGCGTATCCATTCGATGCACGATTATTACCGATGCAGTATGTCGCTTTTGGATGCGGTGGTGCGGCGGGATCTTTTCTGCCCGTCGCGTCCGATCTGCGCCAAAGAAGAGGACGAGGGCGCATCCTATTTTTCGCCCGAGAGTGATTGTCGCGGTTCGCTGATCGCGGACGGCTGCCGCATTGAAGGCGTAGTGGAGAACAGTATTTTGTTCCCAGGTGTCACCGTCGGTGTCGGTGCGGAGGTGCGCAACTGCATTTTGATGAAAAATACCCATGTCGGAGACGGGGCGACTGTCTCTTACACCGTGAGCGATAAGAAAGTCACATTCGGAAAGGACAGTACGCTCATCGGACACGAAAATTACCCGATTGCCGTGGCAAAGGGAAGTACGGTTTAGAAAGTGTGATTGCATGAATATTTTATTTGCGTCAAGTGAAGCGGCTCCGTTTTGCAAAACGGGCGGCCTTGCCGATGTGGTAGGCAGTCTTCCGCAGGCTCTTGCGCGTATGGGCGAGCAGGTGAGTGTGATTTTGCCGCTTTACGAGTGTATCGGTGCGCCTTGGCGCGAGAAGATGCACTTTGATCATTGGGGCGAAGTACATCTTGCATGGCGCAGGATCTATTACGGGCTTTTTTCCCTCGAACAGGAGGGTGTGACCTACTATTTTGTTGATAACGAAGCCTATTTTAAGCGCGGAGAGCTATACGGTTATTATGATGACGGCGAGCGATTCGGCTATTTTTCGCGTGCGGTGACGGAAGTGCTCAAAAGACTTCCGCAAAAGCCGGATATCGTGCATTGTAACGATTGGCAGACGGCATTGGTGCCGGTCTACTGTCGGGATGAAGCGGTGCATGACGATTTTTACCGCGGCATCCGCACGGTGCTGACACTGCACAATATCGAGTATCAAGGTCGCTACGGTAAGGAACTGCTGGGCGATCTGTTCGGGCTTGCGCAAGGATGGTATGACGGCGGCACGATGGAATTTTCCGGCGACATCAGTTTGCTCAAAGGCGGCATTATGATGGCGGATGCCATTACCGCGGTCAGTCCCACCTATGCAGACGAACTGCAATACGCCTTTTTTGCCCACGGAATGGAAGGCACGATCGCGTTCAACCGCGGCAAAATGCACGGCATTCTCAACGGGATTGATGTGGGGCGGTACGATCCGCACACGGACAAAAATCTCAACAATCACTATACGGCGGCACGGATGGACGGAAAGGCAAAGTGCAAAGCGCGTTTACAGCAGCGCATGGAACTTTCTCCTTCACCCGATACGCCGATCATTGCCATGGTCACCAGATTGGTTTCGCACAAGGGACTTGACCTTGTTTGCGCTAAGTTTGACGAGATCATGCAAAAAGATGTGCAGTTCGTCCTGCTCGGCAAGGGCGAGGCGCAATATGAGTCGTTTTTTGCGCAAAAGCAGGCGCAGTACGCAGGGCGCGTCAGCACATATTTCGGCTATGACGAGGCGTTGGCAAGCGGCATTTATGCCGGTGCAGACCTCTTTTTGATGCCGTCGCGCACCGAGCCTTGCGGTTTGAGCCAAATGATCGCTATGCGTTACGGAACATTGCCGATCGTGCGCGAGACGGGTGGACTGAAAGATACGGTGCAGGCATACGAAGCATGGTGCGGCGCCGGAAACGGATTTCGGTTTGCCGACTATAATGCCGATGATATGTGCCATGTCATCGGCGAAGCGGTGGATTTGTACCGCTATGACCGTGCGGCATTCCGCAAGGTGCAAAAAAGTGCAATGACAGCGGATTTCAGCTGGACGAAGAGTGCCGGCGAGTACCGCAATGTATATCAATCTATCATAGGGGGGTGATCCGGTTTGATCCGATCCGCAGAAGAAATGAAAAAGGCGCTTTTGGACAAGCTGGAACTCGTCTACGGTAATACCGCGGACGAGACGACAGATAAACAAATGATGCGCGTATGCGCCATGGTACTGCGCGACATTATGGCAAAACGCAGTGTGGAAACGCGCAGAAAAACACAAAAGGCGGAGAGACGACAGGTGCATTATCTCTCCGTCGAGTTTTTGCTTGGGCGGAGTCTTTTGAAAAACGCCTGCAATCTCGGTGTGGAAGAGTACCTCAAAGAGGCGCTCGAACAGTTGGGTTTCCGCTTGGGCGATGTTCTGGAAGGCGAGAGCGATGCAGGACTCGGCAACGGCGGTTTGGGGCGTTTGGCGGCTTGTTATCTCGAAGCGATGACCACGCAGGAAATTCCGGCGACGGGTTATTCGATTTGTTATGAGTTGGGACTGTTCCGCCAAAAGATCGTGGACGGTCAGCAGGTGGAATTGCCCGACAGTTGGAAAGATGGCGGCGATGCCTGGCTTTTGCCCAAACCGCAGGAGACGGAAGAAGTCTTTTTCGGCGGTACGGTGCGCTGCATTTGGGAAAACGACAGAATGTATACCGTGCAGGAAGGCGCGACGCGCGTTTTAGCGGTGCCGTACGATATGGAGATCGCCGGATGCGGCACGGAACATACCAACACGCTTCGCTTATGGGATGCAAAGTCTCCCGTACCGCTTGATATGTCGCTTTTCTCGCGCGGTGAATATTTGCGCGCGGTGGAACAGCACGCCATGGCGGAGACGATCGCCAAGGTGCTTTATCCCGAGGACAATCACTATGAGGGGAAGAGTTTAAGACTCAAACAGCAGTATTTCTTTGCCTCCGCCACCGTACAGTCGGTCGTGCGCAAACATGTGGAAACTTACGGCACACTTCGCAATTTCCACGAGAAAAATGTTTTTCAGATCAACGATACGCACCCCTCTCTTGCCATTGTGGAATTGATGCGTATTTTGCTGGATGATGCAGGACTTTTATGGGATGAGGCGTGGGAGATTACGCGTCAATCCTTTGCCTATACCAATCACACCGTTCTTTCCGAAGCGTTGGAACGCTGGCCGCAGGAATTGGTCGAGACGCTTTTGCCGCGTATTTGGGAGATACTCAAAGAGATCGCGCGGCGTTACGAAGAGAAGGTGAATGAGGCGTTTCACGATATCGGCAAAACACGGGATATGGCGATTATCTGGGACGGTCAGGTGCGCATGGCAAACCTCTGTGTTGCGTGTTGCACGGCGGTGAACGGCGTGAGTGCGCTCCATTCGGAGATTTTGCGCCAGGATGTTTTCCGCAATGCCTGCGAAATGGAACGGGAAAAATTCAAAAATGTGACCAACGGTATTGACCACAGACGCTGGCTTTTGCAGGTCAATCCGAGACTTTCCGCATTGGTACGGGAGGTTTGCGGTGAAGATGTCACATTGCACGCAGGGAAATTTTCTTTGCTTGAAAATGCGGCAGGGGACAAGGGCATTTTGGAGCGGCTCGCCGCGATCAAACGCGCCAACAAAGGAGATTTGGCGCGCTATGTCCGGCGCACGCAGGGCGTATTGCTCAACGAGGATGCGATCTTCGATGTGCAGGCGAAGCGTTTGCACGAGTATAAGCGCCAACTGCTCAATGCCATGCAGATTTTGTCACTTTATCAAAAACTGCGCGATAATCCCAATATGGACTTTGCGCCTCAGACCTATCTTTTTGCCGCAAAAGCGGCGCCGGGTTATGCAACAGCCAAGCGCATCATTCGTTTCATCCATTCGCTTGCCAACGAGATCGCGCAGGATCCTTTGTGCAAAGATCGTCTGCAAGTGGTGTTTTTGGAGAATTACCGCGTTTCACTTGCCGAGATCCTCATTCCGGCAAGTGAAGTGAGCGAGCAGATCTCTACCGCCGGTAAAGAAGCGAGCGGTACGGGCAATATGAAATTCATGATGAACGGTGCATTGACCATCGGTACGCTGGACGGTGCCAATGTGGAGATGCACGAAGTGCTGGGCGATGAGAATATGTTCTTGTTCGGACTGCACGCAGATGAAGTGAAGCGTTTGCGTCAAAGCGGTTATGCGCCGCGCCTCTACGCCGAAGAGAACACGGCGTTGAAACGGGTGCTTGAAACCATGCAAAAAGGCTTTTCCGACGGTGTGGTCTATGACGATCTTGCCCGGCTTTTATTGCTGGACGACACCTATATGCTTTTGGCGGATTTCGATGACTATTGTAAAACGCACGAGTTTATGGTAAAATGCTACGGTGATCAGACGGCGTGGAACGAAAAGTCACTGAATAACATCGCCCGAAGCGGTATTTTCTCGGCGGATCGCAGTGTGGCGGAGTACGCCGAAACCATTTGGCATGTTACGCATAAAAAGTGAGGAAACGCGCCGAAAGTTAGGAGAATAGAGAAAACCATGGAAATCACAAAAGGTGCCCTTGTTCAAGACATGGCGTTGATGCCGGAGATGCAAAGGGCGCTTACCGCAAAAAATATTGCAGAACTCACGGCGGTGCAAACAGGTTGTATTCCGCCGCTGCGCGAGTGGAAAGATGTCATCGCCAAAGCACCCACCGGCACGGGAAAGACCTTTGCCTTCGGCATTCCGCTGGTAGAGCATATCGATCCCGCAAGCGAGAGCGTGCAAGCCGTTGTGCTTGCTCCGACGCGCGAACTTGCCATGCAGATCACCGATGAACTGCGCGTGCTTTGCACCTATCTTTCGGGCGTGCGTGCGGTGTGCTTATACGGCGGTGCACCGATCCATCACCAGATCGAAGCACTCAAAAAACATCCGCAGATCGTGGTGGCGACACCGGGACGGTTGAGTGATCATCTCAAACGCCGCACGGTCAGATTGGACAGCGTGCAAACGGTGATCCTCGATGAGGCAGACCGTATGCTCGATATGGGTTTTATCCACGATGTGACGCGGATTTTGGATAAGTTATCTTCGCGCCGCAATCTCGGTATGTTCTCAGCGACCATTTCGCGCGAAGTGATGGACATCAGTTGGATGTACCAGCGCGATCCGGAGGAGATCACCGTGCAGGCGCAAGAGGAGAATAAGCCGGATATTTTGCAGTACCGTGTCAATGTCAATCAGGACGAAAAGGTGCGTGCCATTGCACGCATCATCCGCGCCAACGACTTGGAGCGCGTGATCGTCTTTTGCAATACCAAAGGTATGGTGGAGCGGCTGACGAAGTATTTGCAGATGGAAGGATTGGATGTGGGCTGCATCCACGGAGATGTGCCGCAGAGAAAGCGCGAGCAGGTGATGAAGCGGTTTCGCAACGGAGAACTTCCTGTGTTTGTCGCGACGGATGTGGCGGCACGCGGTATTGATGTGGACGATGTGGATGCGGTTTTCAACTACGATGTGCCGCAGGAAAATGAGTATTATGTACATCGCATCGGGCGTACCGGCAGAGCCAAACGCCATGGTGTTGCCTATACGCTGGTGGCGGATTATCCGTCCAAAATGAGGCTCGACGCAATTGCAAAGTTCACGGGCAACGAGATCAAAAGCGCGGAACTGACCGAAAGCGGAGATTTGGTGCCGGGCAAAAATTGAGGTGAGAAAATGAGAACGGGCAAACGGGTGGCGGCGTGCATTCTGAGCGTTTTGATGACGGTGAGTATGCTTTGCTCCTGCGCGAAAAAAGAGGAGCAGACGGGCAGTACGATAAAAGTCTCCGTTTGCGATGCGCAGGAAACATTGGACCCTGCAAAAGTGGAAGATATCGGCGCGCAAAGTATCGTGGATCTGCTCTTTGAAGGCTTGATGCGCTATATTGATGACGGCAGCGGCAATGCCGTTTTGCAAAACGGTGTTGCGGAGGGTTATCAGTATACGCAAAATGACGACGGCACGGTGACTTATACCTTTTCTCTGCGCCCGAACGCCAAATGGTCGGACGGAAGACGCGTGACGGCAGATGATTTTGTCTTTGCATGGCGGCGTCTTGCCAATCCCGAAACCGAAGCACCACAGGCGGAACTGCTTGCGGCGGTGAAAGGTTTTGATGAGGTGCAGTCGGGCGGCAGTTTGGAAAATTTAGGCGTTGCCGCGAAAAACAGCAGTACATTTTCCGTCACACTGATGCGTGCCTGTCCCGATTTTCTCAGCAGTACCTGCGCTTCGACGGCGTGTGTGCCGCTTCGGGAAGATGCGCTCACGCGCACGGAAAAGCAGGATGCGGAGGATTTGTCTGTCACGGACAAGGCAGAAACGGACAAGGACGCATGGGCAAAGAGAATCGGTATTTTGACAAACGGGCCGTATTACATCGAGACATGGGATAAAGATGAGAAAATCACGCTCAAACGCAGTGAGCATTACTATGATGAGCATCTGGCACAGCCGAGCGAAGTGACATTTGTCTTTGCCGAGCCCGAAGAGGCAGCGGATTTGCTCAAAAGAGGCAAAGTAGACTACGCCGCGCCCGTGTATCAAAGCGACGATTTTGATTTGGAAGATTATGCGATCATAAAAACCAACCTCTGCACGACCTATTGTGTGATTTTCAATCACGCGTGTGAGCGGTTTTGCAATGCGGAAGTGCGCTATGTCTTTTCCTGCGTGATCGATCGGGAAGAGATTGCGCAACTCGCCGGAATGAAAGCGGCAGTTGGCTTGGTGCCGCACGGGATCAGCAACGGCGACGGCAATGTAAAAGAGTTTTACGAACTGTCCTCATTCCAGACTGCAAAAGACGCGCAAAATACACCGGCGGCGCGTTTGGCAGAGACAGGCTATTTTGAGTGGGAGGATCTGCCTGCTTTGCATTATCTCTATGTGCAAAGCGAGCGCAACGATGCCGTTGCCAAAGCCCTTTGCGAAAAGTGGGGCAAAGAACTCAGCGTGGAAGTCGCGCCGGAGGGTGTAGAGCAAAGTGAATACGATACGCGCATCGGCAAAGGCAATTTTGAACTTGCCGGTATGCTTTACGAAATGAAGACCGACGATGCCTACGGGCTTTTGCGTATGTTCAAAAGCAGTGACAGCCGCAATGCGCTGCGGTATGCAGTCGGTGTGTACGATATTTTGCTCGGCGTGACCGAAGCGGCGGCGGATGTTACCGCCCGTACCGCGTTTTTGCACGATGCCGAAAATATGCTCATTGGGCAAAGTGCCGTTTTGCCGCTTTATTACGGCACAAGTGAGGCGGCAAGCGTCAAAAATCTGCACGGCGTGTGCCGCGACCATTTCGGACATATCTATTTTGCCGTGGCAAGCAAGAAATAATTGCCATAGACAATGCACGGAAAATCTGTTATGATGACATAAATATCGCGACTTTTTCATAGGCTTTTTCTCGATAGGAGGAAGATGCGATGGAAAAGACGGCGATTGGGATCGCACTTCTTTCGCTGTTGCTGATACTCAGCGCGTGCGGCGGAAAGAAGAGCGATGCAAAAGTGGAACAACTGCAAAATGAGTATGCCGCATTGACGGCATATCACACCGTAGCGGAGGTCACCATTCCACGCGGAGAAGAACTGCTCCGCTACACATTGGATGTGACGGCAAAAGACGGAAAGAGCGACATCCGTGTGCTCAAACCCGATTATCTTTCGGGCATTGAGGCGCATCTCGACGGCGAGGAACTTTCGCTTTCTTATGACACGGTGGTGTTGGACAGCGCAAGCACCTGCGAGCCGATCTCAGGCGTGAATTGTGTGGCGCAGACGGTGAAAGCCATCGCAAACGGCTTTGCCGAGTCCCTTTCGCAAGATGGCGAGGAACTTTGCATCGTTTTTCGTATGCAAAGCGGAGGCGAGGATTTGCACTACGATGTGCGATTTGCGCCAAGCGGCGTTCCGCTGATGTGTGAGATCGAAACCGCCGATACTGTGGCGGTTTATATCCGTTTTACCGAGTGGGAGAACCTTTCCGAAAGCGCAACATAGAATGGAAAGGCACGGAAAAACGCACGCTCCGTATAATTTTCAACTGTGCGTGGGAGAATGATAGTGGCCCTTGTGATATGGGGTACTTCTTCCGCTCGGAGTGTGAACGCAAGTGGATACCAGCGTCAAACGCGGCGATATTTTTTACGCCGATTTAAGTCCTGTGGTGGGGAGCGAACAAGGAGGTATACGGCCGGTACTTATCGTGCAGAACGATACCGGTAACCGATACAGTCCCACCGTGATCGCCGCGGCGATCACATCGCAGATCAATAAGACAAAATTGCCGACACATATTGCGCTGACGGCACCGTATTTCGGTTTGCCGCGCGACAGTATCGTTTTGCTTGAACAGATCCGCACCATTGACAAACGCCGATTGCGCGAGCGTATGGGGCGTGTGGACGGTGCGATGATGGATCGGATCGACACCGCCATTGCGGTAAGTTTCGGTCTGGAACAGCGTAAATTGGTCTAAAACCTTTCGGCGGAGGATTTCTCCGCCGAAAGGACACAAAAGAGAGGGAAAGAAAATGAAGAAAAAAACACTATGGCGCACGCTTGCAATCGCCGTTTCCTGCATCCTCATCGGGATCGGTACGGTCGCGGCAGTCGGTACGGCAGGCTCGCAGGATAATCCGTTGGTCACATTCCGTTATCTGACGGACAAGTTCCTGCCGCAGATCATGGGTGATGTCGATGCCAAAATCGAAGCGCGCAATGAGGCGATCGAAAAGGAAATCGACGGCAAGATCGCAGGTAACGGAAAAGGCGGTGTGTCCGCGGCGCAGAATTTCGTTGTTGTCACCCTGAAAAAAGGAGAGACGCTCTACGGTACATTGGGTGCGGAAGTGATGTTGCGTGTGGGCAGTGCCGTTTGTGTTGCAGACAGTACACCGGGACTGATCGACTCCACTTCTGCCGGCAGTATTGATAACGGCGCGGATTTGGTGAAAAACCATCTCTATCTGATGACGATCACAAACCGCGGTGTCAAGGCAACGGCAGATACCGTCAAAGTTCTGGTGCGCGGCGCCTATACAGTGGGTTAATAGAAAGAATGTCTCTTGCATATAAATGCAAGGGGCATTTTTCATAAAGGAGGAGAAAAGTGGAAATATCGTGGGCAAACTATGACGGCAGACCGTTTTTCCGTCAGGCAAGACTTTCACTGGCACTTTCCCGTCTGGACGGGGTGCGCATACGGCGGGAAAAGGGGAGAACAAAGTTGGCGATCCCATACGAAGAGGGGAAAGAATTTCCGCTCACGGAATTGTTTTGCTTTGCACAAATGCGCCGAATTGACGGCAAATGCTTCGTCGTCTATACCTTTGATGATAGAAAAAATCCGATTTTTTGCGAAAATTGAAAAAAAGACTACCATTTTACAAAATCGTGTGGTATAATAACACCGCATATCAAAATATGCCACAAAGGAGAGAAAAATTATGAAATGTCCGTTTTGCGGTTATAAGGAAAGCAAAGTCATTGATTCCCGTCCTGCCGAGGAGGGCAGCAGCATTCGCCGTCGCCGTGAATGCCTGAAATGCGCCAAGCGTTTTACCACCTATGAGATCATTGAAAGCCTCCCGTTGGTCGTCATTAAGAAGGACGGCAGCCGCCAGAGTTTCGAGCGTACCAAATTGCTCAACGGTATGATACGCGCCTGCGAAAAGCGCCCGGTTCCGTTTGAAAAGTTGGAGCGTATCAGCATGGAGATCGAACAGACCTTGCAAAACTCCCTCGAACGCGAGATCAATACGGATACGATCGGCAAACTCGTGATGGACAAGCTGCGCGATGTGGACGAGGTCGCTTATGTGCGTTTTGCCTCTGTCTACCGCCAGTTCAAGGATATTGATACCTTTATGCGCGAACTGAATAAATTGCTCGAAGAAAAATAAAAAATTGCACGGATCACGCGAGGATGAACGCCTCGCGTGATCCGTGTTTTTTGCGTACGGAGTACGGATTGCGACGGCGCTGTGCGTCTCGCAATGACATACGGAACGAAGATGTGCGAAAAGGGCGTCATTCCGAGACGGCTTTGCCGCCGTGGAAATCCGTTCTATTGGCGCGAGGAGAAGGCGAGGGGAGAATTGGCTGCATTTCTGTGCTTACAGCAGGTTGCCGATGAAAAAGGTTTGCGATTCGCGCAGGTCGGAGAGTTGTACCAGAAGGCGCGTGAGGATATTATCCGCTTTTTTGTCCTTTTGCTTCGTATAGCGCGAGGCTTGGGCGATGAGTTCTTCCACATCGTCAATATTGCCGTGTGTGACGGTGATATGCAGATAGGTATGGCGCGCGTGCCATTCCTTTTCCACTTTTTCAATGCGTTTTTGCGCAGCATCCCAACTTCCGTCGGCAATTTCACTTTGTACCTGCTTCGTTTCGTCCATCCAATGGCCGACGGTTTTCTTCGTGTTTAAATCATTCCACACGGTCAGCGCGAGCGCCAAAAACAAGATGCAAAAGGGAATCCAAAAATGCTTTTTCATTTGCTCTCCTTTCCGATGCAGAGAATGTCTCCTCGTCCGTCGATGGAGAGAAGGAAAACTTCACTTGCATCCTCAAATCCGTGTGTGTGCACCGTCTGATCGAGCCATGCACGGTCAAGTCCGCGTCTGCGTAAGGCTTCTTTGATCGTTCTGCCGTTGCTGATGATGACTGTGGGGAGCGAGACATCATCTGTGACGCATTTGCCGAGTTGTTTCGGCGTTGCAGGGCTTTGATCGGGATAGAGGAGCGTAGAAAGCTGACCGTTGGTCTCCAATATTGCATATTTGACCGTGCGCAGATCGGTCCCGCCCTGTGCGCGGAGCGATTCGATGAGTTCATCAAGCGTGAAGCGGTTTTGCAGCATGGCGCGTTGTTCCACTTTCCCGTCCCGAATGAGGATGGTGGGTTTACCGCAAACCAACTGTCGGAAGCGGATGTTGCGCGTACAGAAAAACGAAAAAAGCATCGAGATCGACATCAGTGTGACGATCGGGATGACACCGTAAAGAAACGGGACGCCGAGGTCCTGCATCGGTACGGCGGCAAGATCGGACACCAAAAGTGTCAGCACCAATTCAATCGGCTCTAATTCCCCAATTTGCCTCTTGCCAAGAAGACGCAAACATAGTATAATAAGCAAGTAGAGCAATATGGTACGCACGAAAGCAGTTGCCATTTTTATGACCTCCTTTTTGGGTATTATACCCCAAAACGGTTGGAAATAAACGCTCTTTGCATCTGTGGGCGCAGATGCGCTAAATCGCAGAGGAGAAAGGAGACTATGGATTTCGTTCCATCATAAGCGCCGGTTCCTGCATGGCAGGAAGACGAGGAGAGAAGAGTATCGAAATGTTCGGCGGGAGCTTCTCCGCACACCCGAGTGCGTATATCGCGAACAAATATGCAGGCGACTGCAAAACAGAGCCGCGATAGTTCGGATAAAAGTGACAGATGACTGCGCATTTGTCCTTTTGACAAATTTGTTCAAAAGGAGAAAAGTGAATATGTGTGGAATTGTCGGATATATCGGGCAGGAGGAAGCTGCCCCGATTTTATTGGACGGATTGGCAAGACTGGAATACCGCGGGTATGACTCCGCCGGTATTGCCGTCGTTTCGGCGAAAAAAGGCTTGCAGATCCGCAAGGCAAAAGGTCGTTTGCAGGTCCTCTCGGACTTGACGCACGGCGGAAACGATGTGGAAGGCACGATCGGTATGGGGCATACGCGTTGGGCAACGCACGGCGCTCCCTCGGATCGCAATTCCCATCCGCATGTCAGCGAAAACGGTCAGTTTGCCGTTATTCATAACGGCATTATCGAGAATTATGTTGAAATTCGTGATTCTCTGGAACGCAAAGGTGTCCACTTCCAATCGCAAACCGATACGGAAGTTGTGGCACAACTGTTAGAGTATTATTACGGCAAAACGCATGACTTTATGGAAAGCGTGCAGAAGGTGCTTTTGAGGATCGAGGGGGCCTATGCCCTCGGGATGCTTTGCGCCGATTATCCCGATCAGATCATTGCGGCGCGCAAGGATGCTCCGCTTTTGCTCGGTTACGGGGACGGGTGCAATTTCCTTGCTTCGGATGTTACCGCCATTTTGCGCCATACGCGCGAGGTGACCTATATGGAAGACGGGGAAATCGCCGTTTTGACGCGCGATGCCGTCCGCGTTTACGACAGTCTCGGCTCAGAGATCGAAAAGGAGCATCACACCGTCGATTGGGAGGTTTCTGCGGCGGAAAAGGGCGGTTATCCGCACTTTATGCTCAAAGAAATCATGGAAGAGCCGGAAGCGGTGCGCCGCACGGTATTGCCGCGTATTCGGGACGGAAAAGTCTTCTTTGAAAACTTCAAACTCACAGATGAGGTGATCCACTCCTTCTCGCAGATCCATATTGTCGCCTGCGGCTCTTCGTACCATGTGGGCATCGTGGGTAAGTATAATCTGGAACATCTCCTGCGCCGTCACATTGAAGTGACGCTCGCATCGGAATTCCGCTACGCCGATCCCATCGTGGATGACCGTACGCTGGTGATCATCATCAGTCAGTCGGGTGAAACGCTCGACACCATGGCGGCGTTGCGCGAAGCGAAAGCAAGGGGTGCGTATGTGCTTTCCATCGTCAATGTGGTCGGCTCGTCCATCGCACGCGAGAGTGACGAGGTGCTTTACACCTGGGCAGGTCCCGAAATTGCCGTTGCTACCACCAAGGCATATTCGACGCAGTTGGCACTGCTCGATATGGTGGGACTCTATTTTGCCGATGTACTCGGTACGGTTTCTCAGGAGGAATACACGAAAACGGTGGAGGAACTGAGCGTTCTTCCCGGCAAGATCGAAGAGATTTTGCAAAGCAGCGAAGATATCAAAAAGTATGCCGCGCAATACTTCAACCACAACTCCGTTTTCTTCATCGGGCGCAATCTTGACTATGCGCTCGGTTTGGAAGGCTCACTCAAACTCAAAGAGATCTCCTACATTCACTCAGAAGCCTACGCTTCGGGTGAACTCAAACACGGCACGATCTCACTGATTGAGGACGGAACGCTGGTCGTGGCACTCGGCACCTATACGCCGCTTTTTGAAAAGGCAATGAGCAACATTGTCGAAGTGCAGGCGAGAGGTGCGGATGTTTTGGCACTGACCACAGAGAGTAACCGCACGGAGATGAGCAAGACGGTCTCGTCTATTTTGACTGTGCCCGATACCGTGCCGATGCTCTTGCCGTCGCTCGGCGTTGTGCCGCTCCAACTTTTTGCGTACTATGTCGCCTTACAGCGCGGATGCGATATTGATAAACCGCGCAATTTGGCAAAATCAGTTACCGTTGAATAAAAAAAGAAGGGGATTTCCCCGCGTACTGTGAACCCCTATAAAAATTGAATTGTTGTTCCTGTGGAGGGAGGTTGTGCTGCGGCACAGCCTCCCTTTTCTTATGGTTGTAAATCCACTGGCTCTGCCGGTGGAGAAAAAGTTTTAGCTATGGGCAGAATAAAAACTCCTTGATATATTTGAAGTTGAGGTTCGCCAACTCAACAAAAAATATATCAAGGAGTTCCTAACCATGAAAGAGAAGACCAAATGAGTATACAAGAATATGTAGACCCGTTTACGGGTAACAAGATAAAGTGGGCAAAAGGAAACACCCCTTTAGGGGTAGCCCGCAAGTGGCGAACCTCTTTCGGAGCCCCTTTAGGGGTGTGGCCTGTAAGGGCTTATTCAAGCCTACGGCTTTGCCGGAGGGTGGGGATACAGTGATGCAGAATTAGAAGCTTTCGTGCTTTACTTGACCATCCAGCGATAGAGGAAGGTCACGACCTGTGCGCGGGTGCAGTCATCATTCGGGCTGGACATGGTTGCCGAGGTGCCCTCGGTCACCTTATTGTCCTTCGCCCACGCAACAGCGTTGTTGAAGTAGTCCGTCGCCTTGACATCGGTGAAGCCGTGTGTATAGCCCGTGGCATCATCCGCAACGCCTGCGAAGCGGGCGAGGAAGGTCACGATCTGACCGCGTGTGCAAACTGCATCAGGGCTGAACGTCGTTTCGCTCGTACCCTTGGTAATGACCTGCTCGATCGCCCAGGCGACTGCCTTTTCGTAATAGCTGCCGATTTCGACATCCGTAAACTTGCTGGCGTCGCCCTTGGGTTCGGGGCATCCCGCCGTGCGCCACAGGAAGGTCACGACCTGTGCGCGGGTAACGGGCACATAGGGGCTGAATGTCATGGCGCTTGTACCCTCAGTAATTCCGTTTGCAGCCGCCCACTTCACAGCGTTGTAGAAATATTGATCCACCGGAACATCCGTAAACGCCAATGCCGCGTTCTCATCATACGCGACCACATAGTTGGAGAAGTGGGTGATGTCGAACACGAATGCGCCGAGCTTGCTGTCATACTTTGCGTTCAGCTTTTCGAGATTGCCCGCAGCGTCCACATAGTAGACGCTGTAGTTCGCAGATGTACGATTGTTCTTGATCTCAAACGGCAGCGCGACCGTCGCCTTGCCGCCATTAAAACCACCCTTGCTCTCGGAGCACAGGCGCGTACCGTTGGACACGAGATACGCGTCGATGATCAGCGCGGTGTCGAGCTTCTTGACTGCCTCTTTCTGAACGGCGTTCAGAGAGACCTCCTTGATGTCGTCCACGACGAGTTGAATGGTGTTGCCGCCCGCCTGCGCGGAGATCTCCTGCGTTGCCGCCTTATCAAAGGTGACTGTCGCCGTCGTGAGCTTTACGCTCATGCCGCCCTTGTCGCCGATCTTTTCTACCGTCGCGGTCGAGATCTTTGCGGTGTCGATGTTCTTCTTGAGACCGGTCAGGTCGATTTCCACAGCCTCACCGCCCGTGACCCTGTCAAGCTCGGCGTCCGTGATCGCCTTGACCGTCGCGGTGCTGCCGCTCACCGACGCGGAGACATTGACCTTGTTGCCATCGCCGGTCACCGGCACGGTGACAGTGGAGGAACCGCCGCTGCTGCCGCCGGAAGATTCGGCTTTTTTCTCAAACTCCGCTTTAACGTCGGTCCCCCAACCGTAATCGTCATAAGGCATATTAAAGGTTTTTGTATCGGTAATCTCACAATAGCCCCCATAATTTTCGTCATAATACCACAGGCCCTTCATCTGATAACCGTCGTTCGGAGCAACCGTTACTGTGACGGTATCGCCCGGGAACGCCTTTTCCGGAACGGTAATATATCCGTGATTCTTATCTTTATCCTCGAACGGCGCATAATTATAAATAGGCGCTATCATCACGACCGCCAGCTCGCCATCGCTGTTGAGGATCATTTTGCACGTATCCGCGCTGCCTTCATAATGGAAGAAATCCTCAGGACCGGCGCTGGGATTCTTATCAATATAGCCGTCAGTCAGAATACCTCCGACAAAGCCGTCGTATTCTTCACCAGTATCCTCGTCATACACCTTGCCCACGATTGACGCATAAATCTCAGAGTCAGTCAGATCGCCGGTGACGCTAACGGGTTCTGCAGCTTCACTTGCAGTCAGATTGTCAAATCCAAGAGTGGAAGTATTCTCTTTGATAATGACTGTTCCCGATATAGTCACTGCACTGTTGTACCAAGCAGCTCCGCCTATCATCGACGCAGTATTGCCGGTAATGCTGACTTGCTTTCCTTCGTAAGCAGTCAGATTGACTGTTCCCCAATCGTTATAAATACCGCCGCCGTATACGGATTCGTTGCCACTGATAATGCCGTCATTCATGGTAAACGAAGCGTCATTGCAAACATACACACCGCCGCCAAAGCCATCGGCATTATCCACGAGGGATGCCTGGCCGTCACCCGTTCCGAGGCTCTTATTGTTTTTGATACTGCCATCCTTCATGTCGAAGACCAGACCGTATCCGACATAGATACCGCCGCCGGCGTTCGGCGCTTCGTTGCCGCTGATCTCGCCGCCGTTCATGGTAAAGGTCTCAGATCCATCTCCGCTCATATAAACGCCGCCGCCGAAGCCGTCATGCGATCCTTCGACATCATATATACCGCTGGCAGTGCTTACATTGTCCTTGATATAGCCGTCATTCATTGTGAACTTTGCACCATAAGTGAGATACACACCGGCACCGCTGTCGGTAACATAGTTTTCACTGATAGTACCGCTGTTCATAATAAACTCAACAGTATCACCGGAAAGATATACACCGCCGCCATATCCCCATTGCACATTTCCACCATTGGAGTAGTTGCCGGTGATGCTGCCGCCTTTCATGGTGAAAAGGCCGTCCCAGATGCAGACGCCTGCGCCTCCCCAACCGTCCATATCGCAGACGTTTCCGACGATATTGCCGCCCTCGAGCGTGAGGCTACTGTGTACTTCGGGAATCGGGTCGTCGTTAAGCGAAGCGAATATTCCGCCGCCCATCCATGCCATGCCACCGGTGATGCAGCCGCCGGTGACAGTCTTGTCTCCGTTCGCCTCGTCCAGCATCCACAGGCCCTTTTTCTCGCCGTCGGGCAGCATCGTGAACTTGTGCGAAAGCTGTTCGGTATTGCTGTCCTTAATCGTGAGGTCTGCATCCTCCTGCATAATGATAACGCTGCCGGTCTCAGCATAGTCATCCCAACAATAAAGGGTGGTATAATCGGCAAATTCCTCCCGGCTCATACCCGACAGTCCGCGATCGAGCACGTGACCGTTGAGATCGAGCACGACCTTCTTCCCGGACGGAACGGTCAGCGCGTATTCGCCCTCACCTGCGGTGATGTCGGTAAGCAGTGTGATTGTGCGAGTGCCGGTCTCCGGCGTGTCGTTCTCGACCTTAAATACGCCGTCGAGCGTTCCCTGCGTACCCGCCAGGGCATCGTTAAGCTTTCCCCAGCTCGGTGCAAACACCGCCACAACAGTGACTGCCGTATTGGGCATGGTGAACTTGTATGCGCCCTGTGCGTCTGCCACGATATCATGATCGGTGCCGTCATTATACTTGAGGCTCTTGAGCACGTAACCGTTTTCGGGGACAACAGTGAGTGTGACGGTATCGCCATTTCCCGCAATCTGCTTATCCGTATACACCACGCCGTGCTCGCTGGGGGAGATGTTCACCTTCTTGCTGCTGCTGGAGTTCACCCGATTCACCTGAATCTTGCTGTCATCAAAGAGGATGTACTGGTATGTCTTATCCGCTTCAAAATAGTTTGCATAAGCTTCGTAGCTTGCGTTGGCATCGGTGAATGAAGCTTTGATATTGTCACTGTTCACCAGTGTCACGCTGACTTTCATGCCGCTTTTGGGCACTGCAACAGTTGAGCCGTTGCCGAAGGTGACGGTCATCGTGCCACTTGTATAGTTCGCCCCGAGATAGAGGTTATTTACGGTGTTGCCTATGATCTTCGCGTCGCCGCCGAGGGTGATACTCGTGTTTCCGACATATACGCCGCCGCCGTAATTGCCGTTCACCGTGTTGCCGGTGATCGTACCGCCGTCCATGGCAAATCCACTTCCTCCGTTACACACGCCGCCGCCGTTGTGATTTGCAACGTTATTGCGGATGGTACCGCCGTGCATAGTGAAACCGTTGCTGTTTATGCACACGCCGCCGCCGTCGCCAGTGGCGGTGTTGTTCTCGATGCTGCCGCCGTATATGGTGAACGCGTCGCCGTTCATGTGCACACCGGCGCCGTGGTTCGCCGCGTTGCCACAGATCCTGCCGCCGTACAGATTGAACGTGGTGCTGCCGCTATTAGCAAACAGGACGTACACACCACCGCCGCAGCCGGTGACGTGGTTGCCGACGATGTTGCCGCCGTACATATTGAAGGTTGCACCGCCGCCAACGAACACAGCGCCGCCGCAAAGGCTGTTGTAGGACGATGTTCCCGTGCCGCCGGTGATGACGCCGCCCTCAACCAGCACCGCAGTCCCCTCTTTCGTGGCAGAGGTGATCTCTTCGATTGTCACCGGCGCTTCACCCTCATACGACTCAAGGAGTTTCCATGCGCCGGTCTTGCTGTAAGCAAAGAGATGCGGCCAGGCATCGTCGTTGCAGTCGTAGAGGTTCAGCGTCGCATTGCCGAGGGCGTTGATGACGCTGCCCGTCGCATCGTCGGCCAACTTGATGACATGCCCGTTCAGGCAGAGATTGGTCGTGCCCGCGGGAACAGTCCACGTTTTGTTCAGCGTCACGTCATCGGTCAGATAGTAGTTGCCCGCCTCCGTGGGAAGGCCGGTGCCGCCCGGCCACGGCTCAAACTTGACATCATCATGTTCCTGATAATTATCCCAGTGCGCGGTGAGGGAATAATTCTTGGTGCCCACCATATTCACAGTTGCATCAATTTCCACTACACCGCCCGATTTAGCATCGGTCACCGTGAGCGACGCAGTCGAGACCTCGTCGCCGTTCGCGCCGTCGATCTCGGCGCTTGCGGTAAGATCATATCCGGTGTCGGTAGTGGAATAAGTCGTTCCGCTGACGTATTCAACGTCGAGCTCGAAAGTCAATTCAACACTCTTCGTGCCGTCTTCGTCCTCGAAGGTGCCTTCCAGCGTCACCGTGCTGGCGCCGTCTCCGGAGGAAGTCTGTACCCCCGTAACATCTACCGGAGTACCGCCCTTTGCCAGTGCCATGGTGGGCAGCAGGCTCAGACAGAGCGCCAGCGCCATCAGTAATGATAAAATTCGTTTTTTCATGTTCTTTTCCTTTCTTTCGGAAGATTTTTATCGTTTCAGGCTTGCGCCTGCCAATTTGGGTTGGTGCATCACCCCGAGTCAAGTCCTACGGGATACGCAAAAAAGACCGCTGCGCTCACAGGCGGACTGCTCCCGTGAATGTGTCGGTCTTTTGATTTTGGAATATTTTTCGAAAAAAAGGCTTGACAAATAAACGCAGCGAAGCTACGCTCCCTGACGGCACGGCACGGCACGGCACGGCACGGCACGGCACGGCACGGCACGGCACGGCACGGCACGGCACGGCACGGCATGGCACGGCACGGCAAATTGTCCTCTGCTTCGTCATCGTTGTCAAGTCCCCTTTCTGTGTTTTCTGCTGTAAAAAGCCTAAAAACACATATTTTCTCATGGGCTACAAATATACAAAATTAGTATAACATGAAATCCCTCCGGTTTCAAGGGTTTGACAGGGAAAATTTATCCGCAAAATTGATATGCTTTCTTCCGGCGTACCTGAACATCTGTGCCGCGCCGCGCCGCCCCAGCTACAGATGATGTAGGCGATGATCGTATCCGCCTGCGCGACTAACCATTTGTTCCGCCTTGAGATCGCATAGCGTAAAGGCGTATTTTCCGGCGGCGGGTAGGTCGTCTCGTCGTAATATTCCATATCGACCTCGCGGTTCAAGTACGCCAGCACAAGAATGGATTTAATGTGCGGATACCGTGTTTTCAGTTCCCACACAACTCGTGCAGCTATGTAATCGAATTGTCCGTAGCCGCCGAGATAAAAAGTATCTGCTCCGTTTCGTTTGTGTATAAGCTCATATCCGTGGTATGTTACCAATACTGATAGGAGGTGCAGAATGAAACTGGATTCCATTGGGAAGCATATCCGCGCATATCGGCAGGCAAAGAAACTGCGTCAGGAGGATTTGGCAGAGAAAACCGGACTGAGCACTGATTACATCGGCATGGTCGAGCTTGGAGAGAAAATCCCCACGCTTGAAACATTCATCTGCATCGCAAATGCACTCGGCGTTTCGGCGGATATGCTGTTGACAGATGTGCCGGATAACGGGTATATCGTGAAAGATTCCATCCTTGCCGAGAAGCTGGATAAGCTGTCGAGGGATGACCGTGACAGAATTTATGATGTAATTGGCACGATGGCGAAGCACGCCACTCAAGTCAAACCATAAAAAAAGCGCATCGGAGAGATCGACGATTTGATCTCAACGGTGCGTTGCTTTTTTCTGCGAATTGGAATACGGATATAAGGTACGAAAAGAGGGACGAAGCATCTAAGCCTCGTCCCTCTTTCGATTTTGCCGCACCGCTTGCCCCGGTTCACTTCGTTTCCCTATGGGGCAGGGCAGTTTCCCCTTCTTTTTTTATTCAACGAATTTCGGAAGACCGTATCGGAATGTGATCGGGTCCTGAAAAAGCGGCAGTTGCGGCGGTCTGCGCGTGAAGCCGACAAAGGTGAAAAAGAGTACGACAAAAAGGATTACGCCCACGATCTGCCAAAGTTTTCCTTGCAGAATACTGCTTGAAAGCAGGGCATAGGCGAAAAATGCGGCGATCGCGGCAGCGGCGTAGAAAATCAGCACATTGACCAAAGCCGGCGTTTTGCCGAATGCGCCTTCAAGCGTATAAAAGAGCATCGGAATGCTGACAAGGCCGATGAGGCAGGCGATCAACTTCGATGCAAAGAAGTTCGGCAGTTTTCCGGGGGAAAAAAGACTTTCAACAAGCGTGAAGAAGAAATAGGGCATGAAGAAAAGTTTCATGTGTTCCCAGGTGGATTCATTGACTGCGGCGAGTGATGCGGCTACGGCATTGCCGCCCGACCATTCGTAGACAAAATGCAAAAGCGAGCCAATGACGCAAACAAAGATAAAGGATGCAATTTCCCATGCTTTTAATGACTTTTTCATATCTTACCTCCCTGTTTTCAGTATATTTTATACATTTTTCAAAGATATTATGCACTTGACAGGGATGATAAAATAAAAATATAAATTTTTTACTTTGAGGAGTTTGCCATGCAGGGAAAATTCATTTTGTCTTGCGGTTCGACCGCGGATTTGCCTTACGCGCACATGCAGTCGCGCGACATTCGTGTGATCTTCTATCATTATCTGTTGGACGGTGTGGATTACGAGGACGATATGCAGCGTGATCCGGCGGAAACAAAGCGGTTTTTTGATGCGCTCAAAGCGGGGAAACTGCCCTCGACCTCGCTCATCAATGCCGCGGATTATATGGAGTATTTTGAAAATCTGCTGCAAGAGGGCGATGTGCTGCACATTGCATTCGATTCGGGACTTTCCGGCTCATGCGCCAGCGCAATGATGGCGGCGGATATGGTGCGCGAGAAAAATCCGCCGCATAAACTCATTGTGCTTGATGCGCTTTGCGCTTCTGCCGGCTATGGAATGTTGATGAATATGGCTGCCGATCTGCGTGACGGCGGTGCGGATATCGACGAAGTCGCCGCGTGGGTGGAACAAAACAAACGCCGCATCCATCACGAGTTCATTGCAAGCGATATGTCGCATTTTCGCCGTACCGGCCGTATGTCCGGTGCAACCGCACTGATTGCGACCGTGATGGGCATTTGCCCCGTGATGCATGTGATGAAGGACGGCAAACTCATCGCTTACAGTAAGGCGCGCGGCAAGAAAAACGCCGCGGAAGCGTTGGTCAACGAGATGATCGCGCACGCCGAAGGCGGTTTGAATTACGATGGACCGTGTTATGTAAACCATTCAAATTGCCCCGAAGATATGGCGGCGATCAAAGCGGCGGTGGAAGAAAAGTTTCCGCAACTGCGCGGCAAGATCGTGGAATCCCGTATCGGTACGATCATTTCGTGTCATTGCGGCGGCGAGACAAGCGCGCTTTATTACATCGGCGACGAAAGAGAATAAGCAAACAAAAAATGCACGGTATCTCAATGAGATACCGTGCATTTTTGCTTGCTTTTATCGTGCCTCAAATTGCAAAACATAGATGCCGCCCGGCAGATCACCATCCAAATCGAGCGTGTCGCCATCCAAACGGTGGATGCGATCGGGAGTAAACTGCGCGAGAAACGGCACAACGGTTTCAAGATTATGTAAACCGAAGTTTTCGCCGCGATAGTGCATGGGAACGATGTAGCGCGGCGCGAGCGCATCGCAAAGCGCCTTGGCTTCCTTTGCGTCGATCGTGTAGACACCGCCGACGGGGAGGAGCAGGACATCAACGCCGCGCAGTGTTTCGATCTGTTCGGGGGAAAGCGCATGACCGAGATCGCCGCAATGGGCGATGCGAAAACCGTCGCAGGAGAGGACTGTGATTTGATTTTTGCCGCGTTTTGCACCTTGCACCTCATCGTGGAAGGCATCCAAAGTCGTTATGCAAAACGGGGAGACAGCAGGTGTTACGCGGACGCATTCGCGTGCATTGTGGTCAAAATGCTCGTGGGAGCAGATGACCTCATTCGCGGATAGATGCAAGGGGGGATATTCGTCCATTCGGTAGGGATCAAGCACAACGGCGTAGCCTTCGTGCGAGACGGTGAAGCAGGAGTGTCCGTGCCATTGCAATTTCATATCATTTCTCCTTTACAGCGTGATTGTTTGCAAAAAATCTTCCATAAAGTGCGTGTTGTACCGATCTTCCAGCCATTGCGCCGCGCGGCGGGAAACGGGACGGTAATGATAGGTGTCCTCGTCGGCGAGCGGCAGGTGATAAAAGACCAGATGCTCGGCGTTGATCTCAGACTCAATGAAGCGGCGACCGCGTGGAAGTGCCACCCAAGGGAAATCCAAAAAAGCGGCATCAAGCGGTGTATGCTGCAAAAAATCGGCAAGCAGTTTGCTCTCCAACGCGCAGTCGGCAGGGAAGAGGAAACGACGCCCACCGCCTTCAAGCAAGAGTCCGTAGTGCGGTACGGCGGCATACTGTTCTTCCTCGTGGATGAGTTTTTTGAATGTCAGATGCAAGCCTTTGACATCAAGCGACATCTCTTCGCCCATCAGCAGAATTTGATCGTCAAAGCGGCGCTCGGGCAAAATGAGCGTGGCATCGCTCCACATCTCTTTGGCGCGCCGCGCCAATGCTTCGGAGAAGTGGTCGGGATGGCAATGCGTGAAAAAGATGACATCGGGCTTTTGAAATGCAGCATTTTGGAATAGTTCTTCCACCTGCCCGGGCGAGAGCGTGGAGAAATTATTGACTTTTTGATTGTGCAGTGCGTCGATCCAAATGTTGACACCGCAGAAGTTCAGCGCCACGCCGGCACTGACGGATAGCGTAGCAGTCAATCGTTCCATATCGTTACTCCAATTCGTCTAATGTCAAGGAAAAACTGTCCATAAAATGCTGCTCAAAATAATCCAATTCGGGCAGTGCCATTTGATCCAGATTTTCGCGGATCTGCTCGGCGGCACGGCGAAATTCGCTGTTGCCGGCTTTGATTTCTTCGAGGCATTGGATATAGGCGGAAAGTTTGTCCGCCGCTTTGACTAACTGCTCGATTTTTTCGTCCTCGCACTGCAAAATCGGCTGATAAGTTGACTGCATTTCGCTTGGCAGCATGGAGAGCAGTTTTTCTTCCGCCGCGGTCTCCACCTGACGGTAAGTGTCGCGCAAAAGGGGATTGGCATACTTGATCGGTGTCGGCATATCGCCCGTGAGGATCTCCGAGGCATCGTGATAAAGCGCCACCAGTGTGACTTTCCCCTCGTCAACATGACCGCCGTACACGCGGTTGTGGATCACCGCAAGTGCGTGTGCAAGTATCGCCACCATGTGACTGTGCTCCTGTACGTTTTCGGGGATACTGTTGCGCATCAATGCCCAACGCGTGATGAAACGCATCCGCGCAAGATAGGCAAAAAAGTGGAATTTTTTCATTTATTCTGCTCCTTCGGCGAGTAATGTCTGACCGTCCACACCGACGATCGTGACGCGTTTAATAATATTATGTAAACCGGAAACATCGGCGCGGACTTCCGCATAGTTCGGCGCATGACCGACCGATTTCCCGTCAATATCCTGCTCAAAGAGGACATCGTATGTTTTGCCGACGCATCGGGCGAGATAATCGGATTGCATTTCTTTTGCAATTTGTGCGGCGATTTTGGCGCGTTCTTCCTTTACAGCGTTGGGTAGTTGCTCCATATCGGCGGCTTTGGTGCCGGGACGGATGGAGTAGGGGAAAATGTGCATTTCGGCAAAACCGCAGCGGCGGATAAAAGCGAGCGTCTGTGCAAATTCCTCCTCGGTCTCTCCGGGAAAGCCGACGATGAGGTCGGTGGTGATGGCAGGATGGTCGAAATAGCGGCGCAAAAGGGTACAGGACTCATAAAAACGCGCTGTATCGTATTTGCGATTCATGCGTTTGAGTGTGGCATCCGAGCCGCTTTGCATGGAGAGGTGAAAATGGGGGCAGAGGTTAGGCAGTTTGCTTGCACGGCGGCAAAAATCCTCCGTCACCGTGCGCGGCTCCAATGAGCCGAGGCGAAGCCGCATTTCGCCGCTCTCTTGCACGAGCAGTTCCAAAAGGTCGATGAGGGCGAAATCACCGTCCAGATCTTTTCCGTAGGAGGAAATCTCAATGCCTGTCAGCACGGTCTCGCGGTAGCCCTCTTCGCGCAGTGCGATGATCTGCGCTTTGGCATTCTCGGGTAAAAGCGAGCGTACATTGCCGCGCGCATAGGGAATGATGCAGTAGGAGCAGAAGTTGACACAACCGTCTTCTATTTTCATCATCGCACGGGTGCGGCTGCTCAGACCACCGGCAGGGAGCAGTTCAAATTTACGCCGCTCCCACACATCGTCTACGCAGACGATGGGACTGCGCTCGCGGCAGACGCGTTCGATGGCATCGACAAACTGCGTGCGGTCATTCGTGCCGAAAACCACATCGGGTGCAAGGGCTTTGACCTCTTCTGCGTGCGTCTGTGCATAACAGCCGCAAGCGGCGATGACGGCGTCGGGATTGCGGCGCTTTGCCTGGCGGAGCATCTGCCGCGACTTTTTGTCGCTCACCGCCGTCACCGAGCAGGTGTTGACGATGTAGACATCGGCGAGAGCGTCAAAATCGACGAGCGTGTGCCCACGGCGTAAAAGGTCGCCTTCCAGCGCCTGCGTCTCATATTGATTTACTTTGCAGCCCAAAGTATAAATTGCGATCCGCATGGAACTCTCCTCTTGCGTTTTTTGTAATTTGCATTATAATATAATACCGTAAATTAACGCAACTTGCAAGTCCCAACAAGGGGGTTTTTGAAAGAATGATCTATTTGGACTACGCCGCGACCTCTCCGGTCAAAAAAGAGACGGCGGAAGCGATGTTTCGGGTGCTGACGGAAGAGTTCGGCAATCCGAGTGCGCAGTATCCGCTCGGGATGCAGGCGAAAAAGAAAGTCGAGGAATGCCGCAAATCCGTAGCAAAGGCATTGGGCTGCCTAAGTGAGGAAGTCGTGTTCACCTCCTGCGGCTCGGAAAGCGATAACTGGGCGATCCGTATGGCTTTGCACCAAAACCGCCGTGTCGGCAAGCATATCATCACCACCGCCGTTGAGCATAGTGCCGTTTTGGAGACCT
Source organism: Oscillospiraceae bacterium (assembly GCA_045642405.1). Classification (GTDB taxonomy): domain Bacteria; phylum Bacillota; class Clostridia; order Oscillospirales; family Oscillospiraceae; genus Hominicoprocola. Next base: position 29,185 of record JAZUIU010000051.1, read on the forward strand.
GCCGTGCGTTGGAACAGGAAGGTTACCGCGTGACCTATCTTTCACCGGACAAAAACGGCAATATCACCGCCGCGCAGGTGGCGGATGCGCTTTGCGAAGATACGGCACTTGTCTCGATGATGCTCGTGAACAAC
>JAZUIU010000052.1:0-1741 GCA_045642405.1 Oscillospiraceae bacterium
CGCTTCCGCCGTTGCCGCCGCCGATGCAGGCGGCGTTTTTACTTTCAATCTGCAACTTGCCGCCGTACCAGCAAAGTGTGCCGCAGGAGCGGCCGCTTTCGCCGTCGTCCCTTTGTCCGTCCTCACCGCCGCGGCCGCCGATCGCGGCACTGCCGCCGGCACTTTGCGCAATGAGCGTACCCATCACGCCTTCTTCGTCCGATTGGGCGTAGACGCTCAGTCCGCTCCCTTCTTCCAGCGTGATGCCCAGCGGCGCGGTGAGCGTTTTGCCGTCGGGCAGAATGAGGCGCACATCGCCGATCACCTGCGGACGCACCGTGAGCGTCACATCGTCGGCAATATACCAACTCTCTGTGTTTTCCGCGCCCCAAACCGTCTCGGACGCCGTGATTTTCTGCACCTCGCTTGCGGTTTTTTGCTCGGTGACCACCGCGCCGTCTTCGTAAGTTTTATCGAGATAGGGCACGCCCGTTTCGGCAAATGCCGGCACCAAAAGTGCGGCGCACAGGCAAACGAGCGTCAGATAAGCGCAAATTTTTTTCATCTTTCCGCCTCCCGTTTTTTCTTCTTAATCACGATCACGCTCACTGCAACGAGTGCGATCACGATCACACCGGTCAGCGCGAGCGTCAGCACGCTCGGATGCCCGTCGATCATACTGCCGAGCAGCGATGCGTCCTCGGTTTGCAGGGCAAACGCGCGATCGACATGGTGGAGAATGCAGCAGGTGTATGATCCCGTTTCGGGCGCGGGAATGTCCGTTTTGTGAAGGATCGGGACGGTATCATCCACACCGGTATCAAGCGCGATGATACGCGAATTTCCGCTGATGAGCAGTTGGCATTCTTCTTGGAGAGCGTGATAGACATTCCCGTCTTCATCGGTGATTTCCAGCACGAAGAGCAAATCGCCGTCCTTCAAATTCTCACGCTCCTGCGAATCGATCAGGTTATAAAGTTTCTGATACTCGCGCGACGCCTCCTCCAAAAAGCGAATGGAGAAGCGGCTGCCGGGTCTGAAAGGGCGCGTACCGTTCGCTTCTTCGAAGTTGGAAAGCCCGAACCAACGGGTACCGTAATGAGGCATACCGTCCTCGGAAAAGCCGTCGATATAGCGCACATAAAGCCATGTGTAGTCGGCATCCTGCACGACTGCGGAAGTGTTGCCGTCGGGGGCAACATAGTATTCGTAGGTGTTGCCGTCGGACGCGGTGACGGTAAAGCGGTTGCCGGCATTCGCCGTCCAATCTGCCTGCGCCGTCAGGCAAAGGGCGAAGAGCAGAAAGAGGAAACAAGTCATAAATTTTTTCATTGCAAATTCTCCTTTTCAGCGATACTTCTATTATAACACACTCCGTGTACTTTTCAACCTTTTTCTTCCTCCCGGAGACGGATCGCCACGGCGCGATGCGCCTCGCGGTGACGAGGGGGACGGGGGATGCGGATTGCCACGGCGCGATGCGCCTCGCAATGACGGGAAAACGGGGGATGTCAGATAGAACCTTCGTAGGGGAGGGGCTTGCTCCTCCCGTGTGCGATGACGCACAAAGGTGCGATAGGGGACGGGAATCCCCCCACCGCAAGCGGTCCCCCTCCCTTTAACAAGGGAGGTTGAGACGGATTGCCACGGCGGCAAAGCCGCCTCGCAATGACGAGGGGGAGGAAAACGCACAATGTCGGATAACAAGGGGATAGTTTCCAAAGGAAGGGGATATGCCCCTTCCTTTGCGTCGTTTCAAGGG
>JAZUIU010000053.1:0-18167 GCA_045642405.1 Oscillospiraceae bacterium
GGCGCATCGCGCCGTGGCAATCCGCATCCCCCGTCCCCCTCGTCCTTGCAGCGGCATCGCGCCGCAAAAAGAGCATCGGAGCGGCAAAAATCACCGTTCCGATGCCCAAAATTTCTCTCACTCTCCGAGTTTCACCCACAAAGCAGGGCGAACGCAAAGATCAAAGTCGGCGTTGTCGTCGCCGCCGTAGTAATTGACCGAGCCGTCCACACCGACATTGGCGGCGTAAGCCTGCTCACCGCCGGGCGAGCGCAGCCACCAACGGCAGGTCGCCTCGCCGCTTGCGGTCTGATAACTGTCGTTTGTCCACACACCCTGTGACTTTGCATAAATGCTTGGTGCGCACTTTCTCGCCTCGTTACTGCCGAAGTATTGATTGACTTCGGCGATACTGAGCAGGAACACCTTGTCCGTCGTCGCATTGCCGGGATTGGTCGCAAAGCTCGGATTGGGATCCGCGGATACAACCGTATCCGGAATGACGGACTGTTCTTCCTCGCGGAACGCGGCTTTCAGGAAGGTATCGTTCAGCCACTTGCGAAGCGAGCAGGTTTCCCATGTTGCGCCGTGCGAAGCGTTGAACGGCTGACATTCCAAACCCTTGCTGCTGATGAGAAGGACGCGGTTCTCCTCCTTCGCCAGCACCAGCCACTGGATATCTTCCTTGCCGCTGAGCGGATCGCCGTCCTGTTCATACGCGCCGAAGCGCACTATGTCGCCGACTGCGGCTTTTTGCATCAGCACCTGCTTGATGCCGAGCAGACGATCCGCGCTGTCCTTGTAGGAAATGCCGCGCAAGAGCGTATATGCCGACTCGTAATCGCCGGCATCCAGCAAAGCCGTTGCCCGTTCATACTTGCTCGATTCGATAACTTCGTGTTTTCCGAGTTCTTCCAGCAGTGTATAGGCGGAATCGTAATCGCCGGCAACCAGCATATCCATCGCCATCCCGTGCTTGCATTCGTCGATCTTTTGCAGGCTGTCGCCATACCAGATCATCGAGACGAAAGCCGGGATCGCTTCGTCATATCTGCCCTCTTCCATTAAGGTGACGGCGGCGTTATACTTGCTGTCGGGAATGATCTTCGTGAACAATACGGCGATGAAAACCAAAACAGCGATCACAAGTAAAGCGATGCTCAGAAACTTAAAGCGCGACTTTCGCTCCATTTCTTCCATCGCGTGGAAGTATTCTTCTTCGCGTTTCTTTCGCTCCGTCTCTTCTTTTTGTGTCTGCTCCGCTTCTTTCCGGCGTTTTTCCTCTTCTTCCTGCTGTTTTCTCTCTTTTCTCTCCTGCCATGTCTCAGAGCGAAGCGATGCGGTTTTCCATTGGAGTTCCTCCGGATGCTCAAAAGCGCAAAGTGAAGAAACATCGCAGACCGGCGTCACGGAGGAAAGGTCGTACTTTTCGATCATCCACAGGGCTTCCGGAAGGATCAAAAGCGAATAATTGCCTTCTTTTTCGACATTCATACAGCGAGCGTAGAGCGTCGTTTTCTCCGCAAGACCGTCGCGCGGCATATTGAGCCATGCGGTGCCGACCAAGGTGTCACCGTCGTAAACTTCCGCCAAAAACGCACCGTCGATCACCGCGTCGATGTCGGCGATCGTGTTTTTCTGCTTACTGCAAAGATCGACGCGGATCATCATGGTGCCGGAGTCAGCATAGGCGATGCTCGTCTTTTCGATGCGGATCATATCGTCGATCCGCTCCGGAGCGATCTCTTCGAGCAGGTGATATTTGATTTTCTCCTGTTCTCTTTTGAGTTTTGCTTTCTTGCTTTGCGCCGCCTCTTCCCTTGCCACGGCTTGCGCATACAAAGGATCGACCGCATCGGCAGGCTGCATATCGTCGGAAAGTTCGTCTTTGCGGCTGCTTTCTTTTTGATCCCGCTGCGCCTGCTCGATCTCGAGGTCAAGTTTTTTGATCGTTTCTTCCAGGAAGAATTCACGCTTGTCGCGCTCGCGCAATTTGGCAATGCGCCGCTCTTCGTTGGCGTACGCTTTGTCCTGCCTGCGCAGTTCTGCGCGTATTGCCTCCTGCTCGGCGGCTTTTGCGGCGTCTTCTTTTTCCTTGCTGTACTCTTTTCCGGCGCAATAAGCCTCGGCGGCTTTTGCTTTGTCGAGTTTGCCCCCGAAAATTTCTTTCAGATATATCGAAAGGTAAGTATCGTTATCGACAAGCAGCAACGCGCGCTGCTTGTCCGCGGCACTCCTGCGCGGATCGAAGCCCTTTTTCCTGCACGCAAGATAAAAGAGTTCCAATACTTCCTTTTGTTCTTTTGTGTAGCTTTCCATATCTCCCTCCGGAATTTGTATCTGCCGAAATTTGAACTTGCACTTGATAAAGTCACTCGTTAAAATTATAACGACGGTAGTATATCATCCGATTATTAAATTGTTGTTAAGCGTTTATTAAACTTGTATATATATATATATGCGTAACATTTAATTAACATTTAACAATTTACTGCAAATTACAATATATTGGCTTTCCCCCGCCTCCGCATCCTTGCACCAATCCCAAATCTTCCCCCGTAGGGGCGAACTGTGTTCGCCCGTCTCTTCTTCCCCGTCCCCCTCGTCATTGCGAGGCGCGCAGCGCCGTGGCAATCCGCCTTTCGAATTCCCCTTCCCGAATGCCGATACCAAGCAAAAGAGACATCCTTTCGGATGTCTCTTTTGCTTGTGATTGGACTACGAAAAAGATATTTTGGGAAAATGATGGATGGTGTTGAACCCTTGTAACTTTTTAATGATATATCGCCTAACGGCGATATGATATACGGCTCCGCCACATGATATATTTTCGCTTCGCTCAAATATGATATAATATCCGTTCCTCATACGCCGTCAGGCGTATATCATCGCACGCAGTGCGATATCATATCGAAGATATATCACCCGTTCCGGCAGGAACGGATATCATTGAAAAAACCTCGTTCTTTGAACGAGGTTTTTTCATGGTGGGGGAAGGTGGATTCGAACCACCGAAGTCGGTGACAACAGATTTACAGTCTGCCCCCTTTGGCCACTCGGGAATTCCCCCAAATATGCAATTAAAATGTTGGAGCTGGTGGACGGATTCGAACCCCCGACCTGCTGATTACAAATCAGCTGCTCTACCAGCTGAGCTACACCAGCATCGCTGCAACATAGTGTATACTAACAGAAACGAGCCTCTTTGTCAAGGAAAAAATGAAAGATTTTCAAAATTTTTTTGTCCTCTTCGCCATCCCTTGACTTCTCGGCGCGATCCCGATAGAATAAAAGAAAAAATGAAGGAGTCCGCCTATGGAAACACACGAAATGCGCGTGATCGCACGCATCCGCACCGATTTTGCCGAAAAATTCGGCATTCCGCGGCAAAGCGGACTTGTCCCGTCTTTGCGCGGCGAGATCGTCTTTGAACCCCCGTACCGCAATGCTGATGCCCTGCGTGGGATCGAGGGCTTTTCGCATCTTTGGCTCATCTGGCAATTTTCCGCCGCGGTGCGTGAAGATTGGTCACCCACGGTGCGTCCGCCGCGTCTTGGCGGCAACGAACGCATGGGCGTATTTGCCACGCGCTCGCCGTTTCGTCCCAATCCGATCGGACTTTCCTGCGTACAGCTTCTCGCTGTGCGGCACGATGCCGCGTTGGGTGCGGTGCTGGAAGTCGGCGGTGCGGATCTGATGGACGGCACGCCGATCTACGACATCAAGCCCTATCTCCCTTATGCCGACATCCGTCCTGATGCCGTCGGCGGTTTCGCGCCCACGGAGCATCGCACGCTTGCGGTCGATTTTCCGCCCGAACTCCTCTCGCGCGTACCGGAGGAAAACCGCGAAGCACTCCTCGGCATTCTCGCGCAGGATCCGCGCCCGTCCTATCAGAACGACGCGCGCACCTACGGCGTTCGCTTCGCCGCGCAGAATATCCGCTTCACCGTGCAAAATGACACCGTCACCGTCACCGCGGTGGAACCATAAAACCTCTTTTGCGCACCCTTGTCCCCCTCGTCATTGCGAGGCGGCTCTGCCGCCGTGGCAATCCGCATCCCTCATACGCCGTCAGGCGTATATCATCGCACGAAGTGCGATATCATATCGAAGATATATCATCCGTTCCGCAAGGAACGGATATCATTGAAAAAACCTCGTTCTTTGAACGAGGTTTTTTCATGGTGGAGGGATTCCCGTTTCCTATCGCACCCTCGCCCGTCATCGCGCAAGAATCCCCCCTGATGCTCGCTCCGCTCACATCTTCCCCCCTTTGACAAGGGGGGTTATAAAGGAGCGTCACCGCGAGGCGCATTGCGCCGTGGCAATCCGCATCCCCTGCGCTCAATAGAAATTGCCGCCGAAATCGCGGTTTTCTTTCACCCGATACGCGCCGAAATATCCGGCAAAATCGAGCGCGCAACCCTTGCAGATCTCGGCAAATTCCGCCATTGTGTTGTCGTTGACGGGAACGCCGTCTCGCAAAATGCGTTGGCTTGCCGCGATCTCTTTTTCGCCGTGCGTATAGACTTTGCACCCCTTTTTGTGTGCGCTCTCGCGCAAGGTCTGCAAATACCGCTCAAAATGCGCGCGAATGGCGTCGGCGTCGCCGAAGATGCTCGGATCGACCGCCGTGAAGAAGTGGCAAACGCCGGCTTTTCCGTCCGCACCGATGCAATCGGAAGTCGTGCCGAGCGAGAGGCAGGCGGCGAAAAACTCGCAGAGCATCGCGTAGCCGTAACCCTTGTGTCCGCCGCTTTCCTCCGACATACCGCCCAGCGGCAAAAGTCCGCCGTTTTCGTGGTGCGCGATCCGACCGAGCACCGCCGAAGCCTCCGTTGCGCCCTCACCGTCGGCATCGACCGCCCAACCCTCGTGCAAGGCTTTGCCGAGTTTGTTGTAGACCTCCACTTTCCCTCGGGTGATCGCGGTGGTCGCGGCATCGAAGAGAAACGGGTACGGCTCCGCCGGTATGGCAAAGGCGATGGGATTTGTCCCCAAAAGCGGCACGCAGCCGTTTGTCGGCACCATCATCGGATTGGTGTTGGTGCTGGAAATGCCGATCAAACCCTCTTCGCACGCCATTTTTGCGTAGTACCCGGCGATGCCGTAGTGATTGGAATTGCGCACACTCACCATGCAGATGCCGGACTTTTTCGCCTTTTCGATCGCAAGGCGCATCGCCCGATACCCGACCAACTGCCCCATGGCGTTGTGCCCGTCGATCACGGCGGACACCGGCGTTTCGAATACGGTCTCCGGCTTCGCCGCCGCGTCGATCGTGCCTTGATCCAATGCGCGGAAATAGCGGAACAAACGCTGTACGCCGTGGCTTTCGATGCCGTAGAGATCACTTTGCAGTATGACCTCGGCGATGATGTTCGCGTCGTTTGGCGCGAGATGGAATTTGGTAAAAACATCCGTGCAGAATTTGGTAAGTGTCTCGCACGGCAAATACTGATAACCCATTGCTTTTCGACTCCCTTCAGCCTAACAAAATATCGTTCATTATAGCAGGGTTATTCCGCCCGTACAATCGTTATTGCTAATGAAAAAACATAAATATTTTAATAAAAATAAAAAATGAATCCGTTACCTTTTTGCGCTTCCCCGTCCCCCTCGTCATTGCGTGGCAATCCGCATCCCTCATACGCCGTCAGGCGTATATCATCGCACGAAGTGCGATATCATATCGAAGATATATCACCCGTTCCGCAAGGAACGGATATCATTGAAAAAACCTCGTTCTTTGATCGAGGTTTTTTCATGACGGAGGGATTCCCGTCCCCTATCGCACCCTCGTACGTCATTCCACAAGAATCCCCTCGCCACTTCGTGGCCCTCTCCCCTTTTACAAGGGGCGTTTACGCACCAACCTCCCTTGTCAAAGGGAGGTGGCAAAATCGAAGATTTTGACGGAGGGATTCCCGTCCCCTATCGCACCCTTGCCCGTCATCCCACACGGGAGGAGCAAGCCCCTCCCCTACGAAGGTTCTATCCGAAATTCTCTCGTCCAAAGAACGGATTCCCACGGCAACTTCGTTGCCTCGGAATCACACGTTTTTTACACATCCAAATATTTCGTCATTGCGAGGCGCGCAGCGCCGTGGCGATCCGCATCCCCCATCCCCTTAAAACTCCTCTTCTTCCCTTTTGTCGAAAATTGTCTTATCAAGACAATTAGCGCTTAAAAAAAACCGCGTCCACCTCCTCGGCAGACAGGTGATATCGCTCCTTGATGAATAAAATCTCATGAAGTCGGAAGGATGCGCCCTGTCCGCGAATTTTGTCGGAAAGTGTCGAACACGAAATGCCGAGCGCACTTGCAAGTTGTCGCTGTGTGTCGTGGTGGCGTTTGATACACGCCTGCAAATTGACCAAAATCATCATTTCCTCCTTTTCAGCAAATGTCTTATTGAGACAAAATTATCCTACCACATAAAAATTGTCTTGTCAAGAAAATTTTTCTTGATTTTTGAAAAATTTTTGGTATAATTAAGACAGTAACTCGAAAGGAGACCAAAGATGGACACGATGGGCGACCGTATTCGGCAGGCGCGCAAGCAAGCCGGACTGACACAAAGCGAGTTGGCGGAGAAAATCGGCGTAAAATTTGCTGCCGTGCACAAATACGAAGCAGGTCTGGTGGTCAACCTGCGCCGCGAAACCATTGAAAAATTAGCGGAAGTGTTGGATGTAAAACCATCCTGGCTGATGTGCCTGGACGAAGAAGGAAGCGAAGAGAGCGACATTTTGCAGGCGCTGCACGATGTTCCGGGACTGCGCATCATGTTTGATGTTTCGCGCAACCGCTCGGATGCGGACATCATGCAGGCAGTGGAGATCATCAAGGCATTTTACCGCACGAAAGACGGTGACGAGAAATGACGACGCCGGGCGGAAACATTTACAATTTGCGTTTTGTCGTGCTTCCGCTACGGGTATTCGGCGCCGTGGTGCTGTTGGAGGATGACACATTCGATGTCTTTCTCAACGCTGCGGTGAGTGAAGAAATGCAGCAAAAGGCGCTTTCCCATGAGATCGCGCACATTGACAACGGGCATCTTTACAACGATATCTATACCGTCGCGGATCTGGAGCGCGAAGCGGACAAATTATGCAGTTTTTTTGATTTTTAACTTTTTAACAAACTATTTAACACTTTTTTTGCAATTTTGTGTAGATTTTTTTACATTTGCGGCATAAGATACTCTTTGCAAGAGACAAAGCTTCTATTTTTTTCATCCTATCTTCCTGAAAAAAGCCGAGGGACAAAAGTTCCTCGGCTTTTTTCCATATCTGCGGCTTTTTTTCATCTTGCCACTTGTACTGCGCGTCAAAGCGTGCTATACTATATCTTGTATAATTAAGTATAGGAGACTGACTCCATGAAGTGTTTTTTACTCTCGGCGTATGAGGACGCTTTGCGCGAAGCAAACCTTTTGCGGCAAAGCACCCTGCGCGCCGAAGACAAAGCGATTGAGATCACCTGCCTCACCTACGACACGCGCACGGTCGCGCCGACGGCGCTTTTCGTGTGCAAAGGGGCGCATTTCAAAGAGGAATATCTGCACCGTGCGCTTTCGGGCGGTGCCGTAGCCTATGTGTCCGAGGTCGCGTATGATACGCCCGCGCCCTGCCTTTTGGTTTCGGACATTCGCCGTGCGATGGTCGTTTTGGCGATGCTCTTTTATGACCGCGCCACGGAAAAGGTGATTTCCGCCGGCATCACGGGCACGAAGGGCAAAAGCACGGTGGCGTATTATCTGCGTGCCATTCTGGACGATTGGCTTTTGGCAGAGGGAAAGAAAAAATGCGCCGTTCTCTCCTCTATTGATGTCTATGACGGCGTGGTGGAGGAGGAATCGCACATCACCACGCCCGAGGTTCTGGAACTGCACGAGCATTTTCACCATGCGTATCAAAGCGGCATTTCGCATTTGGTGATGGAGGTCTCCTCCCAGGCGCTCAAATACGGCCGTGTGCGCGATATGATCTTTGATGTGGCTTGTTTCACCAACATCGGCACCGACCACATCAGTCCCATCGAGCATCCCGATTTTGAGGATTACTACGCCTCGAAACTGAAAATTTTCGATGCGTGCCGCGTGGGATGTGTCAACACCGATGCGGATTATGCCGACCGCACGCTCACCTATGCCAAGGCGCATTGCGCCGTTTTGACCTTCGGCTCGCACGAGACGGACGATTTTGCCGTCTCCGACATCAAAAAAGAGCCGGACGGCATTTATTTCACCGTTCGCTCCGCCGTCTACAACGGCAGATTTTCCATCACGATGCCCGGTCTTTTCAATGTCTCCAACGCGATGGCGGCGATGACCATGGCATCCGCGCTCCGTGTTCCCGAAGAATATGTCCGTTCGGGCTTGCGCCGTGCGCGCGCCGCAGGGCGGATGCAGGTCTATGAAAGCGCCGACCGCCGTGTCGCCGTGATCGTGGACTATGCCCACAACCGCATGAGTTTCGACGCGCTCTACCGCTCGACGAAGTTGGAATATCCCGGCTACGAGATGATCTCCGTATTCGGCTGTCCCGGCAAAAAAGCGCTGTTGCGGCGCAAGGACTTGGGCGAATTGAGCGGTCAGAACTGCTCGTTCGTCTACATCACGGAGGAGGACAGCGGCGAAGAGCCGTTCGACTCGATCGCAAGCGACATCGCACAGTATGTCGCCTGTCCGCACATCTGTCTGGAAGACCGCGGGGAGTGCATCCGCCGCGCGATTTTGGAGCATACGGAAAAGCGCGTCATTTTGCTCACGGGCAAGGGTGAGGAAACGCGCATGAAACGCGGTCTTGCCTATATCGACTATCCCTCCGATGTGGAGTGGACGCAAAAATATCTGGCGCAATACGACAAAAAAGAAGGCTGAACGATGAAAAAAGAATTTCGTCCGATCATACTCGGCAGTGATGAAAATGCTTACGGCACGGCGCGGCTTTTTCAGGAAGCCTGCGATGTTTTGCCGCTTTTGGTGTGCATGAAGCAACTCGCACCCACGCGCGCCAGCCGCCTTTTTGCGGTGGAATGCGTGGAGGATTTTGAAAAGGAGAGCGTGTTCCCCGATGCGCTTTTGCGCATTTTGCGGCGCGAGAGCGAAGATTACGAAAAGTTGCTCGTCGTCCCCTGCTCGGACTATTATACCGCGCTTTTGGTGCGTCATTATGACCATTTTGAGGGTTTGATCGCCAACCGTTTTGTCACGCCCGAACTGCTTGACACCTTTGACACGAAGGATCATTTTTACGCGCTTTGCGAAAAATACGGTTTGGATTTCCCCCAAACGGTGGTCTGCACGCCGAACGAGCGCGAGGAGGTCATTTCCCGTCTCCCCTTCGATTTTCCCATCGTCGTCAAACCCGAAAACAGCAACGCGACGGACTATCTGCGCTGTCATTTTGAGGGGCAAAAGAAGGTCTTTTTCTTCTCCGATGCCGCGGAATACCTCACGATGGTGCGCAATATGAACACCTGCGACTATGACGGCAACCTCATCATCCAGGAATTCATCCCCGGCGGCGACGATGCCATGCGCGTGATGAACGCTTATTGCGGACTGGACGGGAAAGTGCGTGCCATGTGCCTCGGTCAGCCGATTTTGGAGTATTACGATCCCAAGTCCATCGGCAACTACGCCGCCATTTTTTCGCGTAGTGACCGCGCGATCTATGAAAAACTCCGCACCTTTTTGGAGCAGATCGGCTATGTCGGCTTCGCCAATATCGACATGAAATACGACCGCCGCACCGGACGCTATGTGCTTTTTGAGATCAATCCCCGTCTCGGGCGCAGCAGTTTCTTCTGCCGTGCCGCAGGGGTGAATATGATGCGCTGGCTCATCGACGATGCGGTGCGCGGCGAAAAATGCGATTGCTTCTTCAACGAAAAGACGGCGCTTTGGATGAATGTGCCGCCGCAGATCGTGCGCAAATATGTGAAAGATCGGGATCTGGCGCGCGAAGTGCGGCAGTATAAGCCCCTGCACACGCTCTTTTACAAAAAGGATATGAATTTGCGCCGTCTGTACGCGATTTCGCGCTACTACTATGCACAGTTCCGGAATTTCCGCGAAAACTTCTTTGACAAGGGGGACGGTCGGTTTTGAATTTTGCGTTTCTGGAAGCCGCCGTCTCCTGCGGCTCTCCCTCCGAGAACACGGAATTTGCCTTTGACGCGCTGATGGCGCTGGGCATCTTCTCCGCGTTCGGCGAGGGTAACATCTACCCGATGGAAAAGATGCTGCGCTGCGAAAACTATCCGCAGGATCTGCTCTATTACGACACGGTGATGGCGGCAAGCCGCCGATTGCGTCAGAATATGCTCGGTGCACTCGAAAACGGGGACTTCCCCGTCGTCATCGGCGGCGACCATTCGATCGCCATGGGCTCGCTTGCCGCACTCGGCGAGCATTACGGTGCGGAAAATGTCGCGCTCGTCTACATTGACGCGCACGCCGACATCAACACCGTGGAGTCCTCCGCTTCGCACTACATCCATGGGATGGATCTCGCCGCCGCCTGCGGTCTTTGTGAGAAACTGCAAGTGGGGAAACTCAAAAAAAATATCGACGGCAAAAACATTTACATCATCGGCGCACGCAGTATCGATCCGCCCGAATACGGCATCATGGAGCAGCTCGGCGTCCGGCTTTACACGGCGGAGGATTGCCGCAAGCGCGGTCTTGCCGCGATTTTGGATGAAATTCAACTGCAAGGCAAGCACCTGCACATCAGTTTCGATGTCGATGTGCTCGATCCGCGGTATTTTACCTCCACGGGCTATCTGATCCCGGGCGGTTTTTCGTGGGACGATGTCAAAGTGCTGCTCGATGCGCTCGTGCCGCTTTGCTCGTCGTTTGAGTGCGTAGAGTATAATCCCACGCGCGACACGCCCGACAGCCGCGACGGGAAAGCGCTGGTGCAATTTCTCGCGCAGTACCGCGACCGCTTTTCCTGCAAAGCGTAGCGCAAAATATTTCGTCATTGCACACGGGAGGCGCAAGCCCCTCCCCTACGAATATTCTATCTGACACCCCCCGTCTCTCCGTCATTGCGAGGCGCATCGCGCCGTGATGATCCGCTTAACCTCCCTTGTCAAAGGAGTGCGTTAGAACCACCAACCTCCCTTGTTAAAGGGAGGTGGCAAAATCGAAGATTTTGACGGAGGGATTCCCCCTACCTCTTCCGCCGATCCCGTAGGGGCGGATGCCCACATCCGCCCGCCGTCCCACACGGGAGGAGCAAGCCCCTCCCCTACGAAGGTTCTATCCGACACCCTCGTCCAAAGAACGGATTCCCACGGCAACTTCGTTGCCTCGGAATGACGCAATTTTTTTACACATCCAAATATTTCGTCATTGCGAGGCGCGCAGCGCCGTGGCAATCCGTTTCTTTTCCTCCAACTGCAAAAGCACCGAGGCGAAAAATTCGCCTCGGTGTTTTTTTGCTTATTTTGTTCTTTGCGCAATCAGACGGGGCCGCCGACCTGCAAGGTGAAGTGCAGGACCTGAGCCGCGCAATTCGCTTCGCTGAGGGTGACGGTCACCTCATAAGTGCCATTCGCCAAACCTGCAAAGGTAATTGTCTTCTTGCCCGAATCAATCACCGGGTTGAAGGATGCACCGCCGCATTTTGCAACTGCCTTGACACCCTGTGCGGAAGTCTTGTCCTTGCAGGAGAATACGGCATCTTCGCCGACAGCCAAGGCAAACACATCGTCATCCGCCACGACTTCGCCGTCAAAGGTGATGTCGCAAGCCACCGCCACGTTGTACACATAAACGGTTTCGACCTCATCGTCATCGTTGAGTTTCACCGCAAGTCTGTAAAGGTGATGTTCATCCGCGGCGAGTACAGCCAAACTGTTCTTGATGGTGTAATCGGTGGTATTGATGACCGTCGCGCCGGAAACGTCGCAATCCTGCAAAGCGCTGACCGAGCCGAAGGAGACGAGGGAGTAATCCTCCTGCAAGCCCACAATACCGGTATACCAATCGTTGCCGGCATAGCGCGTGAAATTCTTATAGAGGCCGGAGTACTCGTCGATCTCGTACTCATAAAGACCGCCGGCATAGCAGCCGGAGTTCTCCGCCGTCAAGATCCAGTCGCCTTCGCCGTCGACATAGACATACTGCTCATAAGCGGTCACGGTCTTCTCTCTGCCGTTCTTATCGGTGTATGTGACGGATGTCTTGTTCTCATTTGTAAAGTCACTGCTGACAAAGATGAGTTTGTCGCCTGCGACTGTCAAAGTCTCCTTCATATTGAAGGCGGCTTTGAGGGTGTAATGATCGGTATCATCCGCCGAGTCTTTCTCGCCGTACAAAACGGTGTAGGGTCCGATCTGCTTGTACGCATTTTCCAACTTGCTGACGCGCAGGTCCTTACCGTTTTCATCGTTGAGGGAGATGACCGCATAACCGCTGCTCATCAGATAGGTGTTGTCCTGAATAATGCGCTTGGTGTCTTTCGTCACAGACAAGCCGTTGAAGACTTCCACGGCGAACTCGCCGTCGGGATCCTCGTAAAGCCTGTTATCTGCATCAATGCGCAGTGTAAAGTGCGCGTAAGTTTCACCGCCCTCGGTCTCCATCGTGTAGGAGTAGAGATGCGGGAGATAGGTGCCGTTGCTGTTTGTGCGGAACGCATCCTTGTTTTCCACAAACGCCACGGTGTAATCGGAAGCGGGAACGCCTTCCTCCGTATAACCCTTGCCGCTGCCGACCTTCAGGAAGGCGCCGGCACTGTTGCCGAGTTTGGATCCGTCATAATCCCACTTCACGGGGAGTTTGACTTCCTCGCCGTCCAGATCAACGCCCTGGACATAATACTCATAGCGGTCTTCATCGTCGATCTTTTTCCCGTAGTCATCGTATTCATCGTTCTGATCGACGGTGTCGATGCAATAGAGTTTGGTCGGGAAGATCAACTTGGAATCATTTGCAACTTCGGCATAAGCATAAATCACATTGCTGCGGACAAAGAAGGTATATTCCTTATCAAGTCCCGCATCGAGATCATCCTGCAAATCCTGATTCAAAAACAGATTGTAGGCGCGGATGGAATCCAAAATGTAGTGAGCCTGTTTACCCTTGTTGGTAAGTTCTTCATAAGAGTCAGAGCGGCTCATACTGTCGGGCAGAGAATACTTCTTTCCGCCGATGGTCATGGAAGAACGGCCACTTTCGGTCGTCTCGCGCAGTTGGATCTTTTCGATCTTGCCGGTGACCTTGGTCAAACCGTTGCCGGCGGCATACAGTTCGCCTTTTTGGAGCGTAAAGAGCGTCACCTGACCGGAAGTCGGTGTGTTGTATTGCGGATCGCCGTCTTCATAATTGATGTAATCCAGCCATGCAACGGCGTTGCCCTGAGAATCCGCTATGGATCTGTCGTAGCACTCATCGGGATCCGGATCGTCCATCTTTACGATGACCTCTCCGGTGCGGTCGATCGTAACCGTATAATACTCGTTTTCCTCATCCAAGAGGTCAACATTATACTTGATGGGATAGGAACCGTCTTTGAAGAAGCCGTCGATCGTATATTCGCCCTTCTTGTCTTCCTTTTCCAAAAGCAAGAGCGTACCGCTCTCCTCAATATCCCACTTGGTGGGGTCTTTCCCATTCTGCTTAAAGAAGGAACTGAATGCAACGTTGACTTTCGTATCGTAGAAAGTGCCGCTGGCTTGTTTATCATACTCATACAACTGATGATAGTGTTCGATCACATCCGTGGTGTCGATCTTCTTCACGCAAAGCAGGTTTTCGAGTTCCTCTTCGCTCACGCCGTTCTTGGAGGAAATCTTAACCGGTTTGGTGTGGTCGAGCATGGAATAGGTGGTACCTTTGGTTTCATTGTCATCACCTTTTTCCCATGCCCATTCATCCTTATAATAAACGGTAACGCGGTGACCGAAGAGCGATTCCGTTGTGATCATATTGAATTTGTGTTCCATGCCGGCATCGTCGCGCACGGTGGTGAACTCATCGAGTGAGACAAAGGAGTTGCGCACGACATAACCGTCGAGCGTCTTGATCTCAAAATTCTTTTCCGCCAGCGTTTCGGTGGAGTCGATGACCGAATAAACGACATTCTTGCGGTTGTCCGCCACATCGACGCCGCAGCTCTTCAAAAACGCGGTCAGTTCTTTCATCGTCGGGAAGGTCTTGTTTTTTACTGCCTCTTCCAATGCGACATTGCCGTTGTTGATTTGGATGGCGTATTCCGTCGCATCTTTGGACTTGTAGAACAGCGCGTTGAACGCCATCTGCGAAGCCTTTTCACGGGTGATCTCTTCGCCGAGATTGATATCTTCGATCACTTCGAGCAAGCCTTTGGCGTCATAACTGTTCTTTTCGGTCTTCTTGACATCTTCCAAAACAGACACTTCCCAGGAAGGACCGGTGTAGTTTCCGCCGAAGTTGATCGCGCCGAGGAGCATCTTGGCGAAGGCAAAGCCGGTCAGTTTTCCGTCGGGCGTAAAGGTGCCGTCGCCGTTACCGTTGATGATGCCCTGCGCCACGCAAAATGCGATATACGGTGCGCCCCAGAAATTGGCGGCAACATCGTCGAAAACAGGCGTATCGCAGGTCAGTTTATCGGCGCTTTCCGCGCCGAGAAGCACATAGGAGATGATCTTGGCTGCCTCGGCGCGCGTCAGCGTGTTGCGCGGTGCAAAGGATCTGTCCTCATTTCCTTTGAGCACGCCGAGCGATGCCATGATTTCAACCGCATCCTTATAATCAGGCGTAATGGTGGCACCGTCCGAAAATACGACAGCGTTCGTGCCCACGGTAAAGAGGGCGAGCGTCATCACAAAAGACAGCGCCAAAGCAATGATTTTTTTCATATTGAATTTCTCCTTTCGGGAATTCCGCAACTCTGCGGATATAAGCACATATTTATACTACCACCAAAGCACAAATGCGTCAAGACTTAATTTGATATTGTAACAAAAATGAAACATTGGCAAAAACTTGCAAATTGCAATTCTTCGTGCTATACTGTGCGTACCTTCTGAAAGGAGGATCATACAATGAAAATCATTCTCATCGGCGCAGGCAAGATCGGACTTGCCATCGCCAAGGAACTCACCGGCGAAGGTCACGATATGACCGTCGTGGATTCGAGTGAACTCGCCTTGGCGCACGCCAATGATCTGTTGGATGTGATGACCATTCAAGGCAACGGCGCCGCCGCAAGCGTTCTTTTGCAAGCCGGTGTGCGCGATGCGGATGTGGTGCTCGCCGTGACCGCGGTGGACGAGGTCAACCTCATCTGCTCGCTGATGGCGAAGAAAATGGGCGCGGCGCACACCGTGGCGCGTGTGCGCAACCCTGAATATTCCCGCGACGCGCAGATTTTGCGTCGGGAGATCGGGTTGGATCTCATCATCAATCCCGAGCAGGTCAGTGCGCAGGAGATCGCGCGCATTTTGCGTGTGCCGTCCGCTTTCGGCGTGGAAAATTTCGCCGGCGGAACGGTGGAACTCATCGGTTTCCAGGTGATGGAAAGCGACGGCATCTGCGGCAAACCGCTTTCGGAATACAACCGCCAAAATCCCAACAATCTGCTCCTTTGCGCCGCAAAACGCGGTGAGGAGATCATCGTGCCGGACGGCAATTTCGTGCCGCAAAACGGCGACAAGGTCTATGTCATCGGCTCTCCTGCGGAAACGCTGCGCGTGTTCCGCTCCATGGGCAGATCCACCGCGCCGCTCAAACATGTGAGCGTCATCGGCGGCGGTGCGCTTTCGGAATATCTGGCGCACGCGCTCCGTCCGCTCGATGCCCGCATCTGCATCGTCGAGCGCAGCGAAGCCAAATGCCGCCGCCTTTCGGAGGTGTTGCCGCAATGCTCCGTCATTTGGGGCGACGGCACCGATCCCGAATTTCTGGACTCCGAGGGCATTTTCGACACCGATGCTTTGGTCGCCGTCACGGGAAGCGATGAGGAAAATCTGCTCATTTCCCTCTCCGCGATGCGCCGCGGCGTGAAAAAAGCCCTTCCCAAGATGTCCCACGCCACCGATGCCGGTCTCCTGCACGATTTGGGCGTGAACACCGTCATTTCCCCTGCCCGTGTCATCGGGGAACAACTCGCCAGTTATGTCCGCAGTCTTGCCAATTCGCAGGGCAGTGCGGTGGACTGTCTTTACAAGATCCTCGGCGGAGCGATGGAGGCGGTGGAATTCCGCGCATCCGCCGCCACGCATTTCCTCAACCGTCCGCTGCGCGATCTGCCCATCCGCAAGGGTTTGATCATCGCCGCCATCGTGCATAACGGTGTCCCCTGCATTCCCGACGGCAATGCCGTCATCTGCGAGGACGACCGTGTGATCGTCGTGGCAAAATCGCTCTTTTTACGCGATTTGAACGACATTTTGGAGTTGTGATATGAATAGAAAACTCATTGTCCGGCTCATCGGACAGGTGCTTTGCCTGGAAGCGGTGTGTATGCTCCCGTCGCTTTTCATTTCGCTTTGGCACAAAGAGGCCGCCGTGACCGCGTTTATCCTCTCCGTTGCCGCGTGTCTCGTCGTCGGCATTCCGCTCTCGCTCGTGCGCGTCCGCTCGCCGCGTTTCAAAATGCGCGACGGCTATGCCAGCACGGCGTTTTGCTGGATCTTCCTCGCCGTATTCGGCGCGCTTCCCTACCGATTCAGCGGCGTCACGCCGAATTATTTCGACGGCCTTTTTGAAACCGTCTCCGGTCTTACCACGACAGGTGCGACCGTTTTGTCCGAGTTGGAACAACTGCCGTCGGGCATCCTCTTTTGGCGCGCACTCACGCAGTGGATGGGCGGCATGGGCATTTTGGTTTTGGTGCTTGCGCTTGTACCGCAGATCGGACAAGGCAGTATGAATTTGATGCGTGCGGAAAGTCCCGGTCCGATCAGTTCCAAACTTCTGCCCAAGACGACCGCCACCGCCAAGGTGCTTTATATCATCTATATTGCCCTCACGGCAATGGAAACCGTTTCCCTGCGCATCGCCGGAATGCCGTGGTTTGACAGTATCACCACCGCATTCACCACGATTTCCACGGGCGGATTTTCCGTCCGCTCGGCGAGTATCGCCGCCTACGGGAGCGATACGATCAACTGGATCATCGTCTTTTTCATGTTCGTCGCCGCCATCAACTTCTCCCTGCTCTATGCGCTCGTGCGCCGCAAGTGGAAAGAGGCGTTCGGCAGTGAGGAACTGCGCACCTATACGCTCATCGTCCTCGGTGCGATCGCGCTGATCACGGTCAACCGCCTCGTGCAGACAAGCTGCGGATTTTATACCGCCTTCTCCGAGGCGAGTTTCCAGGTCGTCTCGCTCATCTCTACCACGGGGTACGGCACGGCGAATTATGTTTTGTGGCCGGCCTTTGCACAGGCGGTCTTGCTGCTTGTGATGTTCTCGGGCGGCTGTGCCGGCTCCACGGCAGGCGGCATGAAAGTCTCGCGCATCGTCATTCTCTGCCGCACGCTCAAACGCGACATTATGCGCCTTTTGCATCCGCGCGAAGTGCGCACCATCCGTTTCGAGGGACAGAGCGTGGACGAGGCGACCGTCTCTTCGGTGAGTATTTTCGCCTTTTCCTACTTTGCGATTTTGATGCTCTGCACACTGATCGTTTCGCTCGATAATGTCAGTTTCGGCACAGCATTTTCTTCGGCGCTGACGATGATCTCCAATGTCGGTCCCGGTATTGAAGCCGTCGGACCTGTTGAAAATTTCGCCATGCTCTCGGATGTGAGCAAGGTGACGCTTTCGCTCACGATGCTTTTGGGCAGATTGGAGATCATGCCGCTCGTTTTGCTCTTTGCGCCGCAGCTTTGGCAAAAACCGCTCTCCATGAAATAATCCCCTACCTCTTAACCTTCCCCCGTCCCCTCCCCGTCATTGCGAGGCGGCTTTGCCGCCGTGGCAATCCGCTTAACCTCCCTTGTTAAAGGGGTGCGTTAGAACCACCAACCTCCCTTGTCAAAGGGAGGTGGCACGAGCGCAGCGAGTGACGGAGGGATTCCCGTCCCCTATCGCACCCTTGCGGTGTCATCCCACACGGGAGGAGCAAGCCCCTCCCCTACGAATATTCTATCCGCATCCCCCCTCCCCCCCCGTCCTTGGGAGGCGCGCCGCGCCGCGGCCATCCGCACCCCCCCTCCCCAAAAACCGATT
>JAZUIU010000054.1:0-46764 GCA_045642405.1 Oscillospiraceae bacterium
GCGTTAAACAAACATCGTGCAAAAATCTCTATGACATTGTCACATACGCCGTCAGGCGTATATCATCGCACGATGTGCGATATCATATTGCGAAGCAATATATCACCCGTTCCGCAAGGAACGGATATCATTGTAAAAACCGTCTCTTGTCTTGCCAGACAAGAGAGGGTTTTTACATGGTGGGGGGGGGGGGGGGTGGACCCCTGGCCGAAAGCACTTTAACAGGACTTTCTCCGGGCGCAGGCAAGTTTCAACATTCCCTCCGCGTAAAGGCACTTACCGGACTTTACGCTTCAGTAGAGTCATGATGCGTGGGCGTGTCAACTCTTTCACGCCTCACGGACGCCGCTAAATGACGCCTTCCCCGAGCCGCGGCACTCTCAGGTCAGACGGTAGCTGCAATCAGGCAGCTACTTCAACAAGATTATTGTTGTTCTTTAATTTATAAGGTGCCCGTTTTATGGTGGTCAGACTCCACCGCCCGCTTATCCTGCCTCCACACCCCCGTCGAAACCGATACGCCCCCATATCGACCGGCGGAATGCGTGATCCCGTCGGTTATATGCGTTTTGGGAAACAGAAACTTATCATTCTTTTACAGTTTTTCCGCCTCGGGATAAACCTCGCCGAAAGTATCGACGCGCACGCTCTTCATCACCTGCGGTTTCTTCGGCTTATCGTCCATCATATTACGATCCACGCGAGAGATGTCGACCGCTGCCTGCGCATTTTCGGTGATTTTGCCGAATGCGGCATACTGCCCGTCCAGATGCGGTGCATCGGCAACCATGATGAAAAACTGACTGCCGGCACTGTTGGGTGCCATCGTGCGCGCCATGGACAAAACGCCGAGCGTATGTTTGAGGTCATTTTGAAAACCGTTTGCGGTAAATTCGCCGCGGATCGAGTGGGCAGGACCGCCCATACCCGTACCGTCGGGATCACCGCCCTGGATCATAAATCCGGGAATCACGCGGTGGAAGATCAAACCGTCATAAAACCCTGCGTTGGCAAGTTCGATGAAGTTATTGACCGTGTTGGGTGCGACATCGGGATAGAGTTCTCCGCGCATCACTTTGCCGTCTTCCATTTCAATGGTGACGACGGGATTTTTCTTCTCTGCCATCTTATTTTCTCCTTATCTGCGCTCTTTCATGGCGCGATCCATTTCGCGTTTGGCATCGCGGCGCGCCGCATCCTCACGCTTGTCGTAATTTTTCTTGCCCTTGCAGATGCCGACTTCGACTTTGACGCGGGCGTTTTTGAAATAAACGCTCAACGGCACAAGTGCGTATCCGTCCTGCTTGACAAGACCGTAAAGCCGATCGATCTCGCGCTTGTGCAAAAGCAGTCGCTTGGGACGGTCGGGATCGTGGTTGAAAATATTGCCCTGCTTATAGGGTGAAATGTGCATACTGTGGATGTATGCCTCCCCGTTTTTGACGATCACATAACTGTCTTTGAGATTGAGCGTTCCGGCGCGGATGGACTTGACCTCCGTCCCTTTCAGTTCAATACCGGCTTCCAAACGCTCCTGCACAAAATAGTCATGAAACGCCTTGCGGTTTTGCGCCGCGACCTGATTTTCTTTTGCATTCTTTCCGCTCACGGCGCTCCCCCCTTCAATGCCTGCGTAGTATATCACATTTTTTTATAAAAAGCAAGCAACTTATGATTGCAATTTTCACCGTTATATGTTATACTATGATCGTATGATTATATGTCGAACTATGCGCAAAATCAGAATAATTTTCCGATGAAAAGGAGATAGAGATCATGGAACAGAAAAGAAAAGTTTTGATCGTCGAAGATGAAAAGAACATTGTTGATATCATTCGCTTCAATTTGGAGCAGCAAGGTTACGAAACGCTGGAAGAGTATGACGGTGAAGCCGGTCTCAAAACCGCACGGGAAGCAAATCCCGACCTCATCTTGCTCGATGTGATGATGCCGCGGATGAACGGTTTTGATGTTTGCCGCGCTTTGCGTAAGGACGGAAACAATGTCCCCGTCATCATCCTCACGGCACGCGAAGAGGAAGAAGATAAGGTCCTCGGTCTCGAAATAGGCGCAGATGACTATATCACAAAGCCGTTTTCCATGCGCGAACTGATGGCGCGTGTCAAAGCGAATATCCGCCGCACTACCATGGCACCAAGCGGCAACGCGATGTCTGCCGGCGGCGGCATCACGATCAATACCGACAACTATCAGGCGTATAAAAACGGTCAGCCCGTCGATCTGACACAGCGTGAATATGAATTGCTCACCTTCCTGGCAAGTCATCCCGATAAAGTTTTCTCGCGCGTGGATCTGATGGAGCAGGTCTGGAACTACGGCTATGTCGGCGACGATGCCCGTACCGTGGATGTGACGGTGCGCCGTTTGCGCGAAAAAATCGAAGACGATCCTGCAAACCCCGTCTTTATTCTCACGCGCCGCAGTGCCGGATACTATTTCTCCAGCGCACAGAATTAACGGCAACTCAAAGGAAGGAGTGACGCATTATGTTTCGCAGTCTGCATTTGAAATTGGTTATGATCATGCTGCTTCTCATCACCTCACTGATGGCGGCAGTCGGCGCTTTTATGATGACCAGCGTCACGAATTTCTATGTCAAGGATTTCTACAATCAGATGAGTGAAGCATTCGCCAACACCGGTTTTGTCAACGCCCTCAATGCCGAAGCCGCGCAGCCGGATGCACACACACGCCTGCAATCCGTGATGGAAACTTACTCCGGTACGCTCGGCATTGATTCGCGCAACCGCAATTACTATATTTTTGACGCGCAAAACGGCGCTTTCCTCGCCGGCAGTGATGAAGCCGGTGCCGCCAAATTACAGCAAACCGAAAATCTGCTCGCCGCGCGAAACGGAGAAATCGGCGACAAGAGCAACATCACCGCATCCTATATGGATGTTGCCGTTCCCATTTCCGGCGGCGGCAACCGCTATATCATCTACATCCGCGACAATCGCAGTAACATCACCTCCCTCAACGCAGAATTACTGCGCATCATTTTGCAGGCACTTCTGGTTGGGCTTCTCATCTCCG
Source organism: Oscillospiraceae bacterium (assembly GCA_045642405.1). GTDB lineage: Bacteria > Bacillota > Clostridia > Oscillospirales > Oscillospiraceae > Hominicoprocola. The sequence goes on from JAZUIU010000054.1 coordinate 3,058, forward strand.
TCTTTTTGAGTTTCATCCTCTCCAAGACGATGATCCGCCCGATCGAACTTCTGACGGAGCGCGCCAAGCGCGTGGCAAAGGGAGATTTCGGCGGCACTTTGGATGTGGATTCCAGCGATGAGATCGGCATTCTGACCACGACATTCAACGATATGTCCAGCGTCTTACAGCGTTCCATCGCCGCAATGGAAAAAGAGCGCAACAAGTTGGATACGCTCTTTTTACACATGACCGACGGCGTGGTGGCATACGATAGCGACGGCGCTTTGATGCATTGCAATCCCGCCGCATCCAAATTGCTCGGACGCACACCGGAAGCATGCGTATATGAAGATATTTTTGAGCCCATTTGCCCGTTTGACGAGATCGCATCCATGCCGCGCGGTCAGTCCTTTGCCTCGGAACTGACGGTGGAGGATCGCACGGTGGAACTCTATTTTGCCCCCTTCTCCGACGAGGAGCGAGGCGGTATTCTCATCGTGCTTCACGACATCACCGGTCAGCGCAAAAGTGAGGAGCGGCGCAAAGAATTCGTGGCAAATGTCTCGCATGAACTGCGCACTCCTCTGACCAATGTGCGCTCTTACACCGAAACCATCCGTGATGCCGAAGGATCATTGCCCCCGGAAATGCAAAACAACTTCCTTGATATTGTCATCAACGAAACCGACCGTATGACGCATATCGTGCAGGATCTTCTGACGCTTTCCCGTCTCGATGGCGGCAAAACGGAGATGAATATGGCGCGTTTTGCCTTTGCCGATGCAATCGACAGCGTTTTGCAGTCCATTGCGCTCGATGCCAGCCATCACGGTCACGAACTGACGCACGACTATCACGATCTGCCGCTCATTGTCGGCGACCGCGGGCGTTTGGAGCAGGTGATGATGAATATTCTCTCCAACGCCGTCAAATATACGCCCAACGGCGGTCACATCCATGTCACCGCCGGAACGCAGGACGACAAAGTGTGGATGGAAGTCGCCGATGACGGTATCGGCATTCCCAAGAAGGACCGCGAGCGCATTTTTGAGCGTTTTTACCGCGTGGATAAAGCGCGTTCGCGTGAATCGGGCGGCACCGGTCTCGGTCTTTCCATTGCAACGGAAATCGTTCAGCGTCACAACGGCAGACTCTCTTTGGTCGATAAAAAAGGTCCCGGTACAACAGTCCGGTTGGAACTGCCTATGCTCCAACCGTTGACTGCGGAGGCGCACAATGGATAAAAAGAAATTGCCTATCGGCAAAATACAGACATTCGGTATTATTCTTCTCTCCCTTTCCGCCGTCTTTCTTTTGCTGCAAACGCCGCTTTTTGACGGTGTATTCGAACGCGAAAATGCAGGAAAACCTGTTGTATCTCAGCCCGGTTTCGACACCGATCAATCTTATTTTACTCCCTTTGCTCTGCCGCTGAAAATGGCACTTTGCAACGGCAGTGCGCATTGTGCTTACACTGCCTTGACAACAGAAAGCAGTGAATTCAAATCCGTCAGCGCAACACTTGCCGAAGCTATTGCATCGGCGCAAAACGCGCAGGAGATTGCGCAAACGGATTTTCTCGACACGCTCTCCCAAAGCAGTATCTATTTCGACTTCACAACCGATCTCCCTTCCGGCATGGTGACCGATCTGCTCGCGATCACGGCTGACACTCTGCCCGAAACCATTCACCGTTTGGTGCTTCTGCCGGGTGGAAACGGTTTCGTCTCTCTTTTTGTTCAAAGCGGTGCAGATTTCCTACGCTATGACACGCAGGCGCAAAGCGAGTCTATTTTGCATGAGTTGAGCGTCATTTCCGATAACGGTTTTGAATTTGCCGGATTTTTGGGAAAAGAATATGCCCACCTCTCCCCCTTCACGCTTTTGAGTAGTTCCTCTCCGATCACGGTGCAGCTTTCCGCCAACACCGTTTTACCTGCCGAAGAGGATATTTTGCGTCTTTGCGGTATGAATCCTCACACAGAAAGCCGCTATACTGACTCAAACGGAACGCGTGTCGTGCGCGAAGGTGATGTGCAGCTCAACATCCAAACGGACGGGACTGTCACATACAGCGAAAACATTTCTGACAGTAACGCCACCTTTGTTTTGAACGGGACCAATCGCAAAGAACTGATCTACGAAGCGGAACAATTTGCGCAAACGATGCTCGGCGGCCGCATTGGCGATGCCAAACTTTTTGTCAGCAGTGTCCGGGAAAAAGACGGTGTTTTGTCGGTTGCGCTTGACACGCAGGTAGACGGTGTTCCCATCCGTCTCTTTTCCGGAATGCACGCAGTCTATGTGGAAATCAAAGGGCAAGTCATCCGCGCATTCCATGTTGTCTTTCGCTCTTACCTGCATGCCGATACCGCGTCGATCCTGCTCCCTGCCAAGCAAGCCGCCGCCATCATCAAGTCGGAAAAACATTCCGAAATGGAAGCTGTATATGTTGACCGCGGTTTTGATGCGGTCGATCCCGGCTGGATCCCATTGGATTGAGGAGGTTTTGATATGAAAGCATCTCGATTCAAAGGTATTTTACTGATCATTCTGGCTCTTCTCAATGCCTTTCTTCTCACTTTACTTTTGGTACAGCGATCCCAACAGCATAGCGCCGAACACCGTTCCCGACAGGAACTTTCCACACTCTATGAGAAAAACGGCATCTTGCTTTCCGCCGAACAAATTCCGCAAACGCGGACACTTTCCGTCCCTTCCGTCCGCCGCAACCGCACAGAGGAGACCGCCTTTGCGCAAATGCTATTAGGCTCGGTTGAGACTTCGTCGGACGAAAGCGGCGTATACCGTTATCACAATGAAAACGGTTTTTGCCGCATCCGTGCCAACGGCGCAGTCGACGCGGTTTGTCAAATCGAAGTGCGCGATATCGCGGCTTTTTGTCGAAAAATGGAAAAGGATTTTGGCTATCGTGAGGTCTTTTACCGTATAGAAGGCGGCTCCGGCACAGTCAAAATGGAGCGTACATTCGGTAAATTCCCGATGAGCAACGCTACACTGCTCTTGACTTTCCAAAATCATAAATTCGTCTCTGCAAACGGCACTTTTTTGCCGAACGAAGATATAAAATCCACGCAAACAACAATTGACACACTTTCGGCAATGGTGGCATTTCTCAACTACCGCAATACGAGCGGTTTGGTCTGTTCCGACATTGAAGATATTGCCGTTTGCTACTATATTGAAAACACCGCGGCGGCATTTTCCATTCTGCCTGCCATTCGGATCACCACCAATGTTGCAACATATTACGTAAACCTTGTAAACAACACAATCTTGCATTAAGTTTTGCATTGACATTCTGCAAAATATATAAATTATGCGATTTTTTAAAATTTATAGTTGCATTTCCAAATATTGTATGTTATTATAATAATGCGTTATGTAAATAATAATATTTTGTGATTTTTCTATTCCTTTCATTAAGGAGTTTTGCTTATGATCAAATATGTTGTACAAGGCGGTCGTCCGCTTTTCGGTGAAGTTCATATCAGCGGTGCAAAAAATGCCGCCGTTGCCATCATTCCCGCCGCTCTTTTGGTTGACGGTGTCTGCTGCATTGAAAACATTCCGCAAATTTCCGATGTCCGCGTCCTGTTGCAGATTTTGGAGCAACTCGGTGCCGGCATCCGCTATCTGACGCCCGATAGCGTGGAAATTGATGCACGCCGTATTCGCACAACGCAAGTTTCTCAGGAGTTGGCGCATAAACTGCGCGCTTCTTACTATTTCATCGGTGCTCTGCTCGGCAGATTCGGCAAAGCAGAGGTCTCTCTCCCCGGCGGCTGCAATTTCGGCGGTGTCCGTCCGATCGACCAGCATGTCAAAGGTTTTGTCGCTATGGGTGCTGATGTCCGCGAAGGCGATTTTGTTGAAGCCGTCGCGCAAAACGGCCGTTTGAAGGGTTCTGCCGTCTATCTGGACATCGTCTCCGTCGGTGCAACGATGAACATTATGATGGCAGCCGCTTTGGCTGACGGTGTGACCGTGATCGAAAATGCCGCAAAAGAGCCCCATATCGTCGATCTTGCCAACTTTCTCAACTCGATGGGCGCCAACATCAAAGGCGCCGGTACCGACACCATACGCATTCACGGTGTTGACCGTTTGCACGGCGGCACATACGCCATCATCCCCCATCAGATCGAAGCCGGAACTTATATGGCTTGCACCGCCGCAGCCGGCGGTCAGGTCTTGCTCAAAGGAATCATTCCCAAACACATGGACTGCATCACCGCGAAGCTTTTGGAAATGGGTGTTGAGGTCGAGGAGTGCGACGATACGCTTTTGGTGCGCCGTAATGCACCTCTCAAACATGTGAATATCAAAACGCTCCCCTATCCCGGCTTCCCCACGGATATGCAGCCTCAGATCACCACGGTTCTTTCTCTTGCAGAAGGTACCAGTATGGTGACCGAGGGCGTATGGGATAACCGTTTCCGCTATGTCAATGAACTCACCCGTATGGGTGCACAGATCCGCGTAGAAGGTCGTACGGCAGTCGTGGAAGGTGTCAATCGTCTGACCGGTGCGAATGTCCACGCCGATGATCTGCGTGCCGGTGCCGCCATGCTGGTCGCTACACTTGCCGCCGAAGGTATCAGCGAGATCACCAATGTGCAATACATTGAGCGCGGCTATGAAAATATCATCGGAAAGTTGCGCGCTTTGGGTGCGCAGATTGAGGCGATCGAAGTCGACGACACACCGCCCGTGAGCAAAATCGGATAATCAAAGCCCTCATAAGAGGGCTTTTTCCCTATTATATATATCAAAAAGGAAAACACTATGGAATTTTGTACCCTTGCCAGCGGTTCTTCGGGCAATGCGATCTTCGTCAGAAGTGAAACCACCGCCATTATGATCGACGCCGGCATCTCCGCCAAGCGATTGACGGAGTCTCTCCTCTCACTTTCCGTCACACCCGATGAACTTTCCGCCATATTGATCACGCATGAACACAGCGATCACATCGGCGGTCTGCCTGTCTTTACGAAAAAATGCCCGGCTCGCGTGATGGCAAGTATCGGCACATCACCTTGTTTGAAAGTGGCGAGCACGCCCTTTGAAATCGGCGACCGCTTTACCGTCGGCGACTTGGATATCCGGACTTTCTCGACCTCGCACGATGCCGCCGACAGTGTCGGTTATCGTATCGACTGTGACGGTGCTTCTTTGGGTGTCCTCACGGATACGGGCTTTGTGACAAATGAGGCAAAAGAGTGGCTTCTCGGCGTAGATGCTTTGATTTTGGAAGCAAATTACGACAGTGAAATGCTGCAAAACGGTCCCTATCCCGCCATGCTCAAACGCCGCATCGCAAGTCGGCACGGGCACCTCTCCAACAAAGATTGCGCCGCGTTTGCGCTCCTTTGCGTCAAAAACGGTACGAACGATATTTTACTCGCACATCTCAGCGCAGAAAACAACACGCCCGATACCGCCGCTTACACGGTCGGACGGGCATTACAGGGATATCCCGTCCGTCTCGGCGTTGCGCCGCGCAGTACGGTCAGTGAGGTACATATATGCAAAAAGTCACCCTCATTTGCGTTGGAAAACTGAAAGAGACTTTTTATGTCGCGGCAGTCGCCGAATATCAAAAAAGGCTTGCGCGGCATTGCAAATTGGATATAATAGAATTAAGCGAGCACACATGGAATAAAGAGCCGTCGCAAAGCGAGATTGAACAAGCCCTTTTGCAGGAAGCGGAGAGTATAGAAGAAAAAATACCAAAAGGCAGTAAAGTGATCGCTCTTTGCGTGGAAGGCAAAGAAATGAGTAGTGAATCGCTTTCGCAGATGTTCATTTCCGACGCATCGCAAGGTGTTTCGCAGTTAACTTTCCTTGTCGGCGGCAGTTTCGGGATGCACGAGCGCATCAAAAAACTTGCCGATGTGCGTCTTTCCGTTTCCCCGATGACCTTTCCGCATCACCTCTTCCGCGTGATGCTGCTCGAACAGATCTACCGTGCCTATCAAATTGCAAGCGGCACACATTATCACAAATAGGAGGAATGCCTATGTTTGAGACCGCAAAGCCTTTTTGGGCAAGCAAGCAACGAAGTGTTTTGGAACAATGGCCCAACGGCGAGGACGGAACGCCCGAAAAAGCCGAATTTTTGACCCATTCAACGGAAGTTGACGGTGCGGCGGATCTTTTGGTGGAAAAACTTGCCGCCTACCAAATTCCCGCCGTAAAAAAATACGAGAAAGAAGGCACGCTCGGCAAAGTCATTCTCGGCTTTTCCGGTTACGGCGTTGCCCTTTATGTACCGCAGTCTCTACTGGAAGATGCGAAAAATCTGATCGCGCCTGTGAGTGAAAACGAAATGGAGGATGCACAATGAATTACAACAAAGAATATGAAAAATGGCTTGTCTCCCCTGCCCTCTCCGAAGAAGAACGCACAGAACTGCGCGGCATTGCCAACGACGAAAAAGAGATCAAGTCCCGCTTTTTTGCCCCCCTTTCCTTCGGCACTGCCGGTTTGCGCGGCACGATGCAAGTCGGTTTACACCACATGAATCGCCATGTTGTCCGCTGGGCAACACAAGCTTTCGCACAGGTCATCTGCGCTGAGGGTGAAGATGCCAAAAAGCGCGGCATTGCCATTTGTATGGACTGCCGCAACCACTCCTATGAATTCGCCAAAGCCGCCGCCTGCGTCATGGCAGGTAACGGGATCTCCGTGCGCCTTTTTGAATCCCTGCGCCCGACGCCGGAACTCTCTTTTGCCGTGCGTGAGTATCATTGCCAGGCAGGAATCAACATCACGGCAAGCCATAATCCCAAAGAATACAACGGCTACAAGGTCTATTGGGAAGACGGCGCACAGTTGCCGCCGCAACACGCAGATGCCATTGCCAAGGCTTTGGAAACGATCGACATTTTTGACGGCATCAAGTCCATGGACTACGATACTGCCGTAGCCGAAGGGAAAATCACGATTTTAGGCGAAGACTGTGACCGTCGTTTCCTTACGCAGGTGATGTCGATGGTCAACGATTACGAAACCGTGCAAAAAGTGGCGGACACCTTCAAATTGGTCTATACGCCCTTCCACGGCTGCGGTCATAAACTCGTGCCCGAGGCGTTGACGCGTTTGGGTATCCGTCATTTACTCTGTGTACCCGAACAAATGGTCATTGACGGAGACTTTCCGACCGTTGCCTCCCCCAACCCCGAAAATCCGGACGGATTTGCACTCGCCATCGAACTTGCCAAGAAAAACGGAATCGACTTCATCCTCGGCACAGATCCCGACAGTGACCGCGTGGGTATTATGGTGCGCGATAAAAAAGGTGAATTCCGCCCCGTTACGGGCAATCAGACGGGCGTTTTGCTTCTTGACTATTTGATCGGTGCTATGCGCCGCGCCGGAAAACTGCCCGAAAATGCCGCCATGCTCAAAACGATTGTCACCACGGAGATGGCGCGAAAAGTGGCAAATTGCAACGGCATCGACTGCTACGATACCTTTACGGGTTTCAAATTCATGGCGGAAAAAATGGGGCAGTTGGAAGGGGAACAGAAAAACACGGTCATCTTCTCTTACGAGGAGTCCTACGGTTATATGCTCGGACATTTTGTGCGTGACAAGGATGCCGTCACCGCTTCTCTTTTGCTCACGGAGATGGCGGCATGGTATGCTTCCCAAGGAATGACGCTCTTTGATGCGTTGCAAAATCTCTTTGAAAAATACGGCTGGTACGGTGAGAAGACGCACAATCTGGTCATGCCGGGTTTGGACGGTCTTGCCCGTATGGAAACCTTGATGAATACCCTTCGCAATACGCCGCCTGCGGAGATCGCAGGTGTCCGTGTTGCCGTATTCAAGGATTACAGTACCGGTATCGCCAAAGACTGCGTGAGCGGTGCAACAAGCGAAATGGAATTGCGCGGCTCGAATGTGCTTCGCTTTGAACTTGCCGATGGCTCGGTCATCATCGTCCGTCCGAGCGGCACAGAGCCGAAGATCAAAGTCTATATCATGACGCAGGGCAGCGATGCTTCCGAGCGTGATGCTCTTCTTGCGCAATACGGTGCATGGGTCAATACCCTTGCGGAATAAAGGATATCATTATGTTAAATCGTGACAGTAATAAACCGCTCTATATTCAGCTTGCCGACCATTTGCGTGAGCAGATCCTTTCCGGGGAAATTCAAGTCGGCGATAAACTGCCGAGCGAATCCGAAATGATACGCGAATATCAACTCGGCAGATTGACCGTGCGCGATGCTCTGAGCATTCTGGCAAACGAAAATCTCATCAAAAAGCATCACGGTAAAGGTACTTTTTGTATCAGCACCGGCACTGTGCCGAAACGCCGCGTGGATCTGCTGCTCAATCTTTCGGATATGTATTTTACACCGCATTATCTGCACGCGATCTGCTCGGTGTTGGACGAGAAAAATGTCAATGTCGTGCTTTCCGACACACAAGACGATGCCGCGGTCATTGCATCGCTTTTAGAGCGCATTGCAAATGAAGGCAGCGACGGCGTTTTGTTTCAGCCCGACAGTACCGCCGGTGCTGCGCCGGAGTCTTTGGTACTTGCCGCCAACCGTCTGACGGATGTCGGCATCCCCTTCATTATGATTGACAGCGCCTACGAAAATATCCCACAGTCGTGCGTGATATTCAACGAGGAACTCTCCGGCAAGATCGCCGCAAATTATTTCCAGTCCATGGGGCATACGCACCTTGCGATGATCGTACGGGAAAGCAGTGCGGATTCCATTCTGCGGCAACAAGGGTTTTGCCATGCCGCAAAAAATCCGCCGTATATCATCCCCTATCAAAAAGACTTAAAAAATGCGCTCGTCAAGATGCGCCGCACACACCCCGAGATCACCGCCGTTTTCTGCTACAATGACCGCGTGGCGCAAAAATGCTATGAGGCATTCGATGCGCTCTCGCTTACCGTAGCACAGGATATTTCGCTCATCGGCGTGGATGACACGGTGATCGCTTCCACGCTCACTCCCCCGCTCACGAGCATCATGCACCCAAAAGAGCGTTTGGGCGAAACCGCCGCCAACGCGATCCACGCGATGCTCCTCGGCGAAGAAAAATGGCCCTATTACAAAGTATTTGAGCCGGCACTGAATATCCGAAAATCCTGCAAAATGCTTTCCAAATAAGTCAAAAACCGAGATGCCGTTTGGCATCTCGGTTTCTTTCTTTTATTTGTAGTATTCCTTCATATCTGCGTTGAGCGGCAGATTGAGAATATCGTCAAGCAGTTTTTCCGCCTGTGCGCGGCTCTTCGTCCACGGATCCATCAAAATGAGATCAATCAAGCCGTCACGGCTGTGATTTTGATACGCATCGAGTTCGATTTCCACGGGTGCGATGCGGTCGCGCATCAAATGTGCCAAAAGCGGTTTGGGCAAGCCCTTACTGTGAATGGGATGAACACCTTGCAAATCAACACGGGCGGCAACTTCGACTTCGTAATCGGTCGGAATTCCTTCCACATAACCGCCGTCATTGAGCACATTGACGATCACGCGCGTATCGGTATCAAAGGCAAGGCCTTCGATAAGCGGGATCATGGGCTCGGGTGAAGACTTGATGGAGAACATCTCGCTCATCTTCTTGGAAGTATCCGCCACCTGCTCTTTGAGTTTGAGCATACGGTTTTCATTGGCAACAAAGAGTTTCTGATACCAATCGTAGGGCGTGCATTGATACTGTGCTTCTGTGGCGTCATCGGTGTGATACTCCCAGCCCCACGCGCCGCCGCCGGCACTCGGCGTATCGCCGATCGGGAACAGACCGTAACGCTTATAGAGGTCAACTGCCTTCTTGGACACTTCGTCGCCGTGGAAGGCGAGTTTTTCGAGTTGCTCGTCGCTTGCCAGCACGCCGTTATGCTCTTCCAACCACTTGTCGAGCATCGGATAGGCATCCTGCCCTTTATAGCGGAAACTTGTCATCCAGATGAAGTGGTTGACACCGGCGATCTCAAAATGAACATCGTCATGCTCCATACCCATGACCTCGGCAACTTTGTAAGCGCCGTTGAAACCGTGGCACATACCCACGATCTTTGCCATCGGGTACTTTCTTTGCAGGTAAGTCACGCCTGCCTGCACGGGGTTGGCGACCAAAATGAAATATGCCTTCGGGCAGATATCGAGCATATCGACCAAAATGCTCTCCATGAGTTGGAACTGATGGAAATTGATGTAGAAACCTTCATCGTGCAGTACATGCAAAGAGCCGCCGAAACGGTAGCCGTTCTTGTAGCCCACTTCAATGCACTGTTTGAAGCGTTCCTGACCGCCGTTGAGACAGACATTGAGCACAAAGTCGGCTCCCTTCATCGCCTCACGGCGATCCTGTGTCTTGATGATATTGAGTTTGGAGCCGAGTTCCTCGCAAAAACGCTTGCACATACCGTAAACGGAGTTGAGGCGTTCTTCGTTGATATCCATCAGCGAAATCGTGGCATCTTTGAAAAGCGGATTGATGCAGACATCCTTCACCAGATTGATGGAAAAGGATGCACTGCCGGCACCGATGATACAAATTTTAACAGACATTTCTATTCTCCTTATTCACCCATGACCATGACCTGCACGGTGCGGCTTCTGGCACGCGTATTGTCAAAGTCGATAAATTGGATCACGCCGAATTCGCCGAGATCAAGTTCGCCGTCTTCGATGACGATCGTTTCGCTTCTGCCAATGATGGAAGAGCGCAGATGCGCGTCGGTGTTGTGGCAACCCCAGGCATCTTCATCGTGCTCCTCGGCAAACTTCAAAGCCTTCGGACCGGGATGGAGATACATACCCTCATAGCGGCACTCCGGGATGATTTTTTCAAACACATTGATGAGGTCCTGTTGGAGCGTTTCCAATCCTGTCATGGAGCGGTCAAATGCAAGTTCCTGCGTAATAACACCGCAAGTCGTATGGTGGGAATACACCACGGCGATGCCGTTTTTCACGCCCGACTTTTTGACGATCTCTTTCGTCTTTGCCGTCACATCATGGAATGTGTAGGCGCGGTCGTTGGACTGCACCTTGAAAGATTCTCTCAATACCATCTTACTTTTTCTCCTTTTTCAAATCGTCTGCGGCGCGTCTTGTTGCCGCGATCATCTCGTCGATCATGGCGATGGGATCTTTTGCATTCATAATGCCGGATGCGGCACCGGCTGCCTCAGAGCCAGCCATAATAAAGTCGTAGACCTGCTGACCGTTGGTGATACCGGCAGCCTGCTCGACCAAAATGTTCGGATCAATGGCACGGATGGCATTGAGCACATCGCGCACATAACTCATATCACTGACACCGCCTGCCGTACCGCCGATGAGTTCGGACGGCTCGGGATTGATGATGTCGGGATGGAGCTGTGCGATCGCCTGCGTTTCGGCAACACTGTCTGCGCACGCAAATACCAGCATATCAAGTTCACGGGCGCGGTCGATCGTTGCCTTGATCTGCGGAAGGCTCATCGGCTTTTCGCAATGGTTGACCACCACGCCGACGGCGCCGGCGGCTTTGAGCGCTTCGGGCAGGGTATCCGCCATGCCGCGCCCCGGGCGAAGCGTATCCATATAGGGTGCCAAAACGATCAGATGCTTCGTGTTTTCCACCACACGGCGGATCTCCACGGCAGGGCAGATGAAAAGCACATCAATATCATACTTTTCCGCCGCCTTGTCAGCGGCAAGAGCGTATTCGAGCAGTTTGTCGCCGTAAACATAGTTTTTGGTACCGATTTCAAAATATGGGGTTCTGATTTTTTGCATCGTTTTCTCTCCTTAAAACTCCGGATTGTAATACTCTTTCACTTGCGTGGCATGAAGCTGCCACACTTTCAGATCCTTGAATTTCCACGCGCTGGAATACGCCTCAAAACCGATCTTTCCGTAACGCATCGTATCGAGCGGATCGGGATCGGTGATTTCAAGGCAAAGTTCGTTGTCGACCAAAACGAACACCTTACCGCCCACATTGCCCATTTTGAAATTATGCTCAGCGGCAGGATCAAAAGAAAACAGAGGTGTTGCCGCCGTCAGTTTATACTCGGGCGACTTTTCAAAGCCGACATTGCCGTGCCAAAACGCTTCCACGCCGGAAACATAGGCAAGACCGCGCTCATCCTTCTCCTCGTCCCATTCTCCGTGGATCATCACATTGATATCATGTGTGGAAGGCGCAACCATCTGCGCCGTGATCTCCACCATCACATCGCCGAAGAAATCGCCGTTGGAAACAATCATACCGGGACACATCTTCGGGTTTTTCCCGACGATCCAGCCGTTTTCCACGCTCCATGCGCCAAATTTCACGGAAAAATCCTTTTGAAAATCGGCATCGGTGAAACTCTCTCGTGAAAAGAGCAATTCGGACTTTTTAAGATCGACATCAATAAAGGCAAGTTTCACTACGCCGTCTTTGATGCGGCGATCCTGTTCGGCGCCGCGCTCAAAGCGTTTGAGTTGTGTTCTCATTACATCACCACTTCGATGCCGAGCAACTCGCAAACAGTCTTGACCTTTTCGACATGGTTGCCGAAGGTCATAATGATATGCTGACCGGGCACTTTGTCGAGATACTCGTCAACAGGCATCTCGGGCGGCAGCAAAACGGCAGGGAAATCGGGTGTCGGCTCTTCCCAACCGAGTTCAGTCCACTTGGGATTTGGCTTGGTCACGGCGTGGGACAGGAACATTTTGAACTTGCCGTGGTCGTTATAAAATCTGCCGTAAGTCACTTCGCCCGTTTTGAGTTTGGAGACATTGCTGATCCCCGTGTTGTACTCACCGAGGTTGGCAGATTTGATTTGGAAATCGCCGTCGATAAAGTCCTGCGGAATGAAGCCGCAGACACCGACCAAAACATCGTTGCCGAGCACTTCGTAATGCTCCACGAATGCCGCCGTCTGATTGGTGACGGTGGAAAGGATGATGCTTGTGACCAGGCCGTAGGCATCGCACTCGCAGATGACGGAGAGGTCTTTATCTGCCAAAAGGGATTGCGCAAGACAGGGATTAAAGCCGAGTTTGGTGATACCGTCCACGCACTTGACGGAAATAGCATCAAGGCTTCTGCCGTCCGCCTTATCCTTCATAGCGAGATATAGGCGCGTCACCTTTTCCAGCGGCTCGTCTGCCACTTCGTTTTGCGCCTTTGTGGTCTTGCGGATCCATGCCATGGTCTCTTTCACGCGCTCTTGCGGTATGGCATTCATCAGATCGGCAATGATATAGCCGTCATAGTTTTCAATGTCGATCCCGACGGTCTTAAAAAGATTGGTCTTATCGTAAGCGCAGGTGTAAAGTCCCATATCGGCATAACCGATCAAGCCGATACGGGCATTGCGCACAGTCTTGGCGCAGGCAACGGAATGGATATAGTCGGCAACGGCGGCATAAGCGTGCGGTGCGTTGACTTCTTCCATCACGATCTTATATTTATAATCCATCTCTTTGAGGATGGGCACGAAACCCGTCACGCCGGCTCCGGCGGCAGGAGCGTGCAGTTTGCCGCTCGCATCGGTCTTACCGGCAACGCCCCAGACCAAAACGGGAACATCGCGGTAATCTTTCAGAATGTGCATCACATTGATGGTGATGTGCCAGGAGACGAATTCCACAATGAACAAATCGACTTTCTGCCCTTTCAAAGCATCTGCCGTCTTTTCCGCATCTGCGGCGTTCATCACTTTGTAGTTTCCGATGAGGTTACAGTCCATCTTAGCAACTTCTGCATTGATCTCGTCCAAAACTTTGGCAAGATAATCCTGGGGATACTGCTGTTCACCGACGCCGAGAACGACGACATTTGCCTTTTGCATATTCTTCATTTCATTCATCCTCCGTTTTTTTCATTTTGATATATTGTTGATAGCCGTCTTCGTATACGGCTTTGTCTGACAAATTCGGTTGATAGGTATTGCCGCGCACATTGAGCGTGGATACGGCTTTTTCGACCGACGGGAAAATCCCAACCGCCGCCGACGCCAAAATCGCCGCGCCGAGTGCGGTCGTTTGCGCATAGCGCACCGCGCAGATCATCTTGCCGCAAACGCTTGCCTTAATTCCGCCCCACAAGGGGCTGTAAGAGCCGCCGCCCTGGGACAAAATTTCCCGAACGGCAACGCCTTGCGCTTCCACCTGCTCCACCAGACTGCGCAGCATATAGGCGATACCTTCGAGCACACTGCGCGCCATATCGGCGCGTGTGGCGGCAAGCGTCAGATGGCGAAACGAGCCGCCGGATGTAAAATCAGGATCGAGCAATACGCCGTGACTGCCGGCAGGTGCCGTGGCGGCGATCGCCGTGACCGCATCGTAGGTTGATTTCCCCTGCTTCTTTGCTTTTTCGGCAATATCCGGCATACAGACATCGCGATACCATTTGAGCACGATACCGGCGGTCGGTGCGTATGGCATATAGATAAATTTATCGTCAAAATGCTTATAGACCGTGAGCATTTTGTCCGGATCAAAGTGTGGCTTTTCCACCGTTGCGCCGAGTACCAAAGCCGTCCCCGTCGTCTCCGTCACGATGCCGTCATAGATATTGCCGGCTCCGATCGCCGAAGCGATCTGATCCATTGCGCCCGTCACCACAACGGTATTTTGCGGCAAGCCGAGTTTTGCGGCGATCGCATCTTCGACCACCCCTGCCTTTTCTCCGCAAGGCAGAACTTCGGGGAATTTTTCTTTCGTCACATCACAGGCGGTGAAAATTTCATCATACCAGGTGTTTTGTAAAATGTCATACCAGCCCGTCGAGGACTGCAATGAGCGCTCCGACACCCTTTTCCCCGTCAGTCGGAAGATGAGATAATCTTCCAAAAGCAAGAACTTGTCGGTCTCCTCATAAAGATCGGGTTTTTCTTCTTTGAACCAAAGTACCTTTGCCATCGGCAATGCGCCGTCCAAACCACCCAAACCCGTATGCCGGTAAAAATCAGGAAGCGCGATCTTTTGCAAAATCTCCTCTGCCTGCTTTTCGGCGCGTGTATCAAGCCAAACCATGGCACGCGAAAGGGCATTGCCGTCTTTGTCAACGGGAATGAGCGTTTCTCCTTGCGTGGTAAAGCAAATGGCGGCAATTTCACCGCGCTGCTTCACCTCGATGGCTTCCACGCATTCGCAAAAAGCCGTGAAATAGGTTTCGGCATCGACTTCCGCTATGCCGCAGGTATCCGTATCCACAGTATACTCGCGGTTTTCGCAGTAAACCTCATCCAGCTTTTCGTTGAAGAGAATGCCTTTCATTGCGGTCGTACCCACATCAAATGCCAAAATATATCGCATGAGACCGACCTCTCTTTCTAACTTATCTGTATAAGTTGGATTATACCACTTTCCAGCTTATTTGTCAACTAAAAGTAAACCGAAAAAAGAAGATGCGGTCAAAGGACCGACATCTTCCCCTATTGTTTCAGTTTGTCAAAGGCGATGCGCGGCGATTTGTCCTCGTGGACATAGATGATCCCGCAGCGGCGCATCCCGAGTTTTTCGGCAACGCGCTGCATGGGAGCGTTGTCCGCGTGCGTATCCACGCGCAGATAACCGCTTTTATCGAGTGCCCACTGCATACAGAATGTACCCACGCCGGGTGTGCCGTCACTTGCGATGCGATGCACCACGCCGTACGGCTGATCATACGACCATGCGCCGCCCTCGATCACGCGGTAACATTCATCCACATCTTCCCCGTAAAGATAACAAAATGTGCCGATGATCCTGTCGCTTTCATCCACGCAAACGAAGCTGCGTCCCACGGCAATATCCTCGCGCAAAAGCGCCTCCGGCGGCCAATTGGTCGCACCCCATTGCGTGGGATTGCCCTGCTCCGCCATAAATCGGCGGGCACGGCGATAAATTTCCAAAAGGCACGGCAGTTCACTCTCTTTGGTATGGCGGATTTTCCACTTTTCTTCCATCGTCCTCTTCCCTTTCGTGCTCAATGATGAAAAAGACGCATACCGGTAAACGCCATTGCCATTTCGTACCGATCGGCGCAGGCGACAACCAAATCGTCGCGGATCGAACCGCCCGGCTGGGCAACATAGCGCACACCGCTCATTTTGGCGCGTTCAATGTTATCGCTAAACGGGAAAAAGGCATCCGAAGCGAGTGAAACACCGTCAATCGCGGCAAGATATGCTTTCTTCTCTTCGAAGGTAAACAAAGACGGCTGCTTTGTAAAATACTTTTGCCAATTTCCGTCGGCGCAGACATCTTCTTCGTTCTGATTGATATAGCCGTCGATCACATTGTCGCGCTCCGGTCTCCCGAGCGTCGGCAAAAACGGCAGATCAAGCACCTTGTCGCATTGGCGCAAAAACCAGGTGTCCGCTTTGCTCCCTGCCAAACGGGTGCAATGAATGCGCGACTGCTGACCGGCGCCGACGCCGATGGCTTGTCCGTCATAGGCAAAACAGACGGAGTTGGACTGCGTGTATTTGAGGGTAATGAGCGCGATGATCAAATCACGCACGGCGCATTCGGGCAAATCTTTATTCCGTGTCACAACATTTTCAAGCAATGCGCGGTCGATCTTAAAATTGTTTCTGCCCTGCTCAAAAGTGATGCCGAATACCTGCTTATGCTCCACTAAGTCCGGCACATAATCGGGATCCATACGAACGATATTGTAATTGCCGTTGCGCTTGGACTTCAGAATTTCCAGTGCCTCATCCGTGTAACCGGGCGCAATGATGCCGTCCGAGACCTCACGCTTGATCAAAAGCGCGGTGGTCTTGTCGCAGATATCGGAAAGGGCGACCCAATCGCCGAACGAACACATCCGGTCCGTACCGCGTGCACGGGCGTAAGCACAGGCAAGCGGAGAATCGTCCAAGCCCTCGATATCGTCCACAAAGCACGCCTTTTTGAGTTTTTCGGGCAATTTGAGTCCGACGGCGGCAGAGGTGGGGCTCACATGCTTGAAGGAAGTGACCGCCGGAAGTCCCAGCGCCTCTTTGAGTTCTTTGACCAACTGCCAGGAGTTGAACGCATCCAAAAAGTTGATATAACCGGGACGGCCGCAAAGAATTTCAATCGGCAGATCACTGCCGTCGTGCATCAGGATTTTGGACGGTTTCTGATTGGGATTGCAGCCGTATTTCAATTCAAATTCTTTCATCGTTTTCCCTCACTTGTTTTGATTGACCAGACGGCTTTCCTCCCTGCCCGTCTCCAAATCGGTATAGCGCACATAAAGCGAAATGCGGTTTTCATGATCGAGCGCATCCCAAAGGGAGTCGGTAAACGCGTCTATGCCGCTTGGAATGGCAACACGCTCCGGCTCTCCGCAAAAGGTCGGCAGCGGATCACCGTCACCGATATAGGTGTGGATGAAATGCCCGAGTCCGCTGATCGGCGTATAGGAAAAGGTATAGCGGCTGCAAGCACTGCCGATCGCATCGGCGCTTTTCAAAATACTCATTTCATAAGTAAAACCGCCGCTTTCCAATGTCAGCATACCGCTGATACGAGGTGTAAAATGCGGCGCATCCGGTTCAAATGCGCGCGTTTTCAACGCATTGGAAAAAGATATTCCTTTTTGCAATGCTTCGTAGATCGTATTCGTCTGATCGCCGTTGGTGACGATGCGTTTATTTTCAAATGCGCGTATAGCAGGATAAATGATGAGGCTCGGATCCTGCACACGGGAATCATCAAACGGCTTGGTGTAAAGAATGCCGTCCTGCTCGGCAAATACGCGGTTTCGGCTGTTTGCACTCCTGCCCATGATGAAATAGGCACAAACGGCATTTTTGCCGTCTTGCGACTGACCGATGACGATACCGCGTCCGACATAGGGATTGTCCCGTATCAACTCCGCAATGTCATTGATTTGATAAATGTCCATATCCCGATCCTCTCCTTTTTCTCCGATAAACACAGATACGGCGCTATTTTTTCCACACATTTCCTTCCGGTATGCCGAGCAAGAGCGTATCTTTCCCGTGGCAATCCGAGGAATAAATCACTTGTTTTCCGGCGGCGATCACTTTTTGCAAAATATCCGATGCCGGATAAGGCTCTTTGCGATATCCGCGCGCGATCGCACCGTAATTCACCTCAAAAGTGACATCCTGTGCAAAAAGTTTTTCAAGTGCCGCCTCATATGCGGCAACATAGCGCGGATGCTTGGTATCAAACAGGCAATCGCCTTCGTTGAATTTGGTAATGAGGTCAAAATGCCCGATGATGTCGCATTTTGTCTTCTGACAGAGATCGCCGACAAGCGCGTAATAATCCTCCGCAAAGGCATAAAAATCTCCGTGATAACAGTTGTGCACCGCTTCTTTTTGTGCATCCCTGCTGAAATCCACGCAGATATAGCATCCGTCTTTCCAAACATAATGCACCGAGCCGATCACATAATCGTATGCAGAGGTATCGGAAGTCGAAAAATAATCCTGCTCCACGCCCAAAAGGATGCGGATGCGATCACGGTATACCTCTTTGAGACGATTGACCTCGCGCCGATACTTTGCCGCACCGTCTTGCGTCATGGAAAACGGCTCATCGTCCGGAATGTCCAATGGACTGTGCGAGGAAAATCCGATCTCCGTACAGCCGTGCGCAATGGCATACTGCACCAATGCTTCTGGCGTATCCTGCCCGTCGCAAAAAACGGTATGCGTATGGTAATTATTCCTGCTCATGATGTCATTTTTTCCTGTTTCACTTTGTGGTCAATGATGTGTCGGGAAGCCAATTCCTTTTGCACATCCTCCACGGAAATGCCAATTTGCACCATCAGCACCATGGCGTGATACGCAAGATCGGCAAGTTCGTAGATCGTCTCTTTGCGGTCATCCGCTTTGGCGGCAATGATGACTTCCGTGCTTTCCTCGCCGACTTTTTTAAGGATCTTGTCGATCCCCTTTTCGAAAAGATAGGTGGTATAGGAATCCTGCGGCATTTCACGCTTTCTGCCTTCAAGAAGTTCGTAAAGTCCGCCGAGTCTGAATTCGTGCCGCTCGTCGCTTTGGAAAATCTCGTTGGTGAAGCAACTGTCGGTATTTTTATGGCAGGCAGGTCCGTCCTTTTCCACCACGACCGTCAGCGCATCCAGATCGCAATCCGCCGTAATGCTGACGATGTGCTGATAGTTACCGCTTGTCTCTCCTTTGAGCCACAGTTCCTGACGGGAACGGCTGAAAAAGCAGGTCAAACCCTTTTCCATGGAGATGCGCAAAGACTCTTTGCTCATATACGCCAGCGTCAGCACTTTTTTGGAAAAGGCATCCACCACGATTGCCGGTATCAAGCCTTTTTCGTCAAATTTCAAATCCTCGATATTTACCATCATCATACCCTCACATTGATTTTGTTTTTCTGTAATTCCGCTTTCAAATCGGGAATTTTCACTTCCCCGAAATGGAAAATGGAAGCCGCAAGTCCGGCATCCACCGTCGGCAGTTTCTGAAAAAGTTCCGTAAAATCCGCTATACAACCGGCGCCGCCCGATGCGATCACCGGCACATGGACAATCGCAAGCACTTTTTCAAGCATTTCAAGATCAAAACCATGCTTCACACCGTCCGTGTCGATCGAGTTGAGCACGACTTCGCCGGCTCCCATATCCACACAGCGTTTGATCCATTCCAGCGCATCCATCCCCGTATCTTCCCTGCCGCCTTTGGCAAAGACATGAAATGTTCCGTCCACACGCTTGGCATCGACCGAGATCACAACACATTGATCACCGTATTTCTGCGCCGCCTGCGCGATCAATTCCGGAGTTCGGATCGCACCGGAATTGACGCTCACCTTATCCGCACCGCATTTGAGTACGCGGTCAAAATCCTCTACGGTATTGATGCCGCCGCCCACGGTCAGCGGAATGAAAATCTCGGATGCGACCTGCGTGAGAATATCGGTAAAGAGTTTGCGTCCTTCAAAAGACGCGGTGATATCATAAAATACGAGTTCATCCGCGCCGTTGTCGGAGTAGTATTTTGCCAGTGCAACGGGTGATGAAACATCGTGTAATCCCTCAAAATTAACGCCTTTTACCACCCTGCCGTCTTTGACATCAAGGCATGGTATAATTCTTTTTGTAATCATTTTGCCTCCCCGATCGCTTCTTGCAGCGAGATCGCGCCGGTATAATACGCCTTGCCGATGATCGCGCCGTACAGTCCCATGGCGGCAAGCGTCCGGATATCCTCTATCGTCGATACACCGCCCGATGCCGTGATATCAAGGCAAAACCGTTTGGATAACCGCGCGTAGAGTTCCGTATTCGTTCCGCGCATCGCACCGTCTTTGGAAATATCGGTGCAGATAACATTTCGGATACCGAGATTTTCCATATCACGCAGAAAATCGTCAAGGGAAATCCCTGCGCTTTCCGTCCAGCCCTTGACGGCGATATACCCGTCGCGCACATCCGCGCCCACGGCAATCTTTTCTCCGTACTGCGCCACGGCTTCCTCCAAAAACGCGCGGTTTTCCACAGCGGCAGTCCCGAGTATCACACGGGAAACGCCGATGTCGATATAACGGTGCACCATCTCTATATTGCGGATGCCGCCGCCGATCTCCGTAAAGAGGTCTGTATTTTTTACGATATCCGCCACCACATCAAGATTCGGCGTCGTGCCGTACTTTGCGCCTTCCAGATCCACCAAATGGATATATTCTGCACCGCACCGCACAAAATCACGAGCCACCGCAAGCGGATCTTCACTGTACACGGTCATTTGGGCGTAGTCGCCTTTGAAGAGTCGCACCGCCTTTTTTTCATATAGATCAATCGCCGGAAAAATTCTCATAATCCGTCCTCGCAAAATGCTTTTAATATGTTCAGTCCGACACTTCCGCTTTTTTCCGGATGAAACTGACAACCCATAATATTGCCGTTTTGCACCATGGCAGTCAATTCTTTGCCGTACTTTGCAGTAGCCGCCAAAGAGTCTTCGCAATGCTCCGCATAATAGGAATGTACAAAGTAAACGCAGTCGTTCTCCTTGATATAACGCTGCAACTTGCTTTTCTTTCGGAAATGCAGGGCATTCCAGCCGATATGCGGTATTTTTAGTGTTGGAGGGATATTGCCCTCCATCGGCACGATCTGCCCTTTCAAAAGTCCGAGTCCCGCGTGCTCGCCGTACTCAAAACTCTTTTCAAAAAGCAACTGCATCCCAAGGCAAATACCCATAATTTCCTTGCCTTTTTTCGCTTGCTCCGCAAGGATCTGCGCCATTCCGCTCACGCGGAGTTTTTGCGCGGCATCGCCGAATGCGCCGACACCGGGCAAAATGATCTTATCGGATGCGCGTATCTCATCCGCATTGTCGGTCACCGTGACCTCTGCCCCGATCATGCGAAAGGACGAGGCGAGCGAAAAGAGGTTACCGACGCCGTAATCTATGATCGCGATCATCAAAGAACACCCTTTGTCGACGGGATCTCATCGGCAAAATCCGCATTGACCGCCACCGCTTTGCGCAGTGTCCTTGCCACGGATTTGAAAATGCCCTCGATGATGTGATGCGTGTTTTTGCCGGAAAGCAGTCTGATGTGCAGTGTGATCTTCGCTTCGCGCACAAATGCCTGCCAGAATTCTTCGCAAAGTTCGGTGTCAAAATCGCCGACTTTTTCCGCCGGCATCTCCGCATCAAAGCAAAGCATCCCTCTGCCGCTGATATCAACTGCGGAAAGCACCAATGCCTCGTCCATCGGCAAGGTGGTGTCGCCGTAACGCTCAATGCCCTTTTTATCGCCGAGCGCCGCGGCAAATGCCGTACCGAGCGCAATGGCGATATCCTCTACGGTGTGGTGATCATCCACGTTCGTATCGCCTTGGCAAAAAACAGATAGATCAAATCTGCCGTGCTTGGCAAAAAGCGTCAGCATGTGGTCAAGAAAACCGCAGCCGCTGTTGATCGTACCGGTGCCTTTGCCGTCAAGTGTAAGGGAAAGGCGAATATCGGTCTCGTTGGTCGTTCGATTGATCTCGGATGTTCTCATTTAGTTTCCCTCCAATATTTCCTTGATCTTTTCGATCAGAAATTCCATCTGTTCGCGTGTACCGATGGTGATGCGGTTATAGTTTTGAATGCGCGCGGCATTGAAATGGCGCACCAAAACGCCCTTTTCTTTGAGTTTGCGATAAAGCGTTTCGCCGTCGATCCGCTCCGATGCCGCAAAAACAAAGTTGGCAAGAGAGGGTACGACCGTAAAGCCCAATTCTTCCAATGCCGAAACCGTCCACGCACGGTTTTCCGCCACGGTCTTGCAATGGTCAAGATAATAATCCTGCGTCTGCAACGCGGCGATGCCGGCGCGCGCAGTCATACGGTTGACATTATAAGGATTGGTCGAATAGCGGATCGTGTTGATATCCCGAATGACGGACGGATGCCCGAAGGCAAAGCCGAGTCTCGCACCTGCCATAGAGTGCGACTTGGAGAAAGTGCCGACGACCAAAAGATTTTCGTACTTCGGTAAAAGGGATAAGGCGCTTTCGCCGCCGAAATTGATATACGCCTCGTCAATAATGACCATATTGTCGGGATTGGACGAAAGGATGCGTTCCAGATCGGAAAGCGGAAGATATTTCCCCGTCAAAGCATTGGGATTGGCAAGTACAACGGTCTTGTGAACGCCGATATAATCCTCCGGATCAACGGAAAAATCATCTTTGAGCGGCATTTCCGTATACGGAATGTGATTGATCTCGGCAAAGACGGGATAAAAACCGTAGGTGATATCCGGAAATACCAGCGGCGACTTTTCATCCGCAAACGCCATAAAGGCGAAGTTGAGTGCTTCATCCGAGCCGTTCACCATCACGATTTGATCGGGCGACAAGTCGAAAGTCTCCGCCATTTGCCGCCGCAGATCGACACATTCGGGATCGGAATAAAGCTGCAGTTTCCCCGACTCTTGCGCGACCGCCTTTTGCACCGCTTCGGAAGGCGGAAAAGGTGATTCGTTTGTATTGAGTTTCACATACTTTTTGTCCTGCGGTTGTTCACCCGGTGTATAGGGCACTAAATTTTTCAGTCTGTCTGTAAAAAATCTGCTCATGCTTTTTCAAACCGCACCGTTGCGCTGATCCCGTGTGCGGCAAGTCCCTCCTTGTTGGCAAAATAGGATATCTTATCGGCGACTTGACGAAGCGCGTCTTTTGCGTAATAAGTGTACTGCGTCTTTTTTACGAAGTCATCCACGGAAAGCGGAGAAGAAAACCGCGCCGTACCGCCGGTGGGCAATGTATGATTGGGACCTGCAAAATAATCGCCCAGACTTTCCGGACAGTTTTTGCCCATAAAAACCGAACCGGCGTGTTTGATGCGATCAAGATAATCAAACGGATGATCCACGCAAAGTTCCAGATGTTCGGGTGCGATCTCATTGGCGATGTCGATGGCTTTTTCCAAATCGTTCTCGGCGACAATGATCTTGCCGTTTTGGTCAATGGATGCCCGTGCAATATCGGCGCGCGGCAGTTTTGGAATTTGCTTTTCCAACTGCTCGGAAACCGCTTTTGCAAACGCAAGACTGTCGGTAACCAGCACCGCGCTCGCGTTCTTGTCGTGCTCCGCCTGGGAAAGCAGATCCGCCGCCACGATCTTGGGATCGTTCGTCCGATCCGCCACGACCAGGATTTCACTCGGTCCGGCAATCATATCAATGGAAACTTTGCCGAACACCTGCTTTTTCGCCTCTGCGACAAAGGCATTGCCCGGCCCCACGATCTTGTCCACTTTCGGAATGCTTTCCGTTCCGTAGGCAAGTGCCGCGATCGCCTGTGCGCCGCCCGTTTTGAAGATGCGATCCACACCGGCGATTTTTGCCGCCGCCAAAATCACGGGACGGATCTTCCCGTTTGGCATCGGCGGTGAAACCATTACGATTTCTGCGCAACCTGCGATCTTTGCCGGAATAGAGTCCATCAAAACCGTGGACGGATATGCCGCCGTGCCGCCCGGCACATAAAGTCCGACCTTTTCGATCGGCATCACTTTTTGCCCGATGACAACGCCGTTTTTCTCGTTGATGATAAAACTGTTGCGCTTTTGTTTTTCGTGGAAAGCGCGGATATTGTCCGCCGCTTCTTTGAGGATTTCGACAAATTCGCTCTCAACGAGCTGCATCGCTTCCTCGATCTCTTCTTTGCTGACTTCCAGAGAAGTGAGCGTCGCTTTATCGAACTTTGCCGCATAATCGCGCAATGCCGCATCTTTGTTTTGGCGTACGGTCTTGATGATTTCGCTCACAATGCCGGAAACATCATCCGTCACGCTTTTACGCGCAAATATTTCACTGTTGGGAACTTCCCCGTAGCGATAAATGTTAATCATGCTCGTTCACTTGCTCCTTCAATGCCTGTGCAATCGACTCGATCGCTTCATTTTTGAATTTGAAAGCCGCTTTGTTGGCGATCAGCCGCGCGCTGATCGGTAAAATGGTCTCTTTCACTTCCAGATTATTTTCTATCAAGGTACTTCCCGTCTCCACAATATCAACAATGACATCCGAAAGATTGAGGATCGGCGCCAACTCAATGGAGCCGTTGAGTTTGATGATGTCGATATCTCTGCCGCGCTTGGCATAGTAATCGGAGGCAATTTTCGTAAACTTGGTCGCAACGCGCAGTACCTTCGTACCGTCATCGAAAAACTCCTTGCTCCCGGCAACTGCCATACGGCATTTTCCGATATCAAGATCGAGCAATTCATAGACATTAGGCGCATATTCCAGCAAAATATCCTTGCCGGCAACCCCGATATCCGCCGCTCCGCGCTCCACATAAATGGAGACATCCGAAGGCTTCACCCAAAAGTATCTCACCTGTTTTGCGGCATTTTCAAAAACGAGTTTGCGGTTGGTCTCTTTGATGGACGGGCACTCATACCCTGCCTTTTCAAACATGGCATAAACTTTTTCTCCGAGCCGTCCTTTCGGCAATGCGACATTAAGCATTTCCCTGCTCCTTTCTGCAATCGAAGATATTGCGATAGCGCAGTTTCTCGGGAATTTGCTTCTGACAACTTACCGAAAAGCCTTCTTTGATCCGCTTTTCGCTTTCGCGAAGCAACGCAACGGGATCGGTCTTTTCATCATAAAGCAAGAGGTAATCCACATCGTAATTCTGCTTTTTTTCGGCGATCTCGCCCAATCGGTCGAGATAAAGTGCAAATCCGATCGCGCCGGAAGAGCGGTTCATCTTC
The DNA here is from genome assembly GCA_045642405.1 of Oscillospiraceae bacterium. Taxonomy (GTDB): domain Bacteria; phylum Bacillota; class Clostridia; order Oscillospirales; family Oscillospiraceae; genus Hominicoprocola. The sequence continues at coordinate 28,244 of JAZUIU010000054.1, forward strand.
TTCATCATATTGTCGTACTGTCCGCCCGCCAGCACACCGTCACAAACGCCGTCAATGAAACCTTTGAACACAAAACCGTTGTAGTAATTCATATCGTTGATAACGGAAAAGTCAAATCGGATACGCTCCTTAAACGGCGAACAATCCAACATTTTCGATAAAAAACGAATTTTTTCAAGTTCTTCTTCTTCGCAGATACCGGAAAGTCCCGACAAAACCGTCTCACGGTCGCCGTAAAGTGAAATGAGCATTGCGATCTTGCCGTAACCGTCTTCACTCACGCCAAAACGGGAGCAGAGTTTTTGCAGATCGTGCGCATTCTTCTGCGAAATGAAACCCATCGCCTCTTTGATAAAATCAGGCTTCGCGCAAATACGCGAAACGATCGCATACACCAAATCCATATTGCTGATCTCAATGAAAAAGTTCTCCGAAACGGCGGCAATGCTCTCGGCAGCAAGAGAAATCACTTCATAGATGTCAAAAATATCAACATCGCCGATACACTCCAACCCCGTTTGCATGATCTCCTTGAAGCAATGCGTACTCTCGGAAACGCGGTAGACATTTTCGTTATAATAGACCTTTTGTTTAACGCCGTTGGTATCTTCCCCGTTTTTGATGATGGAAAGCGTCACATCCGGTTTGAGCGCCATCAGTTTTCCGTTGGTATCATTAAAGGCAATGATGCGGTCACTGACCAAAAAATCCTTATTGCGCAGATAGAGGTCATACTCTTCAAATTTGCTCATTTTATATGGCAGATACCCGTGCTTGCGGTAAAGAGAACGCAGGCGGAATATCACCTTTTCGTCAAATTGTACCACGGATTCTTCTATCATTGCGCTATCCTCCTGTTTTTGCGATGATCGGCGAAGCACGCGCTGCGTCGCTTTATCGTGCTAATGCGTTATCACGATGCTATAATAACGCATTTCGCTTGCTTTGTCAAGGGTTTTTACAGATATTTTCAAATTCATTTCACCGCAAAAATATGCACCGCTCAGTATCGGTACTGCGCGGTGCATATTTTCTTTACTGCATCAGTTCTTTCAAGTGGCTCAAACGATCCAATGCGGCGATGAGCGTTTCGTCTTTCTTGGCAAAATGCAAACGCACGATGTTGTTCACATTCTCGCGGAAGAAAGAACTGCCCGGTACGCACGCCACACCGACTTTGCGTGCCATCTCTTCGCAAAATTCCACATCGCTTTGTCCCTTTTTCAGATACGGAGCAATGTCCGCCAGCACAAAATATGTACCCTGCGGATCGGTGAACGGAATACCGAGATTTTTCATACCCTCGGTGAAAAGTTTTTTCATGTGTGCGTAGTGCGCGCCGAACTCCTCATAGTAACTCTCAGGCATATCAAGTCCCACGACTGCCGCTTCCATCAACGGAGAAGCCGCGCCGACCGTGTTGAAATCGTGATACTGCTTGATGCGATCCATGATCGGCTGAGGCGCAATGGCGTATCCCAAACGCCAGCCGGTGATGGAGTAAGTCTTGGAAAGGCTGGAACAACTCACCGTGCGCTCCCACATACCGGGAAGAGAGTTCATATAGATATGCTTATTGTCATCATAAACGATATGCTCATAAACTTCGTCCATAATGGCATAGGTATCGTATTTGATGCAAAGATCGGCAATCAGTTTCAGTTCGTCATAGCGGAACACCTTTCCGCTGGGATTGGACGGATTGCAAATGAGGATCGCCTTGGGACGCTGACGGAACGCATCCTCCAACACCTCGGGATCAAAATCGAATGTTGGCGGAACAAGCGGCACATAGATCGGCTCGCAGTCCGCCATGATGATCTGCGCGCGGTAGTTTTCAAAATACGGAGAAAACAGCGCAACTTTGTCACCCGGATTGGTCAAAGCAAGCAATGTATCGACCATGGCTTCGGTCGAGCCGATGGTCACGACCATTTCCGTATTGGGATCAAGTTTGCGCCCCATAAAACGACCGCATTTACGGGCAAGTGCCTCGCGGAAGTTGGGCGCACCCATCGTGATGGGATATTGGTGCGGACCGATGCCGCTGACCTCCGCCAAACGGTCTGTCAAAGCTTTGGGCGGATCGAAATCGGGAAATCCCTGTGCCAGATTGATCGCACCGCAGTCATAACTGATGCGCGTCATACGGCGGATGACGGAATCGGTAAAATGCTGATTTTTTCTGCTCATTTCCTGCATAATAGTTTCCTCCTCTATTCGGCGTTTTGCAGACAAAAACTCTCGGTGTCTGCCAACGCGATATGATGTGCCGCCATTGCGGCTTTGAATTTCTCGCCGTCTTCCACGCGGAAGATCATATAGGCAACGCCGTTTTGCTGACCGAAAACGGAATACATATAAGCAATGTCGATTTGTGCTTCGGCAAGATATCCGAGAATGACACTCAATTCGCCCGGACGGTCCGGTACGCCGATGACAAACACTTCGCTGACAGAGCAGATAAAGCCGTTTTCGTTCAACACACGGCAGGCTTTTTCCTCATCGTCGGCGATCAGACGCAGCACGCCGTAATCGGATGTCTCGGCAATGTTGATGGCGCGCAGGTCAATGTTATTTTGAAAGAGCAAGGCGGTAATTTCGGCAAGTTGCCCGGCACGATTTTCTAAAAATACGGAAATCTGATGAATGGCCATACGCTTTTCTCCTCTCAAATCTTTCTGCGGTCGATGACGCGAATTGCTTTGCCCTCACTGCGTTCGATGGATTTCGGGCTGACAAGATGCACGTTCGTATAGATGCCGAGCATCGCTTTCAATGCGCCGACCAACTGTTTCTCGCGGCGCGTGATCTCAGCCAGCGAGTCGGAAAACTGTGCGCTCGTCATCTCCACCATCACATCGACCGTATCGGAATGGTTCACGCGGTCAACGATGATCTGATAATTCGCCGTGTAACCCTGCGCAATCAAAACGGTTTCGATCTGTGAGGGGAAGACATTCACGCCCTTGACGATGAGCATATCGTCGCTTCTGCCCATCGGGCGGCACATTTTGATATGCGTTCTGCCGCAGCTGCATTTTTCGCGGCGCAACACGCAGATATCGCGCGTGCGGTAACGCAAAAGCGGAAACGCCCGTTTGGTAAGCGAGGTAAAGACCAACTCACCCTGCTCCCCTTCGCCGAGTACTTCACCCGTATCGGGATCGATGATCTCGGCAAGAAAATGATCTTCGTTGATGTGCATTCCGTCTTGCGCACAGCATTCGTATGCAACACCCGGTCCGCTCAATTCGGTCAGACCGTAAATATCATACGCCTTGATGCCGAGTTTGCGCTCAATATCGCGGCGCATCTCCTCGCTCCACGCCTCGGCGCCGAAGATACCGGCGCGCAGGTGAAGTTTATTTTTGAGTCCACGCTCTTCGATGCACTCACCGAGATAGGCGGCATAAGAAGGCGTACAACACAAAAAGGTCGTGCCGATATCCTCCATAAACTGCAATTGGCGATCCGTGCTGCCCGAGGACATCGGCAGTGTCAGACAACCGAGTTTCTGACTACCGCCGTTGAGCCCGAAGCCGCCGGTAAAAAGTCCATAGCCGTAAGCCACCTGGCAAACATCTTCCTTTGAGCCGCCGGCGGCGACAATGGCACGGGCACAGCAGTCTTCCCAAAGGTCGATGTCTTCCTTTGTATAATACGCGACCACGCGCCGTCCGGTCGTGCCGGAAGTGGAATGCAATCGCACACATTCGGAAATCGGCACCGCCAAAAGCCCCTTGGGATAGGCATCGCGCAAATCGGCTTTGGATGTAAAGGGCAACTTGTAAAGATCTGCGGCACTGCGGATATCGTCCGGTGTCACGCCTTTTTCTTCCATTTTTGCGCGATAATACGGCACATTGTCCCAAACATGGCGCACCTGGCGCAATAGCCGCTCATTTTGCCATGTACGAATCTGCTCCGCTGAGGCGCACTCGATTTCTTTTTGATAATACCGTTGTTCCATGATCTCTCCTACGACGCCGCACCCAGCGCAAATGCCTTTTTGTTCATTTCCAGGAATTTCTCGGGCACGCTCTTTTCGATTGCATCCATCCACTGCTCATTCGTAAAGTCAAAATAACGGCTCAACCGCCCCAAAAGCACCAGATTGGTCGCTTTGGACGATCCTGCCTGCTCGGCAAGGGAAAGCGCATCCATCGCATCAAGACGAATGGGAAGCGCGGCAAGTTTTTCCTGCAACGCTTCCGGATACTGCGCCGCACCCGTAATGACGGGCATGGGATTGATCTGCTGGGTATTGGTCAGTAAAATGCCGTCTTTTTTGAGATATTCCGCCCAGCGAGCGGATTCGAGCAATTCAAAGGACAATACGATATCCGCCTCGCCCTTGTCGATGATGGGAGAATAAATTTTCTCGCCATAGCGCACATAGGTGACCACGCTTCCGCCGCGCTGACTCATACCGTGTACTTCGCTCACTTTGACATCATAGCCCTGATCGAGAAGGATGCGTCCGAGCAGTTTGCTTGCCAGAAGCGTTCCCTGTCCGCCGACACCGACGATCATGATATTTTTGCTTTCCATATCTTATTCTCCTTAACCCAAAGCGTCTTTGCGGCAAAGCTGCGTGCAGACGCCGCAGCCCGTGCAAAGCGTGGTATCAATACGCGCTTTGCCGTCCACGATGCTGATAGCAGGACAGCCGATCTGCATACACGCGCGGCAACCGATACACCGCTCACTGTCACAGGAAATGGGGCCCGGATGCTTCACATATTTCAAAAGCGCACAGGGGCGGCGCGAAATGATGACCGACGGCTCTTGCGCCGCAAGTTCTTCTTTGATTGCCGCATCACACGCGGCAAGATCGTAGGGGTCCACGACGCGCACGCGCTTGATGCCGACGGCGCGGCAAAGGGACTCTAAATCGATCTTCGCGCAGGGATCACCTTTGAGATTTTTGCCCGTGGTGGGATTTTGCTGATGTCCCGTCATACCGGTGATGGAGTTATCCAAAATGATCACCGTGGAGGCGGATTCGTTATATGCGATATTGATAAGACCTGTCACGCCCGAATGCATGAAGGTGGAATCGCCGATGACGGCGACCGTCTTCCCTGCCGTATCATTGCCGCTTGCCTTATTGAAACCGTGCAATCCCGAAACGGAAGCACCCATGCAAATGGTGGAATCCATTGCGGCAAGCGGTGCCGCCGCACCGAGTGTATAGCATCCGATATCGCCGAGCACCGTGATGTGATTTTTTTTGAGCGTATAGAAAAGTCCTCTGTGAGGGCATCCGGCACACATCACCGGCGGACGCATCGGGATCGTCTCTTCGACTTTATCTCCCTTAGGAACGGGAACGCCCAGCTTTTCCGCAATATAATTCTGACTGAATTCGCCCAAATAACCGAAAATCTCTTTTCCGCTCACTGCAAGTCCGATGCAGCGGCAATGATCTTCGATCACGCTGTCGAGTTCCTCGACCACGATCAGTTTTTCAACGCCCGAAGCAAAATCCTTGATCTTGCGAACGGGAAGCGGATTGACCATGCCGAGTTTGAGTACGGGATAACGATCACCGAACACTTCCTTGACATAGGTATAGCAGGTGGAAGATGTGATAAAGCCCATCGTATGCTCTTTTCCCTCTTCCACGCGGTTGATCTGCGCCGTTTCTGCCCACTCGCGCAGGTTTTCCGTGCGCTGCTCGACGATCGGATGCCGCGCTTTTGCCATTGCCGGCATCATCACATATTTAGCAATGTCTTTTTCGTAAGGAACGGGGGTTTTTTCGGCGCGTTCTTTTGTTTCCACCACACTTTGCGCATGGGAAACGCGCGTACACATTTTCAAAATAACAGGAGTATCAAACTTTTCGGAAAGTTCGTAACCGAGAACAACAAATTCCTTTGCTTCCGACGCATCGGAAGGCTCAAGCATCGGCAGTTTCGCCGAGACTGCGTAGTGGCGGGAATCCTGCTCGTTTTGCGAAGAGTGCATTCCGGCATCGTCTGCGACTGCAATAAGCATACCGCCGCGCACGCCGGTATAAGAGAGGGTAAAGAGCGGATCAGCCGCCACATTCATACCCACATGCTTCATACCGCAGAAACTGCGGTAACCGGCAAGACTTGCGCCGAATGCGGACTCCATGGCGACCTTTTCATTCGGCGCCCATTCCGCATAGATTTCGTCATATTTTGCCGCTTCTTCCGTGATCTCTGTGCTGGGAGTTCCCGGATAACTGGAAACGAAACTGCATCCGGCTTCATATAAGCCTCGGGCAACGGCTTCGTTGCCGAGCATCAAAGTTTTCATTGTTCATCCTCCTTGGGATTGATTTGATCGCCGATAAAATCCTTCACGCTGACCAAAACGCGGCGGTCATAGCAGGAGAACACCTGCTCGACCTTTTCCTTCTCCGGTGCTTTGCTCAAAAGGCTCACAAGCGGAACGATGATAAGCCCGGCGAGCATACAGAATGCACCGGCATTGATCGGAGAGCGCAAAACAGGCGGAAAATAATCTTTGCAGAAAATATTTGCCGTCATAACCGCAACGGAAAACACGAAGCAGACCGTACAAGCGCATTTTGTCGTGCGTTTCCAATAGAGGCTATACAAGAACGGCGCCAAAAATGCTCCGGCAAGTGCGCCCCAGGAAATACCCATCAACTGAGCAATAAAAGTGATGCCTGAGCGGTATTGGACGATCGCCAACACCACGGAAACAGCAATAAAGACGAAAATCAAAAAGCGGATCATACGAAGCTGGCGTTTTTCGTCCATCTTCTTGACCAAAGTACCCTTGATAAAGTCAAGCGTTAAGGTGGAACTGGATGTCAGCACCAATGAAGAAAGTGTGGACATGGACGCGGACAGCACCAAAACGACCACGACCGCAATAAGAAACGGCGAAAGATCGGAAAGCATGGCGGGAATGATGGCGTCATAACCTTCTTTTGCTATATCCACGCGCGAAGAAAAGAGTCTGCCGAAACCGCCGAGGAAGTAGCATCCGCCGGCAACGACCGCCGAAAATATCGTGGAAATGATCGTACCTTTTTCGATTGCCTTCTCGCTTTTGATCGCGTAGAATTTCTGCACCATCTGCGGCAAACCCCATGTGCCGAGCGAAGTGAGGATCACCACGCCCAGAAGTTCCACCGGCTGAGGTCCGAAAAACGAGGTAAAGATACCGGGTGTGGACGATACCGTTTCATCGCTGACACGGGCAAGTGCGTCCAGTGCGGCAGTAAATCCACCCTGTCCGCGCAGAACCGCCGCGACCACGGCGATGATACCGACGAGCATAATGATACCTTGGATAAAGTCATTGATCGCCGTTGCCATATATCCGCCGGCAATGACATAAATTCCCGTCAAAACCGCCATAACAATGACGCACACGGCATAATCGACATGAAACGCCATGGCAAAAAGACGGGACAAACCGTTATAAAGCGATGCGGTATACGGAATAAGAAACACAAAGATGATCGCAGATGCCGCCAAACGCAAACCGCGGCTATCGAAGCGCTTGCCGAAGAATTCCGGCATCGTGGCGCTGTCCAAATGCTGCGTCATCACGCGCGTGCGTCTTCCCAAAATCACCCATGCCGCAAGTGAACCGAGCAAAGCATTTCCGATGCCCGTCCAGGTGGCGGCAATGCCGTATTTCCAACCAAACTGTCCGGCGTAGCCCACAAAGACCACAGCAGAGAAATACGATGTACCGTAAGCAAAAGCCGTAAGCCATGCGCCGACATTGCGTCCGCCGAGAACGAAACTGCCGACATCGGTCGCGTGCCGTCTGCAAGAGAGTCCGACAATCACCATGACGGCAAAGAAGGCGATCAGCATACCTAATTTGATCAAAATATCTGTCATGATCTATCACTCCTTGTCGGAAATCGTATCATCCATGATCTGCGCTTCGACCAACTTCTTGCCGCAGTATCTCTCGCGCAGTAAGGGTTTTTCGATCTTGCCCGTGGGATTGCGCGGAACGGATGCAAAAATCACGCGGCGCGGACGCTTATAGCGCGGAAGTTCTTGGCAAAACTCGTCGATCTCCGCTTGCGTGCATTCCACGCCCTCTTTGAGTTCGATGATCGCCGCCGCGATCTCACCGAGACGCGCATCCGGCATACCGATGACCGCCACATCCTTGATCTTGTCAAAGCGGCGCAGGAAATCTTCGATCTGCACGGGATAGAGGTTTTCACCACCGGAAATGACCACATCTTTCTTGCGGTCGACCAAATAAATAAAGCCGTCCTCATCTTCGCGTGCCATATCGCCGGTAAAGAGCCATTCTCCGTGCAGCACTTCATCCGTTGCTTCGCGGTTTTTATAATAGCATAGCATTACGCCCGGACCGGAAACCGCCAATTCGCCAACCGTCCCCTGCGGCACATCCACGCCGTTTTCATCCACAATGCGTGTTTTCCACAGATAACCGGCTTTGCCGATCGCGCCGACCTTGTGGATATTCTCCACGCCCAAATGGACGCAGCCCGGACCGATCGACTCGCTCAGACCGTAGTTCGTGTCGTACTCATGATGCGGAAACTTCTTCTTCCAGCGAATGATCAGACTGTGCGGCACAGGCTGTGCGCCGATGTGCATCAGACGCCATTGCTCCAAACGGTAATCTTCAAGGCGGATCTTCCCTGCGTCGATCTCGTCAAGCATATCCTGTGCCCAGGGCACCAAAAGCCAGACGATCGTACATTTTTCCTCCGTCACCGTGCGCAAGATCCATTCGGGCTTTACGCCGCGGAGCAAAACGGCTTTACTGCCGGAGACGAGAGAGCCGAACCAGTGCATTTTTGCGCCCGTGTGATAAAGCGGCGGAATGCAAAGGAACACATCGTCGTGTGTCTGCCCGTGATGTTTCTGCTCCGTGAGGCAGGAGCAATAGAGTGCGCGGTGGCGATGCAGGATCGCCTTAGGAAATCCGGTCGTACCGGATGAGAAATAAATCGCCGCGTCATCCTCTTCCGAAAGCGCAACAGGCGGATTGGAAGAAGAGCAGAAATTCATCAGTTTCATGCAGTCTTCTGCGTAAGGCGGCACTTGCTTGCCGACAAAAAGGCGGATCGTCACATTGCGCAGATTTTTTTCGATAGGATCGATACGGGTGATGAATTCCGGTCCGAAAATCAGGATTTCCACATCCGCAAGATCAAGGCAATACTCGATCTCATCGGAGGAATAGCGGAAATTGAGCGGAACGGCAATGCAGCCGGCTTTCAAAATACCGAAGTAAAGCGGCAACCATTCAATGCAGTTGATAAGCAAAATGCCGACCTTCGTTCCGCGTTTCACGCCGCGGCTGAGCAGGAGATTGGCAAAGCGATTTGCTCTGCGGTTAAAATCGTTCCAGGAAATCTCGCGGCGATACGGCGCTTCCGCGTTTGCCTCGGCGATCAGACTCGCCTCGCGCCAGGTTTTGGCACTGTCGCGCTCTTCGGATGGATTGATCTCCACCAACGCGGTCTCGGCGCCGAACAATCTTGCGTTACGCTCCAAAAAATCCGTAATTACCATAATATTTTCCTTTCTGCAGAGGTAAAAGTAACGCCCTCTGCACTATGATAGTGCAGAGGGCGAGAGTAACCCGCGGTACCACCTCTGTTCACCGTGCAATGCACGGCCTCATCAAGCTCTGAAAAGCCTGTTGCGCGATATCGGGCGCACCCGTCTCCGCCTACTGACGGCATCGCCGTGTTCGGGAAGCGGCTCGAAAAGGTATTCGGCTTGGCGTTCTTTCCTGCCTTGCACCAACCGGCAGTTCTCTGAAAAGAATCGGGAAACTTACTCTTTTTTGTCATCGCCTTGTATATAAGGTATCGCATTTTGCGCATAAAGTCAACACTTATCTTTCATATCATGCCGCTTTTTTCGTTTTTCTGCTTTTTGTATAAAAATTGCGCAAAAATCCCGTTTCTTTTTAGTCGTTTTTTCTTTGTTCTCTCCAACTAATGACTTTACCGGTTATTGTTATTGCTTATAGCGAATAAACAAATACATCTATCTCCGTTTCATCAGAAAAGGCACTCTTATATAGTTCCATTACTTTGCTTTTGCTTAAATGTCCTACTCCCGTCCCTAATAACGGCATTGCAATACTATTCAAATTTCTTTTCTTTGCTTCCGCAATTATTTTTGGCAGCAGTTTCTTTATAATTGCCATTGTCGAAAAAGTACCCGGAAACCACATTGTTACTGCGTGAATAATACATTTGCACTTTAAGTTATACCCCGAGGTGCAATAAATACTGCCGGGCATATAACCTATCAAATAATGCTTCAAACACTTCTTTCGCGCTTCTCTTTCAACTTTTCCTTTGGTCTCATAATTGATATTTTCAGAAACTCCGGAAAATTTAATAAACCAGCCAATCATGCCACCCATAAACCCAATTCCGTTAGCAGCATTTACTATGATGTCACAATCAGATTTGCAAATATCACCTTTTAGAATATGCAGACTCATATTACATCCCTCATCAAACAATTTCCGCTAAAATTACTGTTGTATTGTCTACTCCGCCGTTACGGTTTGCCGTTTCAACCAATTTTTTGCATTTTTTCTTAAGCGGCGCGTTTCTTTTCAGTATATTGATAATATCCGGATCGCTTAACATATCCGTGAGTCCATCGCTGCATATCAAAAAAATGTCATTCTTCTTTAATATAACATTGTCCGAAATATGCGGCTCTAATATCATTTCATCCGGAAATATACCAAGATGTTGCGTAAGTTTGCTTTTATCCTTATGCGTTCTCGCCTCATCCTCTGTAATCAAGCCGACATTAACAAGACTTTGTGCTTGATTATGATCCATGCTGATTTTTCTCAGTTCATTATTCCTAAGCAAAAATACTTTACTGTCTCCGATATTGGATGCAACGGCTTCTTTTTGCTTCGGAGAAATACAAAGAAGTGCCATTGTGGAACCGCTTCTTTCGCCGTTATTTTTTTGAATAAATGCGCAAATTGCGTTGTTTGCACTTTGTACATAGGCATTGATATGATCTTCAAATCTACTTATTAGATTGCTGTATTTTCGTTGATAACTGAATAATTTCTCAACCGCAATGAGCGATGCTTCTTCCCCGAATTTTTCTCCGCCCATACCGTCACATATACATAGTATCTGTTCTTTTTTTGATGCGAAAAAAGATTTCATCACCCGATTTTTCCGCTTCTTATTCAAAAAACCGTTTACATAGAAATTATCCTGATTTATTTTCCTCTTCATCCCAACCGAGGAACAAATTACTGTTTTACACTTCATTGGCTTTTGCCTCCTAAGATAAAATGAGTATAGCGTAGCAGATGCGCTATACTCATTTTAATCAATTATGAATATACCTAATTACTGCATTTTGAGGATCTGTCAAGTATACATCATCACCGATAACAAGCATATCCATCAAATAACTGGGGGCAAATACCGTATCGCTTCCTTTTCCGTTTATAGTCTCCGGATGCTGGTCAGCAGTAATCTTTCCGGCAATTGTTTCAGAACTGATCGCTTGATATGCGCCATCCATTGAAACTCTTCTGATCACATTAAAGTCAAGTATATATAAATATCCGTTACTGTAATCCAATCTTCTCGGCTCAAAAAACATCGCATTGGGACCGTCGACAAACTTAGTCTTACCGTCTGCGCCTGCAAATAATTTCAGTTTATTTGTTGATACATTATAGCAATACAACGAGCCCTTCACCGTATTCCCCAAAAATATATTACCCTTATCATCAACAGCCAATGTTTTGATTCCGGAATCCAGAGGCGTCAAGTAGGTTATATCCGCTTTTGCCAAATCAAGTCTGCCTAAATATGTTTGTCCTACCCCTAAATTATTATATATCACATAGAGTTTTCCGTCTTTGGAAATATCGAAATCCGTAATGGTACTGTATGTCGCTTCCGTAATGAACACGCCCTCAGCTCCGGCATCGGTCAGTTTTACGATCCCGTAATACTTCACGCCATTCGTATCTTCAAATTCGTTTGTCAAAACATAAATGTCATTTTTATAACATCTAATTAGATTTGCCGTAATGTAAGAAGGCTCAAATTCAACCGTCGTACTCTTTCCGTTGGAAATTTTTCTTATCGCGCCGCTGTCTGCAACAAGATAATCGCCGCTTGCACTTACGGCAATGCTTTCCGGATCAACGAAAGACATAATGGAAAGTGTACTGTCATATTGCTTTCTTTCTCCTGTCCCGGCAAAGGTTTCAACTGTATAGTTGCCAACATATTTCAGCGTCGTGTCATATACGATCATAACCGTATTGGTTGTACCGTCCCATCCGACTACCGCATCCAATGCCTCCGCAAAAGCACGGACCGGAATATATGTCCGGTCATTGATGAGCATGGGTGGAACATCTGTCTGCAAAAGTTTTTGTTCCTGATTTGTCCGTTTGACTTTTGTAATGTTCGTGTTGCCGATTTGCATACTGACGATGATATTTTCATTCTTTAAGTTTGCTGTTTCCGTCCCGGATACCCAAATCACTTCACATCCCATTGCCTCACCGATGGCACGAAGCGGAAGCATCGTACGATCATTCACCAGAATAGGCTTATCGACCGTATACAGTTCCTGATTGTTTATTAATATTTTAATTTCTTCATTTGATGCATTTGCACTTGTCGATGCCAGCCATAAAGTCAATATCAACAATATCGAAATCATAAAATACTTTTTCATCTTTTCCTCACCAATCATTAGTCAAAATCAATATATATCTCCGGCATACCCGCAGGATTCCCTCCGGTAGGTGCTTGTGGTTGCTGTACCGGCTGCTGTACCGGTTGCTGTACCGGTTGCTGTACCGGTTTTTGTGTCGGTTGCTTGACCGGTTTTTCCTGTTGCGGTTGCGGATCCTGATTTTCAGGTATACTTTCTGTTTCCGGTTGCGTTTCATCGGTGATTTCCGGTTGCGTTTCTATCTCCGGATCTGCCAAATCGCAAGAAAGTTCATAAGTGTTGTGGAGCATTCCATACCGAATGTAAAAAACAATCAGTTTCATATACTCTACCGGAAGTTTGACTTCATCATCGCACCGGAAATCATCAAAAGAACCGTCAGCAGTCATAATAAAGTTTTTGTTTTGATCCTGTTTTTCGGCAATCACGATTTTCCCATCATCGACCACTTGCGAAATACCGCTTGCCATTCTGACATTTCCGTCAACGCTCAGCACAATTTCCTTGTTATCCGAATTGGTAATCTGCCGTGAAAGATTTTCGAGTTTTTCTTTTGCATTTTCATTTGTTTCCAATGTAAGAATGTTTGCGTTTGCTTTTTCGTCATATGAATATGTTGCTTCGGCAAAATCTTTATTTGTCAATGCGAATTCAGAATCCTCCGTTGCATTGGTAAGACAGATTTCACCTCTTCCGACCAACATATGCACCGTTGCAAGTATTTCCTGCGATGAGGAACCCAAATCCGTTTCGGAAATGGCTATATCATCTGTATTCTTATCATAGTAATACTTTGCCCCATAGCCTTCCAAGCGCTGCAGAATGATTCCGCGATCCTCTTCCGATACATCGGGCGACACCAGGCGGAATGCAAAGGGTTCGGATAATTCGGACATCTCACTGACGGCAACGCTCCGGACTGTTGATTTATGATTACCGCTTTGCCAAATCAAAAATCCGCCCAGCAAAACCACCGCCGCAAAAACAGGCACAAGTAATTTCAGTGGCTTTTTCTTTTTTACTTTTTGAGCAGGAGGTGAAACCGGTATTCTTCCTCCCATGACCTCCGTTGCATCTTCGGTTCCCATAACCTCCGTTGCATCTTCGGCTCCCATGACTTCTGTCTGCTCATCGCTCAAATGCACCGTGTGATTTGGATCTTTGCTGTTTGATACATAGTGAACAGATTTGATGTCCAAAGCATCGCCGCTCGGGAACATCAAAATTCCTTCCCCTTCGCTATATAAAATAGCTTCCAAATCCTCTCGCATTTGCGTGGGACTTGAATATCGGTCATCCGGGTTGAAACTGCACGCTTTGAGCGCGATTTCGGTCAATCTGCAATCTGCCTCAACGCCGGATGGTTTCGGGAAGGCATGACCTCCCATTCTCATAATCAGTGCTCTTTCACGGTCACTGTATGATATCGGATTTGGATACTGCGGCATAAACGGAGCTCTGTTGTGGTTTAACAATCTGTAAAGCACAACGCCCAGAGAATACATATCCACACTGGAACCGTACGGCTGCCCTTTGTAGACCTCAGGTGCCATATAGGTCTGTGTACCCGTCTTGGTAAGTCCGGACTGTGTTTTCTCGACCTCTTTTGCGATGCCGAAATCACCGAGTTTGAAATCTCCGCTATCGGAAATAAAGATGTTTTCAGGCTTAATATCTCTATGGATAATATTGTATTTCTGACACAGTTCGAGAGCGCGGCACATATCAATGCCAAGTTTAATCACATCCCTTTTTGTGAGGGATGTTGTCTTGATGTATGTCGTCATCGGTGTCAGAAGTTCCATTCTGATGAGAATGTCCCACCCGATCCCGTCTTTATGCTTAATGACCTGATGGTCTTCGTAACTGACAACATGACTGTTGCCCTTCAATTTGGACATCAAAACAAACTCGCCGACAATCTTTTCGACAAACTGTTCAAGATAACTTTCTGCACTTGTCGTATCCATTCCGTCGTCCAGAATGCTGTCTAAATCCGCCTGGCTTTTGGGAATGGTAATCGCTTTCAAGGCAGAATGGTATGTTGTGCCGAAATCTTCGCGTTCAATTTCAAAAACGGCGCCGAAGTTACCTTCGCCGAGTTTCTTTTTGATTTTCCACGCTCCGAATATCGGCTCATATTGTTTATAATAATCCATATCCATAACGAACACCTACTTATATAAGACACATATATTGATTTGCGATTGCTAAAACCGTCCCCGCCGTAATGGCATACGAAAAGCGAAAATAACCGTTTTGCTTTCCGCCGAAATGATATTGCAATACTTTTTTTGCCAAAAAGCACGACTTCAAATACTCAAAAAGATATCGAAACCTTTCAACGAAGTTCTTATTGAAAAGCATAAATCCAAGCGCTATCATACCGCCTGCCACAAGGGAAAAGGCAATGATCCTTATGCTCATGGAAAATCCGAACAGTGTCCCTAATGCACAAAATGCCTTCACATCTCCTGCACCGAGCATTTTGAGCGCATAAAGCGGAAAAAGTATCAGTGGAATCAGCATGCCGTATACGCAGTCCAAAACATTCCCGTTTATCATCCCGATGGCAATTCCGATCAGGATTAAAGGCAAAATCAGTATGTTCTTTATTTTATAATACTTTATATCGCAAATATTAATTGCGATAAGAAATACCGCGCAGGTCAAATACTTTAACCACATTTTCTTTCCTCATTAAAGCAACTTATCAAACCGGAGCCGAAAGTTTTTCCGCATATTGAACATGAAATCTGCGCATCATTCACCAATTTACTCAGTTGGCGATCCAACAAATGGAGCAAAGGATGTCTCAGCATAAAGCACAAAAGGGCAATCAGAACAAGCGAAATGACAGCGATCAAAATCCCTTTGTTATCAGATTTTTTTATGTGAACAATAATAGACGACACATTATCCGTTGCTTGTCCGTCAGGTATTGAAAGCCGCAAAAACTCGCATTTTTTCTCAAATTCCATACGCTTATCTCGGATCACATCAACAATTTTTTGATTGTCGATTTGATTATGAAAACCGTCACAGCAAATCAAAAAGATATCATTGTTTTTGATTGTTCCGCTCGTGGAATAAGTGTATATCGTATCAAAAACGCCAATACACATCGTAAGCACATTTTTCTTTTTGAAATTTTTGGCTTCTTCTTCCGTTAACTCGCCGTTTCTGACCTTTTCCGCAACCAAAGACTGATCTTCAGTCAGTTTTTTCAGTTTCCTCTTTCGAAAAAGATATACCCTGCTGTCCCCAACATTTTTGATATAATATCTGTTATCTATCGTAAGTAACAACGACAGTGTTGAACCGACTTTACTGCCAACCTGTTCTCCAAAACTCTTTGCACCGATATTGATATCGCAAATCGCTTTTTCCAAAATATCGTTGACTTTTTGGGAAGATATTCTCTTGTCTTTCAATATTTCTTTGAGTTCATTACTCCAAACGCGTGAAAAGTAAGAGATGATCAAATGGCTGATCTGATCGCCGTAGGACAAGCCTCCGCACCCATCTGCCACAATAAACATTCCTACATGATGCCCGTTGATTACATCACATTTTGTAAGAATGCTATCTTGATTTGTCTCCTTCTTGTCACCTATATCCGTGTGAGAACTGACTCTTATCCTATACATTGGGAAAACTCACCTTTTCAGCACATAAACGTCAAGTCAACATTTGCAAGAGTAATTCTGTCTCCGTTATAAATCTGATACTCCGCATTACCCGCAAGTCTTTGATTGCTTCCGTTGATATAAGTACCGTTTGTGGAATTGTAGTCTTTTACAAAATACTCCGTGCCTCTTTTAATAAATTCCGCATGGATCTTGCTGACTTTATTGTTATTGATAAAATAGTCGCATTGCGTACGGAGTTTCCCGATGATCGTCCGCTCTTTATTCAAATAGAACTTTGTGGAAAGTCCGTTTTCGTAGTACTCAAGATATGCAGAACCGGAATTTTCGTCCATAACAACCGTGTTTTCCATATCGTCCATAATGACAGTACCTTCTTCGGCATAATCATCCATCGGCGCAACGGCAACACCTGTAACCGGTTGCGGCACAAAACTGCTCTGTGCCGCAGGAATTGAATTATGAACAGCCGGAGCCGGATGATCGTCTGTGCTCTGCACCGGTTCCGCTTTTGCATTCCCGGGAAGATTGGGCTTACCGGGAATATTTACCTTGCTTGGTGCCGGTTGTTTTTTCGGCAGATCTTTCCCAGGAACGGAAACCGAAGGTTTTTTTACAGCCGAGTTTGTTTTTTTCTGCTTCTCAGGCTCTTTTTTGTCATTTTCCTTTGTTTTGTTATTGACAAATATTTCCCTGAAAACGATAAAATCAACCGCAGCAACACCGATCAATCCGCCCAGTAAATACTGAATATTCAGCGAGCCGTCATCGTTTTTGAACAAACCGCTGACATACAATCCGGCCAATACCGCAATCAAAACCACCTGTAAGATAATAAAAATTACTTTCTTTCCACCACCGGACTTAGTTTCTTTGCTCTTCGGTTCGGCAGGCTCTTCGATTTTTTCTTCCGTCGGTTTTGCATTGGGCATCGCCGGCATTTTCTTTTGCGGCTTTTCAACTTGTTTTGGAATCGTGTGTGCTTGGTCGGTCTGCATAGGCATCTGGCTTTGGGCAGGCGGAACCGCTGCATTTACGACTGTCGGCGCAGACACTTCAGGCTCTTTCGCTTTCGGTGTCGTCTGAATATCCGCTTTTACCGCTGTATTTTTCCCTTCACAAACGCTCTTCAAATCCGAGATCCGCAAATCAGCCTTGTTGACCACTTCAAGCAGGCGCTGGATGAAATTATCGCTTGTCATTTCAAACTTGCCGTCTATAATGAGCGTTTTCAAAACCTGCTTGAACTGTTCCAAACCGGTATTTTCCGATGTGTTCGGAACATAGATATACTCCGGTTCAAACTTGTCATTGACATAAATGTACTGCAAGTCAAAAATAACTCCGCCCGTGGCAAGTTGATAATCCTCCAACTCTTTCAATGCCTTGATCGTTCCTTTGATGAAATTCAAAGCATACGCCTTTGAAATCTTCCGATCAGCCACCGCATCCGCAAAACTCTTTTTCCCGGTTATGTTATAAAGAATCATGATGCTCTCGTTTTGCTGCCGCTTGCTTGCATTGACAACATTTTTGATCTCATTGCCGGTAAGCATTTGAAGCTGATAGTTGATCAGCCCCTGCCCACCTTCAAAGTTTTTTACAAGATAGGTCGCATCTCCGATTGTTTTTACATGAAATTGCATGGTCGATCCCCCCATTATTCCATTTCCAATATCAATTCACATATTTCGCCATAACTGTACTCAGACGGAAAGAACTTGTAATTGTCAAAATATAGTGAAACATCCGTTCCATCAATAGTCATTTTATAATTTGTGTGCTTATCTGCCCCTATCACATCGTAAAGCGATGTAACATCAAATATTTCCATCACTTTATTGGGTACACTACTGCTGTCTCTATCAATGTCAAATTCGTAATGCCCTTCATTTTTATTTTCTCGCATAGCTCGCGTAACTTGTAAATAATATGAATACATTCTATTCCAAAATGCAGCAAATGCGTTTCTGTCTTCCGGAGCAATTTTAGTAACATATTCATACATATAATCTGTTTTTTCGGCTACAATTTCTTCATTTGTATCTTCTCCTTTTTGAAATTCTATACTAAAACAGTATTGCCCGACCATGAGGTTCAATACCGTCTGAATCCGTTTCCGCATACAAAGTCATTCTTACCATAAATCGAC
>JAZUIU010000055.1:0-8854 GCA_045642405.1 Oscillospiraceae bacterium
CTCCCTTTAACAAGGGAGGTTGGTGCAGAGTACGGATCACCACGGCGCTGCGCACCTCGCAATGACAAGGGGGACAAGGGAGATTTCAGATAGAACCTTCGTAGGGGAGGGGCTTGCTCCTCCCGTGTGGGATGACACCGCTATATCATACGGGTGTAGGGGACGATGCCTACATCGTCCCGTTGCCCGCCAAATTCCGCATCGCTTTGACGGGCGAACACAGTTCGCCCCTACGGGAAAGCACAAAGAGGCGAACGGATTGCCACGCTTCGCTCGCAATGACGAAACGATTAAGAAATGTAAAAAATCGTGTCATTCCGAGGCGGCTTTGCCGCCGTGGGAATCCGTTTTTTGGACGAGGGAGGCGGATCACCACGGCGCTGCGCGCCTCGCAATGACGGGAAGACGGCAAAACAAGCGCATTCAATTCATCGCGCTTGCGGCGAGGGCAAAAAGCGCCTCAACGCGCTCACGCAAAAGGGGATGGGCATTAAGATCGCCGTCCTCGCGCAGTAGTTTTTCTGCGGCAGACTGCGCTTCGTGCAAAAGTTCCATATCGCACTCCAAATCCGCTACACGAAGCGGAGGCAGACCGTGCTGACGCTGACCGAAAAAGTCACCCGGACCACGCAATTTCAAATCCTCTTCTGCAATGGTGAAGCCGTTGTTCGTCTCGGTCATGATTTGCAGACGCTGACGATTTTCTTCACCCGTGTTATCCGAAACCAAAACGCAATACGATTTATGCTTGCCGCGACCGACACGGCCGCGCAGTTGGTGCAGCTGCGAAAGCCCGAAGCACTCGGCGTTTTCAATGAGCATCACCGTGGCATTGGGGACATCGACACCGACTTCAATCACCGTGGTGGAAACTAAAATCTGCACTTCACCGTCGGAAAAACGGCGCATCAGTTCTTCCTTTTCTTTCGCTTTCATCTTGCCGTGTATGCCCGAAACCGTAAGATCGGGGAAAACGGTTTTTTGCAGCATTTCCGCATAGGCATTGACCGCCTTGCGCTCATCGGGAAGATCGCCGTTTTCCTCCACCATCGGACAGACGATATACGCTTGCCGCCCTTCGTCGATCTGCTTGTGCAAGAAGGCGTAAAGGCGTTTATGATATGAAGTCGGCACGGCATAAGTGTCGATTTTCTGCCGTCCCGGCGGTAATTCATCCAGCACCGACACATCCAGATCACCGTAAATCATCAGCGCGAGCGTGCGCGGGATCGGTGTTGCGGACATGACCAGAAGATGCGGATGATTGCCCTTTTCGGAGAGCGCCGAGCGTTGATTGACGCCGAACCGGTGCTGTTCATCCGTTACCACTAAGCCGAGATTGCCGTACACCACATCGCTTGAAATAAGCGCGTGCGTGCCGATCGCAACGGCAATTTCGCCGTTTTCCAGTTGCGCGAGAATGCTTTTACGCTGCTTTGACGGCGTGGATGCCGTGAGCAGGGCACAGCGGATGCCCATATTTTCGAGCATCGGCGCGAGCGAGTGATAATGCTGCTCCGCCAATATTTCGGTCGGTGCCATCAGTGCCGACTGCAAGCCGTTGCGTGCGGCAAAGAAGATCGCCGCCGCCGCGACCATCGTTTTGCCGCTGCCCACATCGCCTTGACAAAGGCGATTCATCGGCTGACGGCGGCACATATCGCGCGTGATGTCGTCGATCGCGCGCTTTTGCGCGCCTGTGAGCGAAAAGGGAATGGCATCGTAAAGCGGATCGAGCGAAACTTCCCGACACGCCTGCCCGACGCTTTGATCGCGCGAGGAGCGCAAAGTGCGCATCCCGAGGCAAAGCAGATACAATTCCTCAAACACCATGCGCCGCCGCGCCGTTTGCAAAGCGACGGCATCTTGCGGAAAGTGAATATTATCGTAGGCGAAGCGGATGTGGCAGAGATTATGCTCGCGCCGCACCTCTTCGGGTAAAAATTCTTCCAATTCCTCGCCGCATTCGTGCAAAGCCTGCTCCATGATCTTACCGATGAGGTTTTGCGAAACGCCTGCGGTGAGTGGATAAACGGGCATAATGCGGCCGGTGACGCGGTGCGCATCCTCGGCTTCAAAAAGCGGATTGGTCATTTGCAAAAATGAGCCGTTTTTCTCTACCTTGCCATAAAAAACGAATGTGTCGCCGCGGTGGAATTTGTCGCGGAGATAGGGCTGATTGAAATAGGTGATGTCGACAAAACCGCTGCTGTCCATCGCGCGGAATTTGAGCAGATCCAAACCTTTGCGGATGTGCGAAGCGCGCGGATCGTTTGCCACCGTGGCGCACACACAGCAGGTCTCGCCGCCTTGCAATGCACGCACGGGCATCATCACCGTGCGATCCTCATAAGAGCGTGGGAAATAGCGCAAAAGCGATGCAACATCGGTGATGCCGAGTTTTTGCAAATGCTTGGCGTGTGCCTCTCCCACGCCTTTGAGATAGCGGATGTCGGTTTGCAGGTCTGCCATGTGGTCACCTCATTTCGGTTTTTTGGGGATGCCCTTACAGATTTTTGTCGGGAGTACGGATTGCCACGGCGCTGCGCGCCTCGCAATGACGAAACGATTAAGAAATGTAAAAATCTTCGTCATTCCGAGGCAACGAAGTTGCCGTGGGAATCCGTTTTTTGGACGAGGGATGCGGATTGCGACGCTTCGCTCGCAATGACGAGGGGGATAAGGAAAATGTCAGATAGAACCTTCGTAGGGGAGGGGCTTGCTCCTCCCGTGTAGGATGACACCGCTGTATCATACGGGTGTAGGGGACAATGCCTACATCGTCCCGTTGCCCGCCAAATTCCGCATCGCTTTGACGGGCGAAAATCTGCGGGCGAACACAGTTCGCCCCTACGGGAGAGATTTTGACATTTCCTCGCTATTTCGTCATTCCGAGCGAAGCGTGGGAAGCCGTCTGACTCTTTGCCGGGCGGATGATTAACGCCGCTGATCGTTCTGTCAGCGGCGAATATAGTCGATATAGCGGAAGAAAAGCCCGTTTTCTTCCATCTGTTCGCTCTTTGAGGCGATCTCCCAAGCGGGATCGCGATCCAAATCGGGAAAATAGGTGTCAGACGGCACATTGGCATCCACTTTGGTCACCAAAACGCGGTCGCAATACGGCAAAAAGCGTTCATAGACCGTGCCGCCGCCGATCACCATGGCGTCCTCGCCGCCGAGCAATGCGGCTTCCTCTACCGAATGCGCGACCTCCGCACCGTCAATGCTGATGTTTTGCCGCGTCAGGACAATATTGCGCCGATTGGGGAGCGGTTTTTGCCCGGGGAAAGAGAGCAGCGTTTTATGCCCCATGATGACGGTCTTGCCCGTCGTTTTTTCGCGGAAACGCTTCAAATCCGCGTGAATATGGAAAAGCAGGTCATTTTGAAAACCGATGCCCCAATTTTCGCTGACACATACGATCGCTTGCATAAACTTACCTCAAATGGCGATGGGGATTTTTGCATCAAACGGCGCGGGATCGTACCCTTCAATACGGAAGGAATCGCGCGTAAACGCGTAAAAGTCCTTGATCTCGGGATCCATGATAAATGTGGGTGCAGGGCGATCCTCCTGTTTGAGCATCTCTTCCACGATGGGGACATGGCGGTCATAAATATGCGCATCGGCGATCACATGCACCAATTCGCCGACCTGCAAGCCGGAAACCTGCGCCATCATGTGCACCAAAACGGCATATTGCACCACATTCCAGTTGTTCGCCGCAAGCATATCCTGCGAACGCTGGTTCAAAATGGCATTGAGCGTGTTGCCCGAGACATTGAAGGTCATCGAGTAGGCGCAGGGATACAGGTGCATTTCGTGCAAATCCTGAAAATTATAGATGTTAGTCATAATGCGGCGCGAGGCGGGATTGTGTTTGAGATCGTACAGCACGCGATCCACCTGGTCAAATTCACCCTCGGGATATTGGTGTTTGATGGCGAGTTGATAGCCGTATGCCTTGCCGATCGAGCCGGTCTCATCCGCCCACTGATCCCAGATCTTGCCGTTGAGGTCTTTGATATTATTGGACTTTTTCTGCCAAATCCAAAGCAGTTCATCAATGGCGGTTTTGATATAGGTGCGGCGCAATGTGAACGCAGGGAATTCCTTTTGGAGATCGTAGCGGTTGATGATGCCGAATTTTTTGATTGTGTGGGCAGGTGTGCCGTCCTCCCAATGGGGGCGAACTTCACGGTCGGGGTCCCACACGCCGTTTTGCAGAATTTCGCGGACATTTTCGCGGAACCGTTGATCAGCGTAACTCATTTTCTTTCTCCTTTATCCTGCTCAATAAGCAATTTGATCGCTTCCACCGCCACGGCGACGGCGGAAGAAGTATCTTCCGTCATTTTTTGATCCAGACCGGCTGCTTCGCGTTCCTGATTCCACACCACATGGAAACACGATCCGCAGCGGCAATGCAGTGCCGCGGCGACCACAAATGCGGCGGCGGATTCCATCTCACTCGCCTTGACACCCAAACGCTTCCAGCTTTCCCATTTTTGCAAAAGTTCATAATAAACGGGACTCTTTTCGGGCGAATGCTGCCCGTAGAAACTGTCTTTGCATTGCACGACACCGATGTGTTTGCGAATATTGAGACGGTCTGCGGCGCGTGAAAGTGCTTCAACCACCGAAAAATCGGCGACGGCAGGGAATTCGATCGGAGCGTACTCCGTGGAGGTGTGTTCATAACGGATCGCGCCCGTGGCGATGACCAGATCGCCCGACTGCACATCAAGATCAATGCCGCCGCAAGTGCCGACACGCAAAAAAGTGTCCGCGCCGAGTGCGTGCAGTTCCTCCATCGCGATCGCGCAGGACGGACCACCGATCCCGGTGGAGCAGACACTCACTTTTTCGCCCGAAAGCGTACCCGTATAGGTGGTGTACTCACGGTTTTGCGCCACGAGAACGGGCGAGTCAAAATGCGAGGCAATGGATGCACAACGCCCCGGATCACCGGGAATGAGCACATAGCGGCCGATGTCGCCTTCTTTGCAGCGAATGTGATATTGATACGGTAAATCCTGCACGGGAAACACCTCCTTTTCTTTTCCGTTTTATTATAGCAAAGTTTTTTTCGCTTTGCAATCCAAAAAGGGAAACTTTTTACACTCGGGCGTCGCACGGAATAACGGATTGCCACGGTGCTGCGCACCTCGCAATGACGCTCCTTTCTTAACCCCCCTTGTCAAAAGGGGGAAAGAAAAATCTTTGATTTTTCAGGGGGGATTCTTGTCGAAGTAATAAGGAATGGCGAAGGAAGAGGTGGAATCCCTCCGTCAAAATCTTCGATTTTGCCACCGTCTCGCTGCGGCTCGGTCACGGCACGGGTCTGATGTGCCACCGGCACATCATTCAACACCGTGCCCCCGCTTCGCTACCTTTGACAAGGGAGGTTGGTGCAGAGTATGGATTGCGGCGCTTCGCTCGCAATGACGAGGGGGACAAGGAAAATGTGAGATAGAACCTTCGTAGGGGAGGGGCTTGCTCCTCCCGTGTGCGATAACAGGCAATCGGCGGCGGCAAGCAGTCGCCCTACGGGGGAGGGAGAGACGAGTTTTTGGTTTTAAGTTTTAAGGGGACGGGAGGGAACAAATCCGCGTGACAATTTGCAGGTGCAAGAACGGTAAATCATTCATAAAAATCGAACAATTCGAATTAAAAATGATGTATTTTTATTGAAAAATCGTTGAGATTTTTACAATTTGTGCAAAATGACGAAAAATCAGAGGGGGGGGGGGCCAAAAACAAAAACCGTTGCGGCGCAACGGTTTGGAAAGATGCAATTCGCAATGCAGATGCCACTTATCTGTATAAGTTTATATAATCTTAAAAAATTTATGTGCAAATCGGAGAAATTGCGTTTTTTGCCAAAAATCGCGCTTATCGTATTGAAAATATGAACAGGCGTATGCTACGCTATATTATGTTAAATTCCCAATAGTGGGTTAAACCCACCTTTGGGAACTGCGTGTTAGGAGGAAACACGAAAATATAAAAAGGAGGAATTTGCAAATGAAGAAATGGTTAGCAGCTCTTTTGACAGTCGTGATGATTGCCACACTCGTACCCTTCTCTGTTGTTCCCGCGTTGGCAACAACAGGGGAGGTGTACGAAATTACCTCAGGCACAGACCACCCGCTTTGGGGTAAACTGACTCCCGGTTCCAACTACCCCGCAGGTAATACGCCTGCAACAGCCGGTGATACGGTCAAGTTGATGACCAATGTCACCATCGGAGATCCAAGCAGCAATGTGAAGGGTGACGGTGTTACACTTGACTTGAACGGTCACACGATTGCATCGTCGAAACAACCCGGTCTTGCTGTTATCGCAACCGGTGCCGGTGCCCGTGTTGTCGATATGGAGCCCGGTCGTTACACGCTCTATAAGAGCATCACCACTACCGGTAAGCAGTATCTTACCACCGGCTTGACGCTTTCCGAAGTCACCGGTATGACCACGCGCACGACCACGCATCGTATGAGAGGCTCTTCGGCAAGCTCATTCTTCTTGGGCGGCTCTACCCTCAAAAGCAGCGGCGGCAGCGGTTATGCGGCAACAAACTATGCTTTCTATCTTGCTACGCAGGATTACCGCTATAACGGCTTGCAGTACCGCTTCTGCTACAACAACGGCGACGGATCGGTCACGAACTGCAAGGATGCTTCTGTTGCGATGAATGTCGACACCCCGTTCGTTTGGGATATCGTCTTTAATTCCGGCGTGCAGAAGATCACGGTTGACGGCAGCGAAAAACTCAACCAGGTGAACGCCGCTTACACCGTGCCGCCTGCGGATAACGCGAAGAATTATGCGCTGAATTTGTTCAATATCAGCAATGACGAGAATTATGCCAATTTGATCCAGACCTCCACGGATAATGTTTACACCGCATTGGCAAAAAACGGCACGGCTGAGACGGCATCCAACCCGGATTCCTGCGGTCGTCTCGGTTGGGACGGTACGACCGAATATGTGAAACTGTATCAGGATCCCGCAAACACCGAGACCAACACCAATTTGGTGCGTGATCTGATCCCTGCCAAGAGTCCCAGCGGTAAACTCGGTATGATCGATAAGATCGAAGGTGTGTTCTATCCCTTGCTCGGCGAAGTGCAGTATGCTTCCGTTGCAACCGAAACGGGATATGCCATCATTGACGCAAACGGCAAAACCGCGATCCATCCCGTGATCGAAGTTGCCTCCAGCGGCGCACATCCTCTCTACGGTATCATCGGTACCGGCGACTATATCCCGGCAGGCGCTCCGATCAACCGCGTTGCGGCTCCCGGCGAAATCATCAGACTGACTTGCAACAGCAATCACTCCGATCCCGTCTGGAACTTTGCGGTCACCGGCGTTACGCTCGATCTCAACGGCTATACGCTCAGCGCATTAGGCGTTACCAACGCCGTGAATGTGAAAGGTGCCGGATCCCGCGTCGTGGATATGAAGGCAGGTACCTATAAACTCTATGACAGCATCACTACCACCGGTAAGCAGTATCTTGCCACAGGCTTGACGCTTTCCGAAGTCACCGGTATGACCACACGCACGACCACACACCGCATGAGAGGCTCTTCGGCAGGCTCATACTTCCTGGGCGGCTCTACCCTCAAAAGCAGCGGCGGCAGCGGTTATGCGGCAACGAACTATGCATACTATCTCGTTACGCAGGATAACCGCTATAACGGCTTGCAGTACCGCTTCTCCTACAACAACGGTGACGGCACGGTTACGAACTGCAAAGATAGTTCTGTGGCAATAAACGTTGATACGCCGTTCGTTTGGGATGTCATCTCTAACTCCGGCGTGCAGAAGATCACGCTTGACGGCAGTGAGAAAATTAACCAGGTGAACGCCGATTACACCGTACCGCCTGCGGACAACGCAAAGGATTACGGGCTGAATTTGTTCAATATGAGCAATGAAAACGATTACAACAATCTCATCCAGACCTCCACGGATAATGTTTACACCGCGTTGGCAAAGACCGGCACGGCTGAGACGGCATCCAATCCGGAGTCCTGCGGCCGTCTCGGCTGGGATGGTACGACCAACTATGTGAAACTGTATCAGGACCCTGCCAATACCGCGACCAATACCAATTTGGTGCGTGATTATGTTCCCGCAACCAGAGACGACGGTTTGATCGGTATGTTCGATAAGGTCGAAGGCGTGTTCTATCCCTTGCTCGGTGCAACCCAATATGCTTCTGTCGGTAATGAGATCGGCAGCGCAACGATCCACGAAGATCACAGTGTGACCTATGTTGATGCAAGCAAGGACAACGATCTTCAAAGAGCCCTCGATGCTTTGACTGCTCCCGCAACTTACACTATGACCGAAAACTTCACCGATGAAAGAGCGGAACTCGTTGTTCCCGCCGGCATCGTGCTTGATGTTGCAGGCTTTGACATTGTTGTCAAGAGTTTCGCAGGTTCTGTCACCACCGATAACACATTTGGAGGCTCCATCACGGTTAGCGCTACCTTCAACGGTGAATCCGCAGATCCCGACAATGTTGTTCTCAAGACGAATGATAATGTTACCACCTTCTCGGCTCCCGAAGATCCCGCTGATGAACTGATGGAAGACATTACCAATAATGAGAATATTACCGTCACCGAGAGTGTTGACCTTACCGGTAAGGGCGATGTTGAATTTATTGCC
Source organism: Oscillospiraceae bacterium (assembly GCA_045642405.1). Classification (GTDB taxonomy): domain Bacteria; phylum Bacillota; class Clostridia; order Oscillospirales; family Oscillospiraceae; genus Hominicoprocola. The sequence goes on from JAZUIU010000055.1 coordinate 8,689, forward strand.
GATCAGGAGATCACCCTCGAAGCTGACACGACTCTCACGGTCGACACTTTGACGATCGACGCTGCGACGAAGATTTCCGGCGAAGGCACGATCGTGACCGAAACGCTCGTTGTCAACGGCGAATTGGAGAATTGGCTCCCGGTCGAAGTGGAAGAGAACACCTACA
>JAZUIU010000056.1:0-25604 GCA_045642405.1 Oscillospiraceae bacterium
AAAAATCAGCACTTGATAAACTTCTTTGAACCCTGACGCCGGAAAATTTTCATCAGACGAATGCGTAAAGATGCAGATGGGCTGTCGCCCATCAAATCTGACAATTTCGTATGGTGGAAATTTAACAAGTCAGGGCATACAGAGTTCAACTCTCTTCAGCCTAAGCAATATAGCGGCAAAAAAATTATTGCAATTGCTTTACCCCGATGATATAATGATGAAAAATTCAAAGGGGGATTCGGAAATGCAGTTTTTGATCAGTACCCATGATAAAACCGACCGCACTGCGGAAGTCGCGGAAATTCTTACCAAAGAAGGCTCTTGCCATCTCGGCGAAGGCGATTTTTACATCAGCAATCTTGTGATGCCGGAGGAAACGGCGATCTTCGGCTGCGGTAACAAGACGCATGTCATTTTGGACGAAAGCGTGCAGGACGGCTTTATTTTCCGTATGCAGACGCTCTGCACCCTCAAAGATATGATGCTCATCGGCAGCGAAACCGATATCACGCCCTGCGAGACCGTCGGCACGCGCCACGGTATCGTTTGGTACGGCAATTACAACAAAGATAGAACGGATTTTCCCTGCCGCGGCAGTATTTCCGGCATCAGCGCCCACGGCTTTGCGGGCGGTGCGCTCACGCAGAGTAACACAGGTTACGGGACCGCAAGCGGACTCAATGTGTCGGACTGCTATTTCTGGAACTGCGATGCCGGTATCAACATCGCCTATTGGAGCGAGTTTTCCCGCTACACCAATGTAAATACACGGGGCAATTACTACGGTGCGGTCAACAACGGCGGCAACAATATCTTCGTGAATTGCTGTTTCGACTGCAATATGATCGGTATGCTGATGGACAATTCACAAGGGCAATCCCCGAACAGTGCCCACGGCAGTGTGGTCGGCTGTAAATTTGGTCATTGCGGCTCAAATCACGGTGTCGGCATCCGCATCCTCTCGATGAAACCCGGCGAAGTGCTCAGTGATTGTCACTTGTTCTATTGCAGAATCGAAGTGGAAAATTCGTATGGAATTGTATTCAATAACTTTAACTGTGGGCGCGAGGAAAGCATCACGGTCAAAGGCGGTGGACTTGTTGCCTTCAATAACTGCACCTTCGGCACACCGCCGTATATCAAGATACTGGATAACAAAGCAGTTCGCTTCAACAACTGCTTCACACGCGATGGTGTTATCGTAGATAAGCCCGTTTTGCACCCGGAGGTGCGTCCCGATTGGGACCCCGCGTTGCTGAAATGGGAAGGATATATCAAGCCGTTTCGTATCTTTGGCAATCTCTATTTTATCGGCACCGTTCCTGCCTCCACGCACCTCATTGACACGGGTGACGGTCTCGTGATCATCGATCCCGGCTATCCGTTTCATCTGGCGCTGGTACTGCACAATATGGAAGAGTTGGGTTTCCATGTGGAAGACATCAAGCTTATCATCAATACCCACGGACACTATGACCATTGCGGTGCGACGAAAATATTGCAGCAACTTTCGGGTGCTACGACGGCGGTCGGTCGTTTGGACGCCGACTATGTCAACGGCAAACTTGACCTCACATGGGCACGCGAACTCGGCCATGTCTACAATACGCCGTTTGAATCGGACTATCTGCTTGACAACAACAGAAAACTGATCGTCGGCAACACGGAGATCCTCTGCAAGAGCGCACCCGGTCACACGCCCGGCACGATGGCGTTTTTCTTCAATGTCACCGATGGTGAAAAGACATACCGTGCCGCGATGCATGGCGGGATCGGTGACAACACGATGCGGATCGAATGGCTCAAAAAGAACGGTCTTTCCACCGAAACGCGCGAGCAGTTCATCCCTGCCGTGATGAAATTCATTGACGAGCCGGTCGATATCACGCTGGGCAACCATTGCCACAACAACGATACGGTCGGCAAAGCAAGCCGTATGACAGAAGAAGAAAATCCGTTCATTGATCCGTCCGAATGGAAGCGTATGCTCACCGATCGGATTGAAAGCCTCCAACGCATCTGGGCGGAAGAAGAAAAGTCCTGATCTTTTCGCGGAAAAGCGGCGTGCAGTATGCCGAAGGTCACGACCAAACGCCTGCTCCCGTAAACGCCGCCGGCCGTCAAAAACGGACAAAGAGCTTCGTCTTGACAGCTTTTTTGACACGCTGAAACGCCGTATTTCGTAAGAAATACGGCGTTTTTCTGTATAGTCCGGGATTTACTTCAGCCTATGCTTTGACGATTTGCGGTAGACGGACGGAGAACATCCGTGGATTTTTTTGAACACTCGGTTAAAGTACGAGAGCGATGAAAATCCCGTGTCGAGAGCCACATCAAGAATGCTCATCCCCGTGGTACGCAAAAGTTTTGCCGCCTTGCCCGCACGAACAAAATTGAGGTAATCGATAAAACTATCGCCGAGAGCACTGCGCCATAGTCTGCAAAAATAGTATTTCGATATACCGAGTATCTCGCTCGCCTTTGTAAGCGTGATGCCGGTTTGATAATTGTCGTTGATATATTCGAGCACGGGTGAAAGTCTGCCGACCTTTTCCTTGTCGAGTTTGGCAGAACTGTCCGAGAGGAAGCCCGTTCTGTAAAGGAAGCCGAGGATGGAGTAAAGATACGATGCGATGTACATTTCACACCCGTCGCGCCGTTTGGAAAAATATTCTTCGCATATATTTTTGACCGTAGAAAACAGTTCCGGATCGTCCGTGACCATGATCCCACGGTTGCCTGCCATGAAGCTGCGGAGGTAGTTTTCATATCCGTGCTCTTCGTGGTTTTCAAAAAGCCCGTTTTTGAATTGGAGCATCATATCGCCCTGATGTCCACCTCCTCCCGAAAAGGTGGCGTGCAGTACGCGGGAATCGACGCACACCGTCTGCCCCGAACGCACCACCGTCCTGCTGCCGTCGGCGAGTTCAAACACCAAAATGCCGTTTTTGACGCTGATGATCTCTATCTCATCGTGAAAGTGCATAGGGGAGAGCCTGGTTCCCTCTTGATATTCCCTGTCGCTCTGACGCGATATTTTCACGGGCACTCCCGGCAGGTTCGGCGTGATAAATTCGATGAAACTTTCTTTTGCCGTTTGTTTTTCTTTATCCATAACGAAAATACCTCAATAAACTTTTGATCCATTATTTCACGCAAAAAAATGTCAATATCAATCAAAAATGTATCTTCAAAAAGCATATAAGTCCGTGCTTTGATACAGGACATAGCAAAATAGTACAAATTCTTGTCAATATTGCTATGGAAACATCGACTTGCAGCGGTATAAAATGAAATCGTAATCATGGTGCGGAAAAGTCCCGTGAAAAAACGAAAAAGGAGAGAAAAGTAATGGCAAACATTCTTGACGAATACAAGACGAAACAAGGCGAAACAGTCATTGACGCATCGAAGAAGCTCAAAGTTGCGATCATCGGATGCGGCTGGATCGCAAAGGCACACCTCCTGCGGTATCTCCAGATGCCTGATGTTGAGATCGTTGCGGCATCAGATCTGATCCCCGGCAAGGCAGAACAGTTTTTCAAGGATCATGCGCCTGAGCTTGATACCTCGAAGATCCGTTTTTATTCCTCTTACAAGGAACTCATTGACAAGGAAAAGCCCGACGCCGTCAGCATTTGCACCTACAACCGTATGCACGCGGAATGCACCATCTATGCTCTCGACCACGGCGTGAATGTACTTCTTGAAAAGCCGCTTTGCGTGACGCTTGAAGAGGCAGTTGAGATCAGAAAAGCCGAAAAGAGAAGCGGCAAGATTCTCTCCGTCGGCTTCCAGCCCAGATTTAATCCCAATATGCAGATGCTCAAAAATGTCGTTCAGTCCGGCGTTCTCGGCAAGATTTACTACATCCAGACCGGCGGCGGCAGACGCCGCGGCATCCCAACGCCTTATGGCACGACCTTTATCGAGGATAAGACCGCGGGGATCGGTGCAATGGGCGATATCGGATGTTACAGCCTTGACATGGTGCTCAACGCCATCGGCTATCCGAAGCCGCTCACCGCAACCGGTTATGCTTCCAACTTCTTCGGCACCGATCCCGAATACTATACCGCCGAAGGCAAGCCGGCAGAATACGCGAAACTCTTCAAGGTAGAAGACTTCGCGGCAGGCTTCGTCCGCCTTGAAGGCGGCATCATCCTCGACTTCCGTATCGCCTGGGCGATGCACCTTGATACGCCGGGCGACACGATCATCATGGGGACCAAGGGTTCCCTCAGAGTTCCTTCCACCGAATGCTGGAACGGCGACATCGGCGGTCCGCTCAAACTTTATCAAACCATTGCAGGCGAACAGGTCGTGACCGAGTTCCCGAAGCACGATCCTTCCGATAAAGGCGACTTCTACTATAAGATCCGTCATTTCCTCGACGCGGTCAAGTACGACAAGCCCTCTCCCGTTTCCACCGAAGAGATTATCATTAACCAGGCGATCATCGACGGTATTCTCAAATCCAACAAGCTCGGCAGAGAAGTGACCATCGAGATCCCTGAGATTTGAGGTGAATTGCAATGAAAAAATACATCGCCGGTCTTCAAATGTACAGCGTTCGCGACCAACTCAAAGAGGACTTTGAGGGTACGGTAAAAGCGGTTGCGGAAATGGGCTATAAGGATGTTGAATTCGCAGGATACTACGGCGGGCTTACAGGAGAGCAGATGAAGGCTCTTCTCGACAAGTACGGTCTCGTTTCAATTTCCGTTCACGAGAACATTGAAGTGTTTTTGGAAAAGGGCAAAGAGGCGGTAGACTTCTTCAAGGCTTTCGGCGTGAAATATGTCACCGTTCCCCACTATTCCGCAGAACACTATGAGACCGAAGAAGCAAGAAAAGAAACGCTTGAAAAATTCACAAAGGTCGCAACACTCCTCCGCGAACACGGAATGATACTCCAATACCACAATCACGACTTTGAATTCGGCAAGCTCGACGACGGCAGATACTATCTTGACTGGCTCTACGAATCCATGCCCGAAAATCTGCTCAAACCCCAACTCGATGTATGCTGGGTGAAGTATGCGGGTGAGGATCCCGTTAAGTACATCAATAAGTACAAGGACAGGATGTTTACGATCCACTTCAAGGATTTTGTCTGCAAAGAGTTCGCTTCCGGTCCCGTATACGAACTCATCGGCGTAAAACCCAAAAAGAAAACAAAAGCGGAAAACGGTTTTGCGTACAGACCGCTCGGCAAAGGAATGCAGGATTTCGATCCTATGCTCGCCGCGCTTGAGAATACGGGCGTAGAATACATCATCGTCGAGCAGGATAACTGCTACGATACACCGCCGCTCGAGGCAGTAAAAATCAGCCGCGAATTTCTTAAAACAAAGGGTATCTGAAAAAAGTAAATAATCAGGACATCAAAATAAGCCTCGTAAATCGAGCAGTTAAAAAGATACCGTGATTGGCAAAGATGCTTTTCACGGTGTCTTTTATTGTATGCGCAGATCCTCTTCCTGCAAAAGTTTTTATTGATGGTATCCTTTCTTTCGCAGGATCTCCAAAATGTCGCCGGGATTGTTGCAGGTGATAAGCACGGCGCCGTTCCGGATCGCCTCGTCCACGGTTGCCTCATCCTTCACCGAAGCACCTACCCACGGCTGAACGCCCAGTTCCCGCATCCGGTCAAAGTCCCACTTTTCCGCCATATTGGAGGCAAAGTAGGTCGGGAACATACAACAGCAATAGGCGTAGGAATAGGGATCCTCCTCTATCTTTCCCATATGGGAAACGGGGAAAAACACGTGCTGGCGGTAGCGGTTTCCGTACTTCCGATGTACGTATTCCATCAGCTTGCCGCTGAAAGAATTGATGACGATGCGGTCGGTAAAGCCGTAATCATCCACGGTTTTGAGTACCCGATCCGCCACACTGTATGCGGTCTCCTCATAGCCGGGGGTGGGATATTCTTTCAGTTCCAGATCCAGCGTCAGCGTCGGATAGTCCTTCACCAAGTCCATAAATTCCAAAAAAGTGGGGACGCGGCAACCCTTGAACTTCTCGCCTTTTTTGCATCCGGCATCCAGCGTTTTCATCTCCGCAAGAGTCTTTTCCTTCACAAGACCTGTGCCGTCGGTGGTGCGGCCTACGGTGGCATCGTGGAAGATCACCGGTTCTCCGTCCTTGGTGATGCGGATATCCGTCTCGATCTGATCAACGCCCTCCGCCAGTGCAGCGCGGAACGCTTCCATGGTGTTTTCGGGGTAATAGGCACTGTCGCCGCGGTGGGAAGCCACATAGATGTTTTTCTCGGATTGCTGCCAGTAATTCATAGTAAACCCTCCTGTTTCATAATTTCGGGGAAATCCAGATAGTTGTCCACTTTCACAAAGCGGAAATCGCTTAAATAGACAGATTCATCGTTGCCGCCCTGCCCGTAGTCGTCACCCACATAAACGACCTCGTCCGAAGTAATTTTTCGCTCGGCGCAATATTTTTGCAGGGCGTATGCCTTATTATAAGGAGCAGGTGCCATATCGAAGGAGGACGAGCCGCCCACGAACACATTGTAATCGGAAAAGATCTGCTTTACATCCTTATAGATGGCACGGCGCTTCTTCCGATCGGGATCAAACGCCAGTTTGTCCGATTGCTGTGCCTTCGTGCCCAAAAGCGGAATGGTCACGCATCCGGACGCATGGTACTCCACATTGTCCCCCGTAAATTCCGTGTAGCCGTACTTTTCCCGAAGGGCGGTGACACGGACTTCAATGCTCTCCCGATCGCAGGGCAGAGTGATGTTTTCCTTGATGATGAGGTCTTTGGCATCTGCGTCATACTCGCCGTACTGCATGCCGTAGTTGCCCAGAATGTCGATGGGATAGTTGCCCATCTGATTGAAAATGCGGCGGCACATACCGGCACCCGCCATGAGCAGACGATACTTCTTCCCCAGTGCATCCAGCACAGAGCGATGCTCGGGAGAAAGCGGCGTTTTGTGCTGTGTCAATGTGCCGTCGAGGTCAAATGCCATCAGTTTGATCCCCATATTTTACCCCCTGAAAAAGTCATAGTGCAGGTTCAGCACGGTATAGCGGTCTTTCAGGTCTTTTGCATAGAGGATCGCGTCCGCCACTTTCTTTTCACCGTACATTTCCCAAAATTTTTCCGTTTTCAGTCCCACAACGCCCAGCATTTCCTCAAATTCTTTTGGCGTAGGGCTTTCCGTCAGAATGGTCTTGACTTCCTCCCATTTTTCCTCAGCAGGGGTGTTCCGGCGGTCTGCCCCGATGCGGTATTGCAACTCTAAAATGCCATCGGCGGAGGTGGTGTAGATTCTGCGGATATCGGCTTCGTAGTTCGCCTTATCAAAAACGCACTTCTTCGGTCGACTTTCCAGCAGTTTCTTCCGCACACCGGCGGTGACAACGGAGGAATACGCCACATCAATACCGTGGGAGAAATAGGGTTTGCCGTCCAAAATGCCGGTGATCTCAAAGAAATGAGAGAGATGATGCTCGCTGCCGGATGCCGGACGGGAGTTGCCCACATAGCTCATGGCGATGCCTACGGTGACGAGTGCATCCATCAAGGCACTGACGGCATTGCCGTCCCGTTTGGCGACACCTTCGCCCAGAGATTTTACCTTCACGGCGGTGTTGTAGGTCAGATCATAAACAGTTTGGCAAAAGTATTCGCCGGTTAAGAGGGTGCTGAGTTTCCAGTCGTTCAGGCAGGAAAATTTGCCGATGATATCTCCGTAGCCTGCTTGCAGCATTTCCATAGGAGCATTCTGCAAAACGGACTGCTCGGCGATGATGGCTTTTGGGGGACGGGCGTTGAGCGTGACCTTCATGCCATCCAAAATCAGCGCACAACCCACGGAGGCGTAGCCGTCCATGGAGGGAGCTGTGGCGACGATGTAGTAGGGCAGGTTCAGACCGAAGCTGACATATTTACAAAGATCGTTGATGACACCGGAGCCGATACCCACATACAGATCGGCACTTTCTTTGGCGGCGGCACGCACCGTTTCGATCGCCTTCTCATCGGGAATGACCACGCCATCGGCATGGAGGATCAGGGTAGTTTGCACCTTGTTTCCCAGCAGATCCGCCACTTGCTTGCCGCAGGCATTCCAGGTGTTGTCGTCCGCCACAAGAACGATGTTTTCATATTTTCCGCAAAGGTCGGGGAGTTTTTTCAGCGCACCTTCCCCGATTTCCACCGTATCAATGGGGCAACGGTGGGACTTGCCGCAATCGCACATCGGAATGCCTCGGATCAGATCCTGAATTTGCACAGATTATCATTTCCTTTCAAAAACTTGCAAAGTATTTCAAATTGTGATATTCTGATTTTAGCACAAAGTGCAGAACTTGCAAGTTTGTTACAGAAATTGACGGGTTTGCAGAGAAGTTTCGGAAGATATGCAGACTTTTTCAAACTTTTTCAAAAGGAGGAGGATTTTATGCTGTCATTTGAGCGGCAGGAGCAGATTTTGTCCTGTCTGCAAGCGAGAGGATGTGTGTCGATCAAGGCACTGGCGGCAGTGATTTTTTTCAGCGAAGCCACCATTCGGCGTGATGTGGCGGAATTGGAGAGCAGGGGACTGGTGCGTCGGGTTTACGGCGGTGTGATGCTCTCCTCTTATCAAAACGAGGTGGTGCCGGTGGACATTCGGGACAGTGCCAACAGTGCCGAAAAGGAGCACGCTGCCCGACAGGCCGCTGCCTTTATCGGGGACAATGAGACGGTAATTTTTGATTCCTCTTCCACAGTGCGCCGCATCTGCAAGCACATTTTGGATCGAAAAAATCTCACGATCATTACCAATAATCTCCGTGTGTGCAACGAGTTGAAAGACACGGAGGTGACGGTGTACTGCACCGGCGGTGTGTTGAAGCCGCGGCGTGAGTGCTTTATGGGCAGTTACGCGGTAGATTTTCTGAACTCCGTGCAGGCGGACAGTGTGTTTTTCTCCTGTCAGGGCATTTCGGAGGAAGGTGTGATCTCCGACAGTTCCAAGGAAGAGGTCGCTCTGCGCAAGTGTATGATCGCCCGGGCGAAAAAGCAGTATTTTCTCTGCGATTCTTCCAAACTCGGCGTGAGCCGCACATTTTCCCTCTGCAACGCCGCTGACCTCACCGCTGTGATCTGCGGCAAAGATGTAAAACAGAATGAAGAACGGTAGAGTTTCCGAAACGCCTTGCCCTTTTTGCACTCGGTTTGAAATCGGGCAGCGTTATTGTTACTTTTGTCTAAAAAATCGCGTTTTTGACGAAATATTTACTTGCATTGTCGCTTTTTTTCTTCTATACTACAAAAAGACAACCAAAAAAACTGTGGAGGGATCAAGATGAAACAACTCAAATTGGAAGAATTGACCGTTGAGCAGAAGATCGGTCAACTGATCTGTGCGCGCAATCTCAAAACGCCGGATGACCGCGATTTTGCCTTTGGTTTGATGCGCGACCATGCACTCGGCGGTGTGCAGGCGCCTGTGAACAAAACCATCGTCGCCGATGCGATCGAGCCGACGCTGGCGAATGCCGATTACCCGATTTTGATCGGTGCGGATATGGAGCGCGGCTTCCAAAACGGTGATTTGGAGGTCTCCTCCAATCTGGCACTCGGCTGTCTGGACGAAGTGGATGCAACTTACGCGTTTGCCGATTCCATGGCGCGCCAGGCGAAGTCTTTCGGCTGGAATATGATTTGGAGCCCTGTGGTGGATGCCATCCACGGCGACACGCCGCTGCGTACTTTGCGTGCCATCGGCGGAGATAAGGAACTCATTGCCCGTCACGCGATTGAGTATGTCAAGGCATTTGCCGATAACGGCGTGGTCGGCTCGGTGAAACATTTTCCCTCGATTTTTGACCGCGTCCGCGATACGCACATGTGGGCACCCGTTTCTTATCACACGCGGGAGGAATTTATGAATGAATGCCTTTATCCTTACCGTAAACTTGTCGAAGAACTCGGCGATGATATGATCAGCGTGATGTCGTCGCATGTGAATTGCGTTAACATTGATCCCCAATATCCGGCAACGCTTTCCAAACCCTGCATTGATATGCTCCGCGAGATCGGCTTTGACGGAATGCTCATCACAGACTCCCTTGCCATGATGGGTATCGTGCAGAAATACGGCGACGAAAAGATCCCGGGTATGGCGATCGCGGCAGGTCACGATATGGTTTTGCCGAACTATCGCGTGCCCCTGCGCGACACTTACAACAGCCTGATGAAGGCGTACCGCGAGGGCGTATTTGACGAAGCGCGCCTCAACGATGCCGTGCGCCATGTGCTCAAAGCACAGGCACATACCGTCAAGCAGCCGAAAACGACCGAAGTCGGTGAGCGTGAGCGTATCGTCATTGACCATATCAACCGCGACAGTATCTGCGCCGTAGTGGATGACGGTTTGGAATTGGGACTTGATACAAAGAAGAATTACCTTTTTGTTATCCTCAAACCCAACGATTATTCCGAGGAAGATTTGGGCGGACAACCCGGCTATGAGATCGGCTTCTCCGGCAAATGGGATCACGAGCATCTGGCGAAGATTTTCAAGGAGAAATTCCCCAATTCCGATTTCCTTTTCACCTGCGAATTTCCGCATCGCAATCAGAATGAACGCGTCTGCGCGGCGGCGGCAGCACATGAAGAAGTGGTGTTCATCACCTTCTGCTCGCCAAATGCCTACCAGGGCACAGACGGCTTGACCGAGCGCATTCGCCACCTCATCAGTACGATGCAGTATCATATTCCGGCGATCGTCCATGTGGGTAACCCGTTCGCTTTTGAAAAGGTCGTACATATTCCACGCCTCATCTTCGGCTTCCCACATCCGACCTGTATGGATGCGCTTCCGGCGGTTTTGGCAGGAGAGATCAAACCCACGGGCAAACTTCCGTTTGACATCGATCTGCCCGAGAAATAAGAAAAAATGCTCCGTTGCGAGGTGTTCTCGCAACGGAGCATTTTGCCGCGAAACGCTTTTCCCGAAATGTGTCGGCAAGTTTTTTCGGTAAAGTCTTGACATCAGCGGCAGAAAGTGATATAGTATCCTTCGCTGACATCCGCCGGTGTGGTGGAATGGTAGACACAGGGGACTTAAAATCCCCCGGTAGCAATACTGTACCGGTTCGAGTCCGGTCACCGGCACCATCGCTTTGACCGAACCAATTCAATATCGCGGAGTGGAGCAGTTGGTAGCTCGTCGGGCTCATAACCCGGAGGCCGCAGGTTCAAGTCCTGCCTCCGCAACCACTTAATTCCTCTAATTTGTCTACGTGCAAATTAGAGGAATTTTTCTGTTTTCAGGCAAAAATCCAGCAAAATCAAGCATTTTAGGCATCAAAACGGGCTCCGCGACGGTCGGTTGGCCATCGCGGAGCCCTTTTTTTGCATTTCGGAGGCAAAAATCCCGCGCACCTTTTGGTAGCAATTTTCGCTGCATATTTGTCCGATGTGGGACGCAGGGGGAGGATTTGAACCTCTCATTGTTGTTCAAATCCATCTTCCCCCCCGCCAAGAAAGACATCGAAAAAGTCTGCCAGCTTTTTCGATGTCTTTTTTGTTTTCGGGGCAAAATATAGCAAAATCAGGCATTTAAGGCCTCCTGCACGGTTATCAGACCGCGCCGGAGAGCTTTTTTATTTCCGGATGGCAAAAAAGGCATTATACTTTCGTGTAATCTTTGCTGTCCTAAATTTCGTTATCTGAAGTGCATTCTTGGGTGCTATGTTTGCAGTTATTGACACCAGATGTCGCATATGCTATACTTATGTTAGTATCACAGTATTGCATATGCGATATTAGGAGGGGTTTGCTTGTCTTTTTCTGAGTTCGTAGTATCAGTTCGTAAGAAGCTTCATTTAAGTCAAAAACAATTAGCAGTAGCAATTAATGTGAGTTACTCGACCGTTAATCGATGGGAAAACGGCCATGTTGTACCTAGCAATCTTGCGGTAAAGAGTTTTTATGATTTCTGTGAGAACAATTTTATTGAAGTGCCAGATGGTTTGTTTTGATTAATTGCTATACTCTTTTTGATATGCTAGGAGGAATGATGTGCTATGGCAAGAGCCGATTTATTGTGTGAATTAATAAAATATGGGCTAATAAATGATGCTACCAGCTTTCGAAAAGCAGCAGAAGCTATCTGTGCAGAGGAGCGTTCAAAACAGCATACTGTGTTAGCGAATAAAATAGAAGACTTATTAAGGACATCCAGACATATGGTTCCTCGCGAATCCACATCTGGTCCGATAATGCCTCGAAGTGGAGCAACGGAGCAATCATATATTATTGAAAAGAACCCTGTAAAGCGATTAGATCATCTGATCCTTCCTGATTATGTTCGTGTTGCCTGTCAAGATTTAATTAGCGAACACAATCGAGCAGACTTGTTGCAATCATACGGGTTGGAACCTCGCAACAAGATCCTCCTAATTGGCCCACCGGGAAATGGAAAAACTTCTATAGCAGAAGCCATTGCCGAATCACTTATGGTACCTCTTCTTACTGTCAGGTATGAAAGCATCATTGGTTCATACTTGGGTGAAACTGCTTCTAGGCTCTCAAAGCTGTTTGAATACGCAAAGACAAGAGAATGCGTTTTGTTCTTTGATGAATTTGAAACTTTAGGGAAAGAGAGAGGCGATGTACACGAAACCGGTGAAATAAAACGTGTTGTAAGCTCACTTCTTATGCAAATTGACGCGCTTCCAAGTTACGTTATTGCAATTGCAGCTACAAACCATGAATCGTTGTTGGATAAGGCTGCGTGGCGCAGATTTCAAATTCGCCTAGAAATTCCTAAGCCCACTAGAAGTAACCTTGAGAATTATTATCATTTTTTTGAGAAGGAGCACAACTTCCATTTTGGAATGCAGCCAGGTACGCTTGCAAAGAAGACACTCGGTGTAAGTTATGCTGAAGCGGAAGAATTCGCATTCTCCATTTATCGACAGTATATTCTCGAATTGCCGGAGGGTAATGAAAAAGAGATAACTGAACGAGCACTTCAAAAATGGCAAGCACAAGTTATTTTTAACGTTGAGCCGCAGAAAGGAGAGACCGCTGGATGCCCGAAAGACCTGTAATACTATTTCCGACGCCTGAGCGAGCCGGGCGTAGCCAGAAATCCCCAGTTTTTAAAAACTACAGGCGTCCCAGTTTTGAGAGGCAATACGATAGGCTACAGCCTATCTTTCAAACGCTCCACACCGCATTCGAACAAAAAAATATAATTGTTCAACAATCACCTGTTGGTATCAATCCCGATTTTGCTCTCGTTTTTGAGATAGTAGGGTCTGTAGACAATTTTTATACTGCAGTTAATCATTGCCAGGGATTGGAGTGGCTTTTTGATAAAGACTCCAGTAGCATTGAACCTGATGATGATTTTTATGAAGTAGAAAATGGGAACCGTTCAGAAAACTCGCTAGACGGAAAGCTTTATTGTGTGATGTCAAACCAGCAGGCCATGGAACAGCTACTATCGTTGTGGCAACGACACTTGAATGGTGAAGAGGCTGTTTTTCAGCGAGGATTTGCCGGCATTCGCGACGTGTTTACAAAGATAAAAACAATTCGTAGGTGGAATGCTCAAGACAGAATAGCAGAAACACATGTCGTAGATTACTGGCGAGAAATGCTGACAATAGATGGTGATTCATTCGTCCCATTTGAGATAGAGCTATTTTACCGTGATGATTTACAGAAAAGGAATATTGCATCTCAGGCCGTAACTCATGAAATTCAATCCTTAGGTGGCCGGATTCTTCAAGAATGTACTATTGGGGAAATATCCTACCATGCAATACTTGCAGAACTCCCAAGGAATACTATTGAAGGGCTGATCAATGACTATACTGGAATAGCTTTGGTACACGTTGATGACATAATGTTTTTCCGGCCAGCCTGTCAAACGGCTTTTCTATCTTCTACTGATACTGAGGCGTTATCAGTGCCAGTTCGAGAGCTACCATTGCCAAATGGGGACCCAATCGGTGCAATTTTTGACGGTATGCCCATTCAAAATCACGAACTATTACGTGGACGATTGATTATCGACGATCCAGATAACTACGCGAATGGCTATGAAAGCAAATACCGGACTCATGGAACAAGTATGGCATCACTTGCTATATACAGCGACCTAAACCGCAATGACACGCCTGTTTCAACGCCTATATATATGAGACCTGTTCTACGACCGTGTGACGTAGGAATGGGAAATGTTGAAGAGCGGGTTCCATCTGACAGATTGTTTGTAGATGATTTGCACCGGGCTGTTAAACGAATGACTGAAGGTGAAGGCAGAGAGGGAGCAGTTGCCCCTTCTGTAAAAGTCATTAATCTATCTATTGGAGACCCTATGCGTCAATTGGCTACCGAAATGAGCCCTTTGGCGCGCCTTATAGACTACTTGGCTTATAAATATAAGCTTCTTTTTATTATTAGCGCAGGGAATCATGCTGAGATAATTGACAAGATTCCGGGCACTTTTGCTGATTTAAAAGCCAAATCCATCGAGCAGAGAGATGAAGTCTTTTGGGGTGCAATAAGAGATAACCAGCGAAATATGCGAGTGCTATCGCCGGCAGAAAGCCTAAATGCACTTACAGTGGGGGCTGTATATGACGATTATTCGGATGCTACAGAAAGTGATCGTTTAATTTGGGCAGTAAAAAAGGGAATGCCATCTCCCGTTTCTGCAATTGGGAAGGGATACCGAGGGATTATAGTCCCGGATCTTTTCTATAATGGTGGCCGAAAATTTATAAAGGGAAGGCTCCATAACGGCGTTGATTGGGCCAATACCAATAGAGAGCCAGGCTGTAAAACAGCTGCTCCATACAACGAAGGGACAGAATCTGGTCAGGCATACTCTTTTGGGACCAGCGATGCAGCTGCGCAGTTAACGCATGAAGCTATTAAGTGCCACGATGTCCTTTCGCAAATTTTTCTTGAAGAAACCGGATATGATATGCCCTCCGACTATGCTGCTATTCTAATCAAGGCAATGTTGACGCATGGTGCTTCTTGGGAGCAAATTGTAAGTGAATTAAGCAGGATTACGGGTGATAGTCAAAAACAGTTAAGTCACTGGGTTGGCAACGGCATCCCAAATGTTGACCGCGTAAAGACCTGCACAAAGGAACGAATAACTCTTATCGGTCGGGGCGCGCTGGAAAAAGATCAAGGAGATGTATTTAAATTACCACTACATATTGACTTCTCTACACGTCTCATAAAAAGAAAACTCACTGTTACGCTTGCATATTTATCTCCAATCGAACCAAACAAGCAACTTTATCGATCAGCTCAGCTCTGGTTTGAAATTGATGATGGGCAGAAGGGGTTAATTCCGAGCGGAGCAAGACAAAATAGCGAATGGCAGGCTGTGAGAAAAGGAACGTTACAACATGAAATATTTGTCGGTGAGCGGCCAATCGCATGGAACAACGAAGACCTCATAATAAAAGTGAATTGCAAAGAGGATGCAGGAAAGATAGGCCGCAATGCTGTACCTTATTGCATTTTTGTAAGTTTTGAGGTTGCTGAAGGGCTCGATATAGACCTATATGGTGGTGTGGCTGATCTCATTCATCAGAGAGTTAGAATTTCGAATTGACAGGTTTAGAAGAAATGTCAATTTTTCCAAATGGGTTTATTATTTCTAATACAATGATGAATCGTTGAATGATGTCCACGCTTGCGCCGGAAAAAGGTAAACTGAAATGCGAAACTTACGATCCTACTACTCCGCCTCGATAGTAGATTTTCTGCGGCAGAGTGACCGAGAAATCCTCGGTATTATCCATGCCAACGACATATCGGCGGAGACGACAATTCAACAGAGCAACACATGGGAATCGGAGATCACGATTCTCAAGGATCAGTTGCGCGCATTTTCGGATGGCCGGATCATCTTCGAGTACACCATCCCCCGCATGGGAAAGCGCGTTGATGCCGTGGTTCTGTACCGCAACATCGTATTTCTGCTGGAGTTCAAGGTCGGCGACAGCGAGTACCGAGAGAGTACATACGATCAGGTCTACGACTACGCTCTGGACCTGCGGAACTTCCAGAAGGAGAGTCACGACAAGCTGCTTGCCTGCTTGATGATTTCCACCAGAGCGCCGGAGCAGCCGTGCGTCATCAACGAACGTGAGCGGATCATTGAGCCGATCCGCTGTAACGCCCACAATATCGGTGCGGCAATTGAAGCGGTAGTTGCCCGCTACGCCGAGCCGTCTTTTGATTATGAACAGTGGGAAAACTCCGAATACCTCCCCACCCCGACCATCGTCGAGGCGGCGCAGGCGCTTTACCGCGGGCACAACGTCCATGACATCACCCGCAGCGATGCCGGCGCGGAGAATCTGACCGTCACCACCGAGGAAATCAACCGCATTATTGAGCACAGCAAGGCCACCCACCGCAAGTCCATCTGCTTTGTCACCGGGGTGCCCGGAGCGGGCAAAACGCTGGTGGGCCTTAATCTGGCTATCCAGCACGCCAATGCGCAGGCCGGCGAACACGCCGTCTTCCTGTCCGGAAACTTCCCGCTGGTGAAGGTGCTGCAGGAGGCCCTTGCCCGGGACAAGGTGGAGCAGGAAAAGCAGGCCGGCCGCCGACTTTCCAAGAGTGACGCCCTGCGCAGCACATCGGCCTTTATTCAGATCATCCACAAATACCGCGATTCCTTCGTTGGCAACAACCATGTGCCGCCGGAGCGGGTAGCTATTTTCGACGAAGCGCAGCGTGCATGGACGCAGGACATGATCGCCAAGTTTATGCTGACCAAGAAGGGCGTGGCAGATTTCGCGCACAGCGAGCCGGAATTCCTCATCAGTACCATGGACAGACACCAGGACTGGGCGGTGATCATCTGCTTGGTCGGTGGCGGACAGGAGATCAACACCGGTGAAGCCGGTCTGCCCGAGTGGTTTGATTCTCTGCGGCGGGCCTTCCCCAACTGGGATGTGTATATCACGCCACAGCTCAATGACGAAGAATATCGTCGTGACCGCGCGTGGGACGACATGATCTCCGACCTGCAGATCCACGAAAATGCCGATCTGCACCTTGCAACCTCGGTGCGCTCCTTCCGCACACCGGATTTGGCGGCATTTGTGAAGGCTGTTTTGGACGTGGACACCGACACGGCAAAAGAGCTGTACGCAAAAATTCGGGACAAGTACCCCATCCGCATCACGCGGGATCTGAATGCTGCGAAGCAGTGGGTGCGGGAGCAGTGCCAAGGCACCACGCGATACGGCTTGCTCGCCAGCAGCGGCGGTCTGCGGCTGAAACCGGAGGGTATTTTCGTTAAGAACGATGCCTCTGTGGAAAACTGGTTTTTGAACGGAAAAGACGACGTGCGCTCCAGCTATTATCTGGAGGACGTGGTCACCGAGTTCGATATTCAAGGTCTCGAGCTGGATTATTCCATCGTTGCCTGGGATGCGGATTTCCGCTTTGACGGTGAACAGTGGACATATAACAATTTCGTTGGCAATCGCTGGAACAGCGTCAGCTCCGAGGAACGGAAGCTGTATCTGAAAAACGCCTATCGCGTTCTTCTTACCCGTGCCCGCCAAGGAATGGTGATTTTTATTCCACAAGGCGATGACGCGGATCATACGCGGAAAAGAGAGTGGTACGATAGGACGTATGAGTATTTGACTAGTCTCGGTGTTAGTGAATTGAGGTGAGACAATGAAAACAATTACATATAACAAGCTCGTCCGCGATCGCATTCCCGAGATCATTGAGCAAAGCGGGAAAAGCTGTACGACGAAAGTACTATCCGACGAAGAATATCTCAAAATGGTAGACGCCAAGCTGGATGAGGAGCTGGCAGAATATCACAAGGACAAGAACATAGAAGAACTGGCAGACCTGCTGGAAGTCATCTACGCCGCCGCCAAAGCACGTGGCTACTCTTTGGAAGAACTGGAGCGGGTACGTGCTACCAAGGCGGAAAAACGTGGCGCATTCGATAGTAGAATCCTGCTTATTGACGTAAAGGAGAACTGACAATGGACATTATCCGTGCAAAAGAGATTCTCAGTGTGTTAGCCGATGGCGTCAATCCCATGACCGGCGAAATCCTGCCGCCGGAGGATTCCTGCAATCAGGCGGATGTGATCCGAGCACTACATACGATAATCGATGCGATCCCGTCTTCGAAGCTGAAACCGCAGCCGCAGAACGCCGGCAAGCCATGGACTGAGCTTGAAGAAAATAAGCTCTTGGACGAATTTGATTCCGGTATGTCTGTCTCCGCAATCGCAAAAGAACACGGCCGAAGCAAGGGTGCAATAGAGTCTCGGTTAGTGGCGCGCGGTAAAATGGAAAGCACCTATTTTCCCAGAAAGACAAGAGAGTGAGTTATGAGCGAATACAGAGCAGCATCCGGCAGTGTTGCCGAAGATTTATTTATAGACCTGTTTGCAGATACCTTTGGAGCCGAAAAAGCCGGGTACCTGTATTCGCAATACCCATTTTTCGATATATACCAGAATACCCGTTTTGCCGATTTTGTGCTGGAAAGCGGCGCAAAGCGCGTGGCCATTGAAATCGACGATGAAGCATCTCACAATCCGCGTCTTGTGTCGCAGGACAAGTTCTATGACGATCTGCTGAAGCAGAACAGCATGATCCATCTCGGCTGGGACGTGTACCGCTGGGCTGTGCGGCAGATGCAGAAGCAGCCGGACACCGTCAAGGACGAGCTGCGCATTTTTCTCGGAAGCGATCCGCGTTTCAAGGAGATCGACGATTATCTCCCTACACAGCGTGGCAAAGCAGTCAACGGCGAGAAACTGGAGCTGCGGGAGTATCAGCAGGAAGCGTTGGATTCGCTGGCAGCTATGCGTGCCAACAAAGAGACGATTGCGCTTCTTTACCATGCCACAGGCACCGGGAAAACCGTCACGGCGGTCATGGATGCAAAACGCTGCGGTGGCAGAGTGTTGTTCGTTGCGCACACCATGGAGCTTGTTAATCAAGCGTTTCACACCTTTGAAAGCCTCTGGCCGGAAGTGAGCGTCGGCAAGTTTGCCGACAGCATTAAAGACACGGATGCCCATGTCGTATGCGGCAGCATCCAGAGCATCGCGCTGAACCTGGAACTATTCAAAGATGATGACTTTGACTATATCATCATAGACGAGGCACACCATGCCACGGCGGATACCTACCAGCGTGTGCTGGCGTATTTTAAGCCGAAGTTCACGCTCGGCCTGACGGCAACGCCGGAGCGTGCCGATGACGTCAATATCCTCGAGATATTCAAAAACACGGCGCACAAGCTGGATATACATACGGCGGTGGAGATCGGCGCTCTTGTGCCGGTGCGCTGCATCCGAATTCATACGAATATCGATATGACAAAAGTGCGCTTTAACAGCGTGCAATATAACATCCGTGATCTGGACGTAAAAATTTGCGTTACGGAACGTAACCGGCTGATCGTTGATACATGGCTTGAATATGTTCGGGATAAGCGAACAGTGGTATTCTGCGCTTCTGTCAAGCACGCAGAACAGATTGCGGACCTGTTCCGCGCCGCCGGTGTCAATGCTGTGGCGGTTTCCGGCAGCATGAAAACAGCGGACCGCAACGAGCAGCTTGCGAAGTTTGCCTCCGGCGAACTGAAAGTGCTATGTGCCTGTGATCTTATCAATGAGGGATGGGACTGCCCGGAAACAGAAGTCCTGTTCATGGCTCGTCCCACTATGTCCCGGGTGCTCTATACGCAGCAGCTCGGGCGCGGCATGCGTACCGCTGAGGGTAAGGATCATCTGATGGTATTTGATTTTGTGGACAACGCCAGCCAGTACAATATGCCGTATTCCCTGCATCGCCTGTTCAAACTCAAGGATTACTACGGCGGCGCGCTGGTGCTTGGGAAAAAGGGCGAGCGTGAAGCAGAAGCGGAGCTTTACCGTCAAGGCGAAAAGCCAGACGCGGTAATAGATTACCCCGTGGATGCAACAGACTTTGAAGTTGTGGATATCTTCAACTGGCAGGAAGAAGCCGCCGGCATGATCTCGCAGATGGAATTCGTCCGCAGAGTGGACGTGCAGTCGGAAACGATCGAACGGTACCTGCGTGAAGGCATGTTGGTGCCGGATCTGATCATTCCCATGAGCGAGCACCGCTCCTTCAAGTATTTCAAAGAAGAAACCTTACAAGCATATGCCGAAAAATATGGCTGGCAGCTTATTGACGACAGCAACCGGAAAAATCTGTTCATGGAAATGGTAGAACAGATGGACATGAGCTATTCCTATAAACCGGTGCTGCTCAAGGCAATATTGGAGCACGCAGATGCAGCCGGACGGGTAAAGATTTCGGATATCGTTGAGTATTTCCGCAAGTATTACGAGGGCCGCCGGGCAGCGGGACTGAAGGTCGAAAAGGCCAACAGCATCTTTGCAAAAGGCGGCTATACCGATAAGGACGCCGAGCGTAACATCCTCTCAAATCCGTTCAAACGCTTTGAAGATATGAATATGATGCGCCATACGAAGACGCTTGGCGTCGTTGAGGTAGACGGCACGGTCTGGAAAAAACTAACCGATGGTGAAAAAGCACGTATTCTGGAGATATGCGATGCGAAATTGGATGGGTATTACAAGCGGTAAAATTTGGAGGCATTCAATATGTCCGAAAACGAAAAAATAGAATTATACGAGGATCAGCCGATTCGAACTGCTTGGAACGAGACCGAGGAAGAATGGTATTTTTCCATCGTGGATGTGGTCGGTGTGCTCACCGAACAGACAAGCTATGACGGTGCGCGTGATTATTGGAAGGTATTGAAAAAGCGGCTCAAGGATGAAGGCAGTCAGTTGGTTACGGAGTGTAACCAACTGAAACTGCGATCCCCAAAAGACGGCAAACGCTACCAAACCGACGTTGCTACCACGGAGCAGATCCTCCGTATCATCCAGTCCATTCCCTCCAAGAAGGCAGAGCCGTTCAAAATGTGGCTGGCACAGGTCGGGCGGGAGCGGATTGAAGAAACCATCGACCCGGAACTGACGATCGAGCGGGCGCTGGAAACTTATCTCAAAAAAGGCTATTCGCGCGAATGGATCAACCAGCGTTTGCAGGCCATTCAGGTACGTAAAGATCTGACTGATGAATGGCAGAACCGCGGCGTCAAGGAAGGCGTGGAATATGCGATCCTTACCGACGAGATCACGAAAGCATGGTCGGGCATGTCCACACGGCAGTATAAAAATCTCAAGGGACTGAAAAAGAAAAACCTGCGGGATAATATGTCCACGCTGGAGCTGGTGCTAAACATGCTTGCCGAGGCGACCACAACCGAGCTCTCCAAAACGCATGAACCGCAGGGCCTTGCGGAGAATCAGAGCATTGCCCGTCAGGGCGGGCAGATTGCCGGAAACGCGCGGAGAGAAATCGAAGAAAATACCGGCAGACCGGTAATCACATCAAAAAACGCCGCGGAGCTGAACGCCGTGGTAACAAAGCTGATCGAGGAAACCGGCAAGGAATAATGCACTTGTTACTTTTCTCTTAACAATACCCGTTTCGGGTAGCTATTCCCTGCCTTCTCTGGTATGTTTCGTGCTGCCAAAGGAGGTGGCACAATGGAGAGCACCATCGAGGAACTGTATTACGGCAACATCCCCCTTTCGGAGCGGGACTTCAAGAAAAACAGCGAGTACGCGCATATCCTGCAGCTTGTTTCACGGCACGAAGAAAGCCTCGCGAGCACCCTGACCGAAGCGCAGAAGGAGACTTTCGAGAAGTTCAAGGACGGAACCGCAGAGATCGAAGGCATGACCGAAGTGACAGCATTCACCATCGGCTTTAAGCTTGGCCTGCGGCTGACCGCAGAGGCATTTATCGGCAGCGGGCAAAATCTTATCGAAGACTGATCCCAGCGCAACCATCCACACGGGTGGTTTGCGTTTTATGAAAAACAGAACGGAGGCATATTTCCATGAGCAAAACTTCAATACGCTTTTTTGAAAATGTTCCCGTGCGCGCTGTTTGGGACGATGAAAGCTCTAAATGGTGGTTTTGCGCCATGGATATTGCCGAAGCACTTACAAAAACGAAGAGCCCGCGTAAGTATTGGAATACGATAAAAACAAGAAAATCTGAGTTGTCCTCAATTTGCAGACAACTGAAATTGAAAGCCAAAGACGGAAAATTTTACAACACCGATGTGGTGGATGAAAACGGGCTGAATACTGTTCTGGCGCTCATTCCAAGTAAAAAATCTGACGTTTTTGCCAAGTGGATGAAAAACATGGAAACATCACTTGATGAGAAGAGCAAGCAGAAAGCCTATGAGCTTTTCGAAAGCGGGTTTATCGACAATATCGAAGTGGGCACGGCAAAAGGGCTGCAGCAGATCCACGGCTATATTTTCGGCGGGCTTTATGATTTCGCCGGGCAGATCCGAACGGTGAACATTGCCAAGGGCGGTTTCGCTTTTGCTCCGGCAATATATTTGGACGGAGCCCTTGCACATATTGAGGCGATGCCGGAAAATACGCTGAATGAAATCGTAAACAAATACGTTGAGATGAACGTGGCACACCCGTTCATGGAGGGCAACGGCCGCAGTACCCGCATCTGGCTCGACCTGATTTTGAAAAAGAATCTGAAAAAATGCGTAGATTGGAGCCGGATTGATAAGACGGAATACCTCGACGCCATGCGGGAGAGTGTGGATGATCCGCACCGGATATTGGAACTTCTGCAAGGTGCACTGACTGATGATATCCACAGCCGCGAGATCATTATGAAAGGCATAGACTATTCGTATTATTACGAAACGGAGGATTAAACGATGAGCAACAAACTTGTAGCTTATTTCTCCGCCGGCGGGGTGACGGCGAAGGTCGCCGGGAAGCTGGCGAGCGCCCTCGGCGCTGACACATATGAGATCAAGCCGGAGGTGAAATATACCAAGGCGGATCTCAACTGGATGAACAAGAAATCCCGCAGCAGCGTGGAGATGAACGACAAAAGCATCCGCCCGGCGATCATCACCGGCGACGTAGATGTTTCCGGCTGCGACACCATTTACCTCGGTTTCCCGATCTGGTGGTATGTGGCGCCGACGGTCATCAACACCTTCCTGGAAGCCTACGACTTCACCGGCAAGAAGGTCGTCCTCTTTGCCACCGCCGGCAGCAGCGGCTTCGGCAACACCCTCGCCGAGCTGCAGCCCTCCGCTCCCGGTGCAACATTCACCGAAACGTTGGTTCTGACCGGGATCATCACAGAGGGCAAGATCCAAAAGCTGATCGACGCCTGCCAGACTTGATTTGAAAATTATATCAAACAATCCGACTCTACCATTATGGCAGAGCCGGATCATTTTTTCGTATTTCTTTCGTGTTTTGTTCGTCTTTTGTTCGTGTTTTGTTCGTGTTTTTGGAATTTATCTTTATATTTTCTCTTTTAGATAGTCCGTGTACGGTGCCTTGTCCGTTACGAAAGTATCGAACGCGAACTGCGCACCCAAGCGGAAGCCGGTGATGAAGCTGTCGAGGTTTGATTCGCCGTTGACGGTTGCCCATGCATCGACATAGCTGATAAACCGCCTCTTTTCTTCACCTGTAAGTTTATCCGTCAGAAAGTCCTCGCTTTCACTCAGCGTTTGCATATCCTTTTGCACCTTTGGATTTTGATCCGAACTTCGCGCCTGCGGGTTGATATTTCCGTAATAGAATTCTTCAATGAAGTTCATCCTATATCCTCCTGTTAAACACTTTTTTCTGCTTTTCAGCGTTCAACCCGTGCGCCGATGCCTTGAAAATGTAGTGTTTATGCGGTTTTTGGTCAAATCCGTTATCGACTTCGCGACCATTGCACAACTGGCAGCAAACTATGGTGAAATAAGGGAGAATATGGGAGTTTACGGGAAGTTATGGGAAATCTGTCTGTTTGAATTGGCCAAAGAGTCGGCAGTAAAGTTATATCGTTTCACTTGAATTTATTAACACCAATTCGGCTACCGACTCAATTAACGGCATTTCTAATAACAGATCCTTGGTATTCTCGTAAGGTTTGTATTGATTTGCAATTTGTTCGCTTTTACTATGGACAAGAGAATTCCTGGTTTCATAAATCCGAGTTGCTATATTTGTATATACACCATCCAAATTCGACCAAGAGATTTTTGTTTTCTTAGAAGTGGTAAACGGAACAAAATTATCTTGATAATATTCTTTTGCTTTATTATCAAGATTACCTATCCGGTTTAACAATTCATCTATCGGAACATATTCTTTCAACACATATCGCAACGATTCGAACTCATCGCCCTTTCCTGTTTCCCCATCACTATTCATATGTTTCTTAATAAACTTTGCCAAATCATATATTTTCTTTTCGTTTTTATATGAGAAATCCGGGCTTGTGATTCTTTCTCTGATTTGATCCGTTAGCTTTTTTCTGAAAACTGCATCAAAGTAATGTTCAACAATATGATAAAAAGAAATGTACTTGGTAAACGGGTCGCGAGACTCCAATGCCATTGTATAATAATCTAATACATTTGCATTAAAAATCCTTTGTGGTGGGGTATCCAATTCTTCGCGATAGCGGCGAATTGTTGAATTTCTAATAGAATAAATGTCTTGTATACCTGAATACTCCGATACGGCAACTCCTTTTTTATACATAAAAACAAATTCAAATGATGCAGCAAAAGACCTTATAGTGTTTATATTGTTTGCATCATCGGTTTTGATTTTCAAAGTATGAACTCTTAATAATTGCGACAAAATATGATCTTGCTCAGTTGTATCTTGAGCAAGCGGACGCCGTAATGTCATTATAACTCTGTGTCTAAGGTCGAAGAGTACACTTCTATCACCATTTTTTATCTCCTCTGCGATTAGATTCAATAAGAATAAACAATAAACGAATGAGGCACTGCCAATCGAATATGAAATGCCGTTTGTTGTATCTGTTATACTTTTTATTTCCGGAAGCATTCTAATCGGTGTATCAAGTCTAAGGGCTACCTCTCGATATGTATTGGTATATATCTCTAATTTTTCTCTTCCATACGTTTGAAGATTATTGAATGCCGTTAGCAATTCGTCATTAGCGATTATAACAGATTCTCTTCCATCTATCTCATTAGGAACAATAATATCACATTGCTCATCCATTTCCATTTCAATGCCGAGAATATTCTTTAACAATTCTTTGATTTCCAAAAATGTTGCCATATTGTTACCCCATTTCAATTGTTCTCTTGTGCTTTTTATTTCCAAGATCTTGTATCAGATTTCCATTGCTTCAAAAACTCATTTTCCTGAAGTAAAGCATTCCAGACCGGTTCAAGGAATTTTTCGATGCCGTCCATCACCAGCGAAAAAGGAACATCGGGATTATGAAGCGATTTCAGAAAATAATTCCACTTTATTTGCATATCATCGTCATTAACAAGTTCTTTGACTCGATTAAAGCTATTTGCATCAAACTCGGTGCCTCTCATGCAGAGTGTTTCTTTGATCGCAGTCAACAATTTATTACCGTCAAAATCAAAGGTTTGCGACAGATAATAAATATCATAAAAATCTTTCATCCGACCGGTCAGT
>JAZUIU010000057.1:0-2463 GCA_045642405.1 Oscillospiraceae bacterium
CCTCTTCCGCCGATCCCGTAGGGGCGAACTGTGTTCGCCCGCCATACGGGATGCAAAATTTTTCGGGCGAACACAGTTCGCCCCTACGCCGTCATCGCACACGGGAGGAGCAAGCCCCTCCCCTACGAAGGTTGCCTCGGAATGACGAATTTTTCGTACATCGTGCGTTTAATTTCCCCGTCATTGCGAGGCGCGCAGCGCCGTGGCAATCCGTCGTCCCTACAAAAAAAGAGCGCACCGCAAATCGGTGCGCTCTTTACGCGGATCGTTATTCAATATCGTTGGGTTTGAGGGAGTCGGGATAGACCGTGCGGCGCGCACGGAAGAACTGATACGCATCGTTGAGCAGCGTATACTGATTTTCGCGGATGGTGTGGAACCAGGGGATGGTCATGTAGCCGGCGATATGCTCGGGGGACATGATCTTTTCGGCGTAGAGCATCGTTTCGAGTGCATTGGTGTTGTTGTACCAGGTGGAGACGCCGGGGACCTGGTCGAAGCCGAGTTTTTCGAGTTTTTCATATCCGGCGAGGCGGTTTTCGTTGATACTGCCGGCGGGATAATCCATCAGCGTGGCATAGAACCAGTTGGAAACGAGGATATGTCGCGGCATCTTCTCGGCAAATGCCTCGGGATGATACCAGTTGCAATCGCCCCAGATCCACGGACGGATGCCGCGTTTTTCCACGATGTCGAAAAGATAGAACGCATCGTGCCACCACAGTTCCTGCGAGCGGATGATCACCATATCGTGCAGTTTCTGATGATCGTAGTCCTCCTCGTCAAGACCTAAATGGAAGAAGCGCGGATTGCCGAACACTTCGCACACTTCCTCGATGCAGTCGCTCGCCGCTTCGTAATACTGCGGGGTGGTGACCATGCAGCGGGAAGGTTTGAACCAGGTATCGTGACCGGTGGAGAAATTGAGTTTGGGGATGGGCTCCAGGCCGAGCGCGCGCATTTCGTCGAGTTTCTTTTTGAGGAAATCCTTGTCCCACGCATCGGGCGCGGAGATTTCGGGGTGCCGTTCAAATTTCATGCCGTCGCCGACATCAATGACGACCATGTTGTACTGCGTTTTGGCGAGGTAAGCGATCGTTTCGTCCCAAACGGCGACATCGGTCTCGTTTTCCGGCTTGTACGGATAGTTATAGGGAGGCTGCAAGGTCCAGGCAGGACGCTTGCTCGTTTCGTCGAGCCACATGTGGCGGCTGAGATAGAGGAAATAAGCCCAGATTTTTTGATTAGCCATTGTCTTTCTCCTTTTTTAATCTAATATGGGTATGATAGCATTTGCTTTTCCGAATGTCAAGCGAAAAGCAAAAGAAATTGAGCCTATTTTGTAAGGTTCTGCTTGCACTTTTCGGCGCTTTCGTTTATAGTCAAAGTAGAAAAACGAAACGAGGTCGATTGCAATGCGCATGAGAAAAAAGAAAAATCTGATCCCCCGTATGGAGCGTTGCGCCGCGTGGGAGATCAAAGAAGCGGAAGCGGTGCAAAAGCGCGGACATTGGCGCGAACTGATGCCCGAATGCCGCGAGATCCGCGTAGAACTCGGCTGCGGCAAAGGCCGCTTCACCGTGGAGACGGCAAAAGCGGAGCCGGATGTGTTGTTTCTGGCGATCGAGAAAGTGCCCGATGCGCTGGTCGTTGCGATGGAGCGCGCAAAGGAAGCGGAATTGAAAAATGTCTATTTCATCACCGCCGACGCGCTCTTGCTGCCGGACTTTTTTGCTGTCGGCGAGGTGGCGCGTATCTATATCAATTTCTGCGATCCATGGCCGCAAAAGCGTTATTTTAAGCGCCGCCTGACGCATACGAATTTTTTGCTTTTGTACCGCAAAGTGCTGTGTGAGGGCGGTCAGATCTGGTTTAAGACCGATAACGCGCCGTTGTTTGCTTTCTCCGTGGAGGAGATCCCACCTTGCGGTTTTGTGCTCTCCGAGGTCACGGATAATCTGCACGCGAACGGACCTTGCGGCGTGATGACCGACTATGAGGCGAAATTCTACGCTTCGGGCATCCCGATCCACCGGCTGGTCGCCACACTCGTCGAGATGGCAGATAATGCAGAGATGTAAAAAATTTCTCCCCTACGAAAATCCCTCGTCATTGCGAGGCGGCTATGCCGCCGTGGCAATCCGAAATCCCCCTACCGCTTAAACCTCCCTTGTTAAAGGGAGGTGGATTTTCGCGAAGCGAAAAGACGGAGGGATTCCCGTTTTCTATCGCACCCTCGTGCGTCATCGCACAAGAATCCCCTCGCCACTTCGTGGCCCTCTCCCCTCTGACGAGGGGCGTTTACGCACCAACCTCCCTTGTCAAAGGGAGGGGGACCGCTTGCGGTGGAGGGATTCCCGTCCCCTATCGCACCCTCGTGCGTCGTCGCACAAGAATCCCCTCGCCACTTCGTGGCCCTCTCCCCTCTGACGAGGGGCGTTTACGCACCAACCTCCCTTGTCA
>JAZUIU010000058.1:0-35714 GCA_045642405.1 Oscillospiraceae bacterium
AAAAATAGTCAGGCCTATTCAAAATGAAAATTTTGATTTTGCAAAATTAGAAGAATTATCGTATAACGAAATAGGTGAAATTTTTATTAATGCACCTTCAATTATTTTAGATTACTTAGATAATGAGGAAGAATCAAAAAAAGTTTTTTTTAAAGACGAAAAGGGCAATCGTTGGGTAAGAACACAAGATTTAGGGAGAATATCAGAAGATGGTATTATTTTTATTGAGGGTCGCTTAAAACGAATTATTATTAGACCAGATGGACACAATATATCTCCTTTTGCAATAGAAAATGTTATCAACAAGACACAATATGTCGAAGCTTGTGCTGTTGTTGGTTCGCGAGCATTAAATGTTGAGCATGGTTCTTATGCTATTGCTTACATAGAACTAAAAGATAAATACAAAAATAAGCAAGAAGAAGTATTGAAAGAAATAAAGGAAAGAGTGGAAGAAGAATTGCCTGCAAGAGATGTGGCAAACAGATATATAGTTATTGATAAGATTCCTTTAACAGGTATTGGTAAAATTGACTACAAAGATCTTGAACTACGAAAACTCTGATGTTTTGATATAATATAACAGCAATGTGCCCCAATGAGAGACACATTGCTGTTTTTAGTATGGTAATAAATGAGACTTACTTGTACATCTCGACAAGTTTCATCAAGTGCTCGTAACGCTCCTTGGCGGCTGCCTCGTTGCGCTCGAAGAGGACTTCGGCGCGGTCGGGGAACTCGCGCGTGAGGCGGCTGTAACGGGCTTCGTTCATCAGGAATTCCTGATAACCACCGGCAGGTGCCTTGGAATCAAGGGTGAACTTGGAGCCTTCCAAAGCAGGGTTATAGCGGAAGAGGTTCCAATAACCGCACTCGACTGCCTTCTTCATTTCTTTCTGGCAATTCATCATACCGCCCTTGATGGAGTGCATCTCGCAGGGGCTGTAAGCGATGATGAGGGAAGGACCGTTGTAGGCTTCGGCTTCCTTGATCGCCTTGATCGTCTGTGCGGGATTGGCACCCATGGCGATCTGTGCGACATAGACATAACCGTAACTCATGGCGATCTCGGCAAGGCTCTTGACCTTGGTCTCCTTACCGGAAGCGGCAAACTGTGCCACCTGACCGATGTTGGAAGCCTTGGAAGCCTGTCCGCCGGTGTTGGAGTAAACTTCGGTATCGAACACGAAGACATTCACATCGCGGTTTTGTGCGAGGACATGGTCCACGCCGCCAAAGCCGATATCGTATGCCCAGCCGTCGCCGCCGAAGATCCAAACGGACTTCTTGACAAGGTAGTCTTTTTCGGCAAGGATCGCCTTTGCCAAATCGCTCTTATCCTTGGAAAGTGCGGCAATGTAAGCCTCGGAGGCTTCCTTGTTGGCGTCGCCGTCTTCCTTGGTGTCAAGCCACTTCTGTGCGGCATCCTTCAACGCGCCGCTTGATTGCGCAATGAGTTCGGCGGTCTTTGCGGCAAGGTTGTCGCGGATGCTCGCCTGACCGACATACATACCGTAGCCGTGTTCGGCGTTGTCTTCAAAGAGGGAGTTGTTCCACGCAGGACCTTGTCCCTTTGCGTTGGTGCAGTAGGGAGAAGTTGCGCCCGGGCCGCCCCAGATGGAGGAGCAACCGGTGGCGTTGGAGATATACATACGGTCACCGAAGAGTTGGGTGATGAGGCGAGCATAACTCGTTTCAGCGCAGCCGGCGCAGGAGCCGGAGAACTCGAGCAAGGGTTTATAGAACTGACTGCCCTTGACGGTGGCATCCTGCATATCCTTCTTCTCGGAAACCTTGGCGACGCAGTAATCGAAAACTTCCTGCTGTTTCTTTTCCTCTTCCTGAGGCACCATTGCCAAAGCATCGACCGGGCAGGCACCGACGCAGACGCCGCAACCCATACAATCCAGCGGAGAAACGGCGATGGTGAACTTGTAAACGCCCTTGCCCTTGCCGGCTTTGACATCCACGATCTTGGCATCGGCAGGAGCCGCCTTGACTTCCTCTTCGGTCATGGCGAAGGGACGGATGGTGGCGTGGGGGCAGACATAGGAGCACTGGTTGCACTGAATGCACTTCTGAGCATCCCAGGTCGGGACGGAAACGGCAACACCGCGCTTTTCATAAGCGGCGGCACCGAGTTCAAACTGACCGTCCACATGCGGCATAAAGGTGGAAACGGGGAGGCTGTCGCCTGCCATGAGGTCGATCGGATTGAGCAGGTTCTTGACCTGATCGACCAATTCCTTCTTGCCTTCGAGTTTGACTTCCTTGGTCTGATCTTCGGCATTTGCCCAATCGGCAGGCACGTCGATCTTCTTGAATGCGGAAGCACCGAGGTCGATGGCTTTGTGGTTCATATCCACGATGTCCTGACCTTTTTTCAGATAGGAGTGTGTGGCGGCATCCTTCATATATTGGATGGCTTCTGCCTCGGGCATGACCTTGGCAAGAGCGAAGAATGCGCTTTGCAGGATCGTGTTGTTGCGCTTGCCCATACCGATCTCAATGGCGAGGTCGATGGCGTTGATCGTGTAAAGCTGGATGTTGTTCTTCGCGATGTAACGCTTGGCGTCGGCGTGCAAATGCTTGGCAAGTTCTGCGGCATCCCACTGGCAGTTGATCATAAAGATACCGCCGGGCTTGACATCGTTGACCATCTTGAAGCCCTTGGTGATGTAACTCGGGTTGTGGCAGGCAACGAAGTCGGCTTTGTTGACATAGTACGGACTGCGGATGGGCTTGTCGCCGAAACGCAGGTGGCTGATCGTCACGCCGCCGGTCTTTTTGGAGTCATACTGGAAGTAAGCCTGAACATATTTGTCGGTGTGGTCACCGATGATCTTGATGGAGTTCTTGTTTGCGCCGACCGTACCGTCACCGCCGAGACCCCAGAATTTGCACTCGATCGTGCCTTCTGCGGCAGTGTTCGGGCAATTCTCGTCTTCGGGAAGGCTGAGGTTGGTGACATCGTCCACGATACCGATCGTGAACTGACGGCGAGGCTTTGCGGCGTTGAGTTCGGTGAAGACGGCGAATACGGATGCAGGAGGTGTATCCTTGGAGCCGAGACCGTAACGGCCGCCGATGACGGTGATGTCGTTCTTGCCGGCATTTGCCAAAGCGGAGACGACATCAAGATAGAGAGGCTCACCGAGAGAGCCAGGCTCTTTGGTGCGGTCGAGAACGGCGATCTTCTTTGCCGTTGCAGGGATCGCGGCGACAAGACGGTCTGCCTTGAACGGGCGATAAAGACGCACTTTGATCAAACCGACCTTTTCACCCTTTGCGGTGAGGTAGTCGATGACTTCTTCGGCGACATCGCAGATGGAGCCCATCGCGATGATGACGCGCTCTGCGTCGGGTGCGCCGTAGTAGTTGAAGAGTTGATAGTTGGTGCCGAGTTTTTCGTTCACTTTGCCCATGTACTTCTCGACCACTTCGGGAAGTGCATCATAGAATTGGTTGCACGCTTCGCGGTGCTGGAAGAAGGTATCGCCGTTTTCGTGAGAGCCGCGCATGGTGGGATGTTCGGGATTCAAAGCGTGGGCGCGGAACGCCTTGACCGCGTCCATATCGCACATATCGGCGAGATCTTTGTAGTCCCAAACGGCGATCTTCTGAATTTCGTGGGAGGTACGGAAACCGTCAAAGAAGTTGATGAAAGGCACTTTGCCGGAAAGCGCGGAAAGGTGTGCCACGGGAGCGAGATCCATCACTTCCTGCACATTACCCTCGCAGAGCATGGCGAAACCGGTCTGACGGCAAGCCATCACATCGGAATGATCACCGAAAATGTTCAGCGCGTGGGTGGAAACCGTACGGGCGGAAACATGGAACACGCAGGGGAGTTGCTCAGCTGCGATCTTATACATATTGGGGATCATCAAAAGCAAACCCTGGGATGCGGTGTATGTGGTGGTCAAAGCACCGGAACCGAGAGAACCGTGCACAGCACCGGCGGCACCGGCTTCGGATTGCATTTCAATCACCTTGACCTGCGTGCCGAAGATGTTTTTCAGACCGTTTGCGGACCACTGATCCACATAGTCTGCCATCGGGCTCGAAGGCGTAATGGGATAAATTGCGGCAACTTCGCTATACGCATAACTGACATGTGCGGCAGCGGTATTACCGTCCATGGATTTCATTTTTCTGACCATAGATACTTCCTCCTGTTTTATTTCTACGGGCATTCGCCCGCAATCTAACAAATACACTATAACACAAAAAAATCGCCGTGTAAATGGAAAATTTGCGTTTTTTATTGAAAATTTCAAGGTAAAATCGGTCGCAAGACCAATTTTTTGCACAAATTAAGTTTGTATTTTGCCGCCCAATCCATGGCAACGCGGAAAGAAGCCTCGTCCGTCACATCTTCCGCGCGGTGTGCGTCGCTTCCGCAGATCACGGGACAGTGTTCTTCGCCCACCATTTTCCAAAAGGATTCTTTTGGATATTTTCTGCCGTCGCGGATGCCCAAAAGGTTGATTTCCAGCGGAATGTCCAACTCGCGTGACAAAACGCAGACCGGATGCAGTAATTCGAGATACTGTTCTTCGGGCAAATCGGTCGTGATGAGATCGGGATGTGCCACATAGGTATAATGTTCGCTTTGCATCCCCTCGCAGACGCAGCGGACATACTGTTTTGCGGCTTCCTCGGAGATCACGGCTTTGCCGATGAAATCGCCCGGGACAAGTTCGTTATCCAAAAAGTGCTGACCGAGCAAAAGATATTCCGCACCGCCGTGGCGGCGGATGAAGTCGATCATTTCTCCGTGAAAGAGCGGATAATACTCCATTTCATAGCCGATGTGAAGGTCGATGCGGTCCTGATATTCTTCGCGGTATGCGCGAAAGGTTGCAAGATATTCTTCGGCTCTTTCGGGCTGTACGCGATGTTTAGAGACATGGTCAACGGGAAAAGCAAACGGCGCATGGTCGGAAAATCCGAGAATGTCCAATCCGGATTTTACCGCGTTTTCAATGTAGTCCCGATCTTCACCCGTTGCGTGTCCGCATCGTGCGGTATGGGTGTGATAGTTATAGGTCATCATAGGGGGAAAACTCCTGTCTGTTTGAATACGCGAAAAAAGCACTTCGTTACAGAAGTGCTTTTTTCAAATTTAAACTTCGCCCTGTACGGGGGTGAAGAGTGTTTCGGCAAGTGCGTGGATATCAAAGCCGTTGAGATCCTTGGCAGAGACGGTGAGAGAATACATCAGACCGGGGGCGGCATCGTACCACTCGCAAACTTCGATACATCCTTCTTCACCGGCATAGCGGCGTGTTTCACCGGAGCGTCCGCCGACCGTGCATTCCTCTTCGGCAGTCCACGGATAATAACAACCGGAAATCGGGGCGAATACCGGTATGGGCAAAATACGCTCCTCTATCTCCTTGCCATCGAGCATGAAGTTGACACACGCCATATCTCTGTCAATGGTAAAATAGCGGATATCCGTCGCTCCGGCAGGAAGTGTGAAAGAAAGTCCCGTTTCTTCCATCAGTTCTTCTGCCGTCATGGAAACGAGAGGGTTGGGAAGACCGACAGAAGGCTCCGCGATGGATTCAAAGCGGCAGTCGATGCAGTTTTCCTCGGGTGCGCCGATCCAGCAGATCGCACCGTTTTCGATCATAAAGCAGCCCTTTTGGTTTTCTGCGTCGATCGCTTCGGATGCTTTGCCGCTTTTGTCAAAGGCAATCGTCTTTTTCACGCCGTCTTCGTAGGCGAGCATTCCGTTTTCGTCATAGCGGACGGTCATCTTCCATTCGGTGTAGCAAATCGCGGAATTTGCCCAGAAAACGGTGAATTGCAAAGCGTCTTTTCCGGATGCCGCCACATCAAGGGAAGCGCGCTGAGAAAAACTGTCCTGATAAGAGCCAATCAAAGTTTCGTAGGCAGGTGTTTCTGCCTCGTAATACGGTAAAAGCATATGCAACGACATCAGCGCCCATGCGGTCTCTGCACGGGTAGCATCGGCGAGCGGCATCACTTTGCCTTCTTCGCGTTCAAGCAAAATATCCGTTGCAAGGCAGAAATGCACACCGGGGGCGGCATATTCTGAGACATCAAAGATATCGTCGGCGGAAAGTGTGTTGGTGTCGGCAGTCAGTTTGTCGATATCATAACCTTTGCCGTCTGCGTAGCGATAGAGGATCGTAGCGACCTGTTCGCGCGAGACATTCTGCATGGGAGCAAATTCAGTTTCGGAAACGCCCTTGACGATCCCGGTTTCATACGCCCAGTTGACGGCGTCCGCATACCATTCGCCCTTTGCTACATCGGTAAAAGGTGCAGATTTCGCCGCCGGAGATCCTTCCATGCGATAAAGCACGGTGACGAGCATCGCACGGGTGAGGGAACCTTCGGGATCAAACCGTCCGTCGCCCACGCCGTTCATAATGCCGTTATAGTAGACATACGCGATGGCGTCGATCAAAGGATGATCCTCTTTCACATCGGCAAATGCCATCGGCGCCATCCACTTGGCATAGAGGGTGATAGGCTCGGTGACGGGCACGGTGATATCAAAAACTTTTGCGCACGCCTCATCGAGATACCAACCGCAGAAGATTTGATCGAGCCGTTCTTCGCCGACCATGGGAAGTTCGTGGAGAACTTCGCCGGGATCAACGGCGATCGTAAAGTTTTCTTCGACGCCGAGGCAATCGAAGGTGACGGTGATCTTGCCTGCATCGTCGGGCGCCGGTGCGATCAGACCGAGTCCCGGGACAGGTGCGGTGAGCAGAATGTTGCCCGTTTCTTTTGTTTCAACGGCAAATGCCGCGGTGGAGACGAGACCGAGCAACATAACGAAGGTGAGCAAAATACTGAGATACTTTTTCATGGTTTTTCCTTTCATTCACGCAATTTCATAATTTCGTACATTTCGCACGACCGCACTTGCCTGTCTGTACTAACTGTACTAATACAGTTAAAATAGCACGAAGAGATCTGCTTGTCAAGCCTTTTGCAAAAAAATTAATATTTTCCATTACTGCCGAAGTCGTACTTTTTCGGCAAGTTCTTTGAGTTTCGGATAGGCGTAGGGGAAGAAAATGCGGTACGCCTCGCAAAGCAGATCGCGTTCTCTCCCTTCGCGTCGGCGGCGGCATCCGCCGCGGCAAAGCGTGAACCATTTACATGAGCGGCAGTGCGAGGAATCGACCGTGCCGCTTTGCAAAAAAACCTGCGCCGCCTGTTGCAGTTCGGCGGCGCTGTCGCTATGGATATTGCCGAGCAGCCAATCTTCTACCGCGTAAAAATCGCAGGGATACACGCTTCCGTCCGCCTCGATAACATATTGCGGACTGCAAAAACCGCGCATATCACACGCTTCCGGCAAACGGTTACACAAAACGCCGACCAAATTGTCAAAATAGCGGTTGTAAACCGGTTTTCCTTCGGAAACATCCTGATACCAAAGGCGAAAAGTCTCTTTGAGAAATGCGCCGTATGCCTGCGGTGTCAGCGACCACGCCTGCGGTTTTGCCGAATGCAGCGGCGGAAGTGCGGGAATATATTGCTGCCACAGGAAGCCGGAACGGTCAAAAAAGCGGTACATGGACGCACCGAAGCGGCAGGAGTCCGCCGTGATCACGCTGAGAATGTTGAACGCAACGCCATGGCGTTCCAATATGCGGATGGCTTTTATTACCCGTGCGTGCGTCCCGTTTCCCGATGGATCTACGCGGTATTTGTCATGCAGGGACTGCGGACCGTCGAGCGAAATGCCCACCAAAAAATGCTCTTGCGCGAAAAACTCCGCCCACGCATCGTCGATCAAAAGTCCGTTGGTCTGAATGGCGTGTTCCACCGTTGCGTCGGGTGCGGCGTATTCCTTTGCCAAACGCACGGCTGTGCGGAAATAGTCCAATCCGCACAGCGTCGGCTCACCGCCCTGATAGACGATGCGGCAAGGACCGCTTACGCCAAAAAGTAGTTTTTCAAACACCATGCGCAATGTTTCTTCGGGCAAAAATCTGCCGCTGTTTTCATCTTGCCGCTCCTCGCGGTAGAAGCAGTAACGGCAGCGCATATTGCAAAGACTGCCGGCAGGTTTGATCAAAAGCGAGATACCCTGCATTATTTTTTCCTCGGTCTGCGGAAGTAAACGCCGTAGTCCGCCTTGATGGGATACTCCTTGCAGAATTCGTTGATGTTCGGATCAAGTCCGGCTTGCTCCAAGCGATCCACGGATTCCCAGTTTGCCAGCGGATAAGCGATTTCAAAGGTTTCCAGGAATTTCGGGTGCTTTTCCTCAATGCCGCGCAGCACTTCCGGCGTCATATCATGCGCTTCGATACGCACGGGACGGGAAAGGATCGTCCAGTCAATGACTTCCATCAAAAAGCGATTGCGCACATCGGTATACTTTTCATCGCGTCCCAGATCATGCAGCATCTGCGGATCGTTGATGCGGTCATACAGTGCGCAGACACCCGTGAAGGGATAGTATGTAAAGGTATAGCGATGATCAATGACGGTTTTGCAGGAATCGCAAAATTCACTCATAATACTGTTGCGGTGTGCGGCGGTGCCGTTTGCCATTGCGATCAGACTGCGGGAAAGCCCGAATGCTTTTTTGTCACCGGCAATATCCAGCAGTGTTGCGCCGATGTCGATCGTGCCGCAGAGAAAATCCTGATGTCCGCGCAGATTTGGGTGATTGGATACGATCAGCGGAACGAAAAGTTGCGGCGAATACGGCCACGGACCTTTCGTGGACATATTGAGATCGTTTTCCATACTGCCGTGATCTGACATAAAGACGACAGTAGTGTTCTCATATAGCCCGTTTTTTTTCAGACTCTGCACGATGCGACCGACCAACTCATCCACATAGCAGATCATTTCGCAGTAGGCAAGACGCTCTTTTTTGCGCACCTCTGCGGCACTTTCCGGGTTGACCAGTGTTTCATGCGAGTTGAGGTATGCGCGGCGATAGCGTTCCACCGAAGGCAGATCCTCATCGCGGTGCGAAACGAGAATTTCCGGCAGTTTTTCGGGATCGACACGGCCGGACATTTCCTGCGGCGGAAGATAAGGCGCATGGGGTGCCAGAAAACCGCAATAGAGGAAAAACGGTGAGCCTGCTTCGGCAAGCGGCGTGACCGTATCATGATCGCGGTCAGCCACGGTGCCGCTTTGGGCATAACTGTCCAAAAATTCCGTTGCACAGTCGCACGCCCAACGCTCGTAGTGGTCTTCCTCCGGATAAAGATAATGATAGGGATCCCCTTCGGGGTGCATTCTCCAGGAGGTACAGTCGGGATACTTCTTTTGCAGTTTTTGCATATATTCGCTGTCCATGTGGTCTTCATCCATGCGGCGAAGATACTGATAGCCGATGGAAGTGCCGAAGGGCGCATGGTCGTAGTTGCCGACGGCGACGGTCATATATCCGTCTGCACTCAAACGCTCGGGAAAAAATTCCACGCCGGCTCTGGGCGGAATTTCATTCGTCCAACCGTCATGGTCGGAAACCGCTCTGCCGGTTACGATCGAGGCACGCGCCGGACCGCAGACCGTAGACGGGGTAATGGCGTTATCAAAAACCGCACCGTCGGCGGCAAGCGCGTCAAGATTGGGCGTGGGGATAAAATCCGCACCGTATGCGTGCAGGAAGTCGGGGCGCATTTGGTCGCACATGATCATCACAATGTTACGCCTTTTTTGTTCTGCCATATCCATTCTCCTTTCCCTTTTGAAAAGAATTGTTTTTGAGAATTCTTTGTATTGTCATTATACCGTATCCGGTGGAAAAGTCAATTGTAAGGAATAAAACATACCGCTGCAAAAATACATTGCTCTTGCAAAGCGAAGAGCACATTTTTTCTGTCGGATTTTTGATTTGAGGAATTATCAATCAAAATCATATAAG
Source organism: Oscillospiraceae bacterium (assembly GCA_045642405.1). Classification (GTDB taxonomy): domain Bacteria; phylum Bacillota; class Clostridia; order Oscillospirales; family Oscillospiraceae; genus Hominicoprocola. Next base: position 9,890 of record JAZUIU010000058.1, read on the forward strand.
AGCGTGTCCACGCCGGCGATTTCCATCGCTTCTTTGAGTTCCGAAGGCTCCATTAAATCCAGATCAAATTCATCATATCCGGCTTCGCTGAGTAATTTCATATCGTCAGCATAGACAAGGTTCGTTCCGATAAAGGTGTCTTCAAATTCTTCTTCGTCATCATCTGTTTCGGAAATGCCGTCATCTTCCGTTGAATCGTTTCTGGGTGTCATCAAGGCTTCAAATCCTTTGAAAAGAGGATTAATTTCTGTTGCCGCCTCTTCGTCAGAATCGTTTTTGAGTGAAAGCAATTCCTCCCTATCTTTTTCAATAGCATTCCAATCATGCTCAAGCGTTGACGTAGGCGTTGAATTCATTTCTATCGGCGGTATGTATGTATCATCGTCAATATCAACCGTGTCATCGTCAAATGCGCCCTCCGCACCGAGAAATCCGGCAAGCGTTGCCATTTCATCGTCAGAGGTGTGACCGAGTCCCATCGCAAGACCTGTCGCAGCCCATTTGTCCACCTTGCCGTCTTCGTCACGGGTGGCTTCCACCGCACCTTTGATTTCAATCGTGTTGCAAATGTCTTCTACCAGCCAATCAAAAAATCCTTTTTCGTCCTTTGCCATAATAATTACCCCTTTCGGTCTTTCGTTTTTATTATATCATCTTTTGCGCCCTTTTTACAGTACTTTGTAATCATTTCTTGCGTTTTTTGGAAAATCCCCGTTGCCTCCCGTTATATTGCTTTCAGCATCGACTGAAAGGTGATGTTTAACTGGATCGTTCCGTCGGTTCTCGGATAGATTTCAAAGTTGTCGGCTTTGGAAATCATCTCGGTAAACCGCGGTATGTTGCAGACGGTCAAGTCGGAAAGCTGTGCCGTGATCGAACCCATATTGAACATCTCGCAAATATCAATGTCGAGTTGTCCTTCCTCGTGATTTTCACAAAGAATGTCTTTCAGTTCTGCGGCGGTCTGCATCATGGTTTTGTAGCGGTCAAAGTCGATCATTTTCACCTTGTCCTTCGGCAGAAGGTCTAAAAAGGCAAGCAAGGCATCAACCGCCCCATCGTATTCGTAATCGTTTTCGTGGAATTCGTTTCTCATCTTTTTTCTCCTCTCATTTTGCAAAAATCAATACAAGAATAAACAGTAGCAGAGCCAGCGGCGGACAAGCCGCCGTCAGAATAAACAGCGTAATCCAAAATATTTTTTCTTTCATCGCTTTCGCCTCCTTTACCAAAAGAAACAACTTTTACCGGCAAACATCGACCGGAAGGAATCGTCTCGTTCCTTTTGTGTGCTTTGTGTGGTTATTGCCCTCACCGTGCTTTGCTGTGCCTTTTGCTTTTGCGTGAATGTGTACTCTCTCATCGCCATCCTTTCGTAAATTTTCTCTTGAATTTCTTCTGCGTGTTTTGCCAGTGCCATGTTTTTGATCTCCTTTTGTTTTTTATTTATTACCGCAAAGGGGCAATCCTTTGTGCTAACCGTAAGTTGTTTTCCACACCTGCATACCGTAAAGGGTGGGGCGCTTCCTCCTGTCGCCCTTAAAGCGGCTTTGTCGGGGTGGCGGGTCGGTCGGCTTTCGCGTTCCGTTCCGCTCTCCCTGCCGCCATTAAAGCGGCTTTGGTAGGTGGTCGGGTGTATGATCTTTGAGGGCTTCGGTCGGGGTGTATATCAAAGTCAAGTTTTATCACACCTTGACATTGACACTATACAAGTGACAACACGGTACAAGCATAACCGCAAAGAGGTATACAAGGCGGTCAGTGCGTTCCGTCCGTCACCGTACACCGCAAGGGTACGGGGTCGTGGTCGGTCGCCCGTCCTATACCCTACACCGCAAAGGGTGTACCTTGTTTGCTCACTAAACAAGTGGGAACACTCAACAACGGCTTGTTTCCTCCATATAAGCAGGAACGGTGTACAAGCATTACCGTAAAAAAGGGGGGGGGTACAATTTTTTGTCGATTGTCAGGTTCTTTGGGAAAAACACATCGGTGTTTTGGGACTATTTTTGGCACCGGAAATAGAAAAACGGGCATCCGGACGGTCAAATTAACCTCTCGGATACCCGAAAATCTTTATTTTCACGGTATTTTTGTGCAGTTGCGTCTGCGGCGCAGTGAAGCGGCTCACGCTATGAAGTGTTGTGGCTATGCCGCAAAGTGAAGTAACATGTTCCGCCGATATCGAGCGAAGCGCTCCATGTAAAAAGCCTCTTTTGTCTTGATAAACAAAAGAGGCTTTTTACATGGAGCAGGGTACGGGAGTCGAACCCGCCTCATCGGCTTGGGAAGCCGATGTACTACCGATGTACGAACCCTGCGAAGTAAGCGTATTATACCACAGTGATCACGGTAATGCAAGCGAAAAGAGACAAAATATGTTTCTAAATAAAAAGGGCGCGGCATAGAGTATGGCGAGGAGTGAGAAAACATGAAAAAACTGATGTGTGTATTTTTTGCGCTTTGTACACTTTGTGCCCTGCCGTGCTATGCCGCGGATGTTGCCGCACCGTCGGCGATTTTGATGGAAAAAAGCACGGGCGAAGTGCTGTTTTCCAAAGGAGAACACGAAAAGCGCGAGCCGGCAAGTGTGACGAAGATCATGACGCTTTTATTGACGATGGAAGCTATTGACGGCGGCAAACTTTCCTACGACGACACGGTGACGGCGAGCGCACACGCGTCTTCAATGGGCGGCAGTCAGATTTGGCTCAAAGAGGGCGAAGAGATGACCGTGCGTGACCTTTTGAAGGCGGTTTGCATCGTTTCGGGCAACGATGCGGCGACGGCACTTGCGGAGCATTTGGGCGGAAGCGAAGAAGGCTTTGTCGAAATGATGAACAAGCGTGCCGCCGAACTCGGTATGTCGGATACGCATTTTGTCAACTGTACGGGACTTCCTGCGGACGGACACGAGACCTCGGCACATGATATCGCCCTGATGTCGCGGGAACTGATCTTAAAGCACCCCGATATCCGGCAGTTTACCACGGTGTGGATGGATTCTTTGCGCGGCGGCGAGTCAATGCTCGTGAACACCAACAAATTGGTGCGTTTTTACCGCGGCGCAACGGGGCTGAAAACGGGATCGACCGATTCGGCGAAATACTGCGTCAGCGCAACGGCGGAGCAGGACGGAATGGAACTGATCGCCGTCATTCTCAAAGGCGAGACCTCGCAATCCCGTTTTGATGACGCCAAAACATTGCTCAACTACGGCTTTTCACATTTCCGCCTGCTCGATATTACGCCGACGGAAAAAATAGAGCCGGTCGCCGTCAATTTAGGCGAAAAGGAAAGCGTGACACCTGTGATCGAGGGCAATGCCAACCGCCTTGTGGAAAAGACGGCAGGGAATTTCGAGACGGAAGTCACGGTGGAAGAATGTGTGGATGCGCCGGTCGAAAAAGGAGATGTGTTGGGTAAGTTGACACTCAAAGCAGAGGACGGGAGCGTAATCGCCGAGGCAAATCTGATCGCCGGCGAAAGCGTTGCGCGGCTTACCTGGAAGATGATGATGCTGCGGATGTTGCGAATTGGGTTTTGCGCAAGAGAAAAAATACTTGACAAATGACGAAAAATGTATATTATGGTCTTGAACTGAATAAGCCGTGATAGAGGTGCAGCGAACATCAGTAACTTTGGAAAAACCGCTTGGAATGCGGAAAAGCGAAAGGGGACGCTGCCGAAGAGCGCTCGGATTCCAAACGGGCATACTCTGGGTCGGCGGAGAAGATCCGACGAACTGTCGCAGAAATGCGGAGCGCTGTCGTGAAGCCATACGAAAAAAGCCACGAATGCCTGTCGCGGCTTAAATTTTTAGGTTCGGAAGGATTTTATACTATGAGAAAAATGCGTTTGTCCCGTATTGTGTTGGCATTTGCGATGATCGCGATGCTGACCGTTTCGGCATTTGCCGCACCTGAGGGCGAAGAGGTCAAGGGTGAAGAAGGTATTGAGACGGTTGCCGTAGTTGAGAGCGAGGATATCGCGGAAGAAGCGGCAGAGCCTGCCGCAACGGCTACCTGTACCTATTGCCACGGCGAAGGCTGTGACGAGTGCGAAGGAAGCGGTGTCGTTACTTCGGACAGTAAATTTGCATTCAGTTTTTGGGCGTTGATCCCCCCGATCGTGGCGATTGCGCTGGCGCTGATCACCAAGGAAGTGTTCTCTTCCCTCTTCGTCGGCGTATTGCTCGGCTGCTTCCTCTATTCCAACGGAAACCCCATCGGTGCGCTCGATGCGCTGGTGAACGACGGTATGGCGGCTGCGATTGCCGATAATGCCGGTATTTTCCTCTTCCTTGTATTGCTCGGTATCTTAGTCGCAATGATCAACCGCGCCGGCGGCTCTGCCGCATTCGGCCGTTGGGCAGAAAAGCACATCAAGACGCGTGTGGGCGCGATGCTTGCCACCTTCATCCTCGGTGTGTTCATCTTCGTGGATGACTATTTCAACTGCCTGACCGTCGGCTCCGTGATGCGTCCGATCACCGACCGTCACAACATTTCCCGTGCGAAACTCGCGTATCTCATTGACGCGACTGCCGCTCCCGTTTGCATGATCGCTCCGATCTCTTCCTGGGCGGCTGCCGTAACGGGTGTTGTGGAAGGCGATGAAGGCATTGCGCTTTTCTGCAAAGCCATTCCCTGGAACTTCTATTCCCTTTTGACTTTTGTGTTCATTATCGGGATCTGCCTGATGAACTTTGATTACGGTCCTATGCGTCTGCACGAGATGAACGCCCGTCTCAACGGCGATCTTTATACCACGGGCACGCATGTCGATGCCGCGGAGGAAAAGGTTGAAGTCAGTCCGCGCGGCCGCGTGATCGACTTGCTCCTTCCGGTGATCGTGCTGATCGTCACTTGCTTCGTAGGGCTTTTGTATGTCGGCGGTTATTGGGAAGTCGGCGGTGACTACTATCACAACTTCACAATGGCGTTCGGCAACACCGATGCGTTCGTCGCACTCCCCTGGGGCTCGGTCATTACATTGGTCTTCACCGTGATCTATTTCCTCTGCCGCCGCGTGCTGTCGTTCAAAAACGCGATGAGTTGCGTGCCGCAGGGCTTTGTGAACATGGTTCCTGCCATCACCATTCTGACGCTTGCCACCTCTTTGAAGAATGTGGTCAACGGTTTGCTCGGTGCAAAGTATTTCATTGCCAACATTATGGACGGTGCCGCAAGCGGTCTCTTCCTCTTCCTGCCGGCGATCATCTTTGTGGTCGGCTGTATTCTCAGTTTCTCCACCGGAACTTCCTGGGGTACTTTCGGTATTTTGATCCCGATCGTCTCCGTGATGTTTGAGCCGACGAGCAGTCTCTTCTATATCGGCATCTCCGCCTGCCTTGCCGGTGCGGTCTTCGGCGACCACTGCTCCCCGATCTCCGATACGACGATCATGGCATCCGCCGGTGCGGCTTCCGACCATGTGAACCATGTGTCCACGCAGTTGCCTTATGCCGGTACGGTCGGTATCATCTGCTTCGTCAACTACATCATCGCCGGTTTCGTGCAGAACATTTATATCTGCCTGCCGATCGCTATTGCGATGACGATTGCCGTTTTGTTCGTGCTTCGCGCTTTGAACAAAAACAAGCAGGCATAAAAAACGCACAAAAAAACAAGGACTTCGGGAAATCCCGAAGTCCTTGTTTTTTTAGATATTGAGCAACAAACCGAACGCATCGTCGGCGGCGAGGGTGCGGATCGCATCGCGCGAAAGATCACCGTACTTTCTGGCGAGGCAGACGGTCTCGCCTTCTTTTGCCAAAGCGATGAACACCGTGCCGACGGCATTACCGCGCTCGTCAGCATCGGGACCGGCAACACCGGTGACGCTGACGGCAAAATCGGTTTGCAGCAAGCTACGTGCGCCCTCCGCCATCGCGCGAGCCACCGGCTCGGACACCGCACCGTATGTATCCAAAAGCGTTTGCGGTACGGAAAGAACGGACGCTTTGACGGCGTTTGTGTAACTGACGATGCCGCCGCAAAAAACGGCGGATGCACCGGCGCAGTCTGTGATGCGTTTGGCGATCAGACCGCCGGTACAACTTTCGGCGCTTGCAAAAGTTTTGCCTTGCTTTTGCAAAAGCGAAAGGACTTTTTGTTCGATCGTTTCCATTTTTTCACCTTACATTTTGATGCGCACGATCTCGATCTGCTCCATTGCGCGCGCCATCAGACCTTCCACATCGAGCACCTTTTCGATCTCTTCCACTTCGTCCAATTTCGGCTTGGTTTGCGGATGACGGGGCGTAAAGACCGTGCAACAATCTTCATAGGGCAAAATCGAAGTGTCAAATGTGCCGATTTTGCGCGAAAGGCGGATGATCTCTTCCTTATCCATGCCGATGAGCGGACGCAAAACGGGTAGCGAGACCACCGCTTCGGTCACACGCAGGGCTTCCATCGTCTGACTTGCCACCTGACCGAGATTTTCACCCGTGATGAGAGCACGGGCATCTAAGTTTTGCGCCATGCGTTCGGCGAGACGCATCATAAAGCGGCGCATGAGGAGCGTGAAATGATCCTCGGGGCACAAACGGCGGATCTCCTCTTGAATTTCCGTAAACGGAATGATGCGCACCGTCAACCGACCACACCACGGGACTAAAAGTTTTGCGAGTTCCAGTACTTTTTCCTTTGCCGCATCGGATGTATAAGGCGGCGAGAAAAAATGCACCATTTCAAGCGAAACGCCGCGCTTCGCCATCATATAAGAGGACACGGGCGAGTCGATACCGCCCGAGAGCAGACTGACGGCTTTACCGCCCATTCCGATGGGCAGACCGCCTGCGGCAGGTTCATTGGGACCGTGGACATAGGCGGCATCGTCGCGGATTTCGACATACACCGTGAGGTCGGGGTGATGCACATCGACCTTACACTCAGGGAATGCTTCCCAAAGCGCACCGCCGACCTCCTGCGAAATCTGAATAGATGTATAGGGGAAACTCTTGTCGGCGCGTTTGCTTTCGACTTTGAACGATTTTGCCTTTTGCATTTCGCCGCCGAGATACTGACGGGCAGTTTCGATGATCGCGCCGAGGTCTTTTGCGCAAGGCTGCGCCTTCGCCACGCAGATGATGCCGAAAACTTTTTTGCAGGCGTCGTATGCTCCGATCATATTGCAGGTATCATCCTGCGGCTCGACATAGATCGTGGATTGCTTGGAATAGACGGTAAATTTGCCGAATGCGGCAATGCGGCGGCGAATGTTGCCGATGAGTTTTTGTTCAAAATGGCGGCGATTGAGCCCTTTTAAGACCACTTCGCCGAGTTTGCAAAGTATGATTTCCTGCATGGCGTTATCCTTTCAGAATATCGGTGTTGCGGTATTGGATCGCTTCTGCGAGATGCGGAACTTCAATGTTTTCGCTTCCGTCCAGGTCGGCGATCGTGCGCGCGACGCGCAAAAGGCGGTCGTGACTGCGCGCCGTGAGACCGAGACGGTCAAATGCGCTTTTCAAAAGCGTTTCCGCCTCTTCGCCCAATGCACAGAATTGACCGACCATGGAGGGTGTCATCTGCGCATTGCAGGGGACATTCGTGCCGGCAAACCGAGCCGTCTGTATGGCGCGTGCCGCATTGACGCGTGCGCGGATCACGGCGGACGGTTCGGGTGTTTCACGGCGGCGGAGCGCGTCAAATTCCACACTCGGCACGCTGATATGCAGATCCATGCGATCGAGCAGCGGACCGCTGATTTTCGAGACATACTTTTCCACCTGCGAAGCGGTGCAATGACAGCGTCCCGACGGATGTCCAAACCAACCGCAGCGGCAGGGATTCATCGCCCCGACGAGCATAAAGCGCGAAGGCAATGTGAGCGTCGCGGCGGCACGGGTGATGGTCACTTCGCCGTCTTCCAGCGGCGCGCGGAGTGCTTCGAGTGTATCGCGCTCAAACTCGGGCAGTTCGTCCAAAAACAAAACGCCGTTGTGTGCAAGCGAGATTTCGCCGGGATGCGGAATACTGCCGCCGCCGATCATCGCAACGGAAGAAAGCGTGTGGTGCGGTGAGCGAAACGGGCGCGAGAGCAAAAGCGGCTCATGGGCATCGGTCAATCCGGCGACAGACCAGATCTCCGTGGCTTCCAAGGCTTCGGCGCGCGTCATATCGGGCAGGATCGAGGGTAAGCGCCGCGCCAGCATGGATTTTCCTGCTCCGGGTGAGCCGATGAGCAGAATGTTGTGTCCGCCGGCTGCGGCGATCTCCATCGCGCGCTTGACATTTTCCTGCCCCATGACTTCGGAAAAATCCGGCATGGGCGGTAATGTGTCCGGCGGCGTCCATTTCGGTTGCGGCGACAGGGCGCGTTCGCCTTTGAGATGTGCCAAAAGCGAGGAAATATGATCCACAGGATAGACGGTGATCCCGTCCGCCAGCGTGGCTTCCTTTGCGTTTTCCTGCGGTACAAAAAGCGTGCGGATACCGTTTCGCTCCGCGGAAAGCGCCATCGGCAAAACGCCGTTGATCGGGCGCAGCTGACCGCCAAGCGAAAGTTCGCCGACAAAAGCGGCATCGTCCGGCAGAGGGGGCAATTCTTCCTGACTTGTCAAAATACCAAGCAGGATCGGCAGGTCGTAGACCGTGCCTTCCTTGCGCAAATTGGCAGGAGCAAGGTTGACGGTGATACGGGAAACGGGGAATTTGGCACCGCAGGTTTTGATTGCGGCACGCACACGCTCGCGCGATTCCTTCACCGCGGTATCAGCAAGCCCGACGATATCAAATGCAGGCAGACCGCCTGACAAAAAACACTCCACCGACACTTCGTAGCCGGAAATCCCCATCAAACCGAGAGAACGCACGGTTGTTACTGCCATTTTGCCACCGCCTTTGGATAATTTTTACATAGTATATCATAAAAAATCCGTCGGTGCAAATCCTCAAAATGAATTTTTTGCTGCGCAACTAACCGCGCGGCCACTCAAAATTGCGCGGAAGTCCGAGCAGATAGTCGGCGCTGACATGGTAATGCCGACAGAATTTCAGCAGATATTCGATCGGAGGAACATTTTTTCCCGTTTCGTATCGGGCAATTTGCACTTGATGAAAACCGATCGCGGCGGCAAGTTCGCGCTGTGTTTCATCGTGATCTGTTCGCACATCTATCATTTTTTGTATCAAGCCGATCGCCTCCTTTTCGGTCTTGACAGTTTATAACAGATGTGCTATATTTATTCTTGTTGATAGCATTTGTGCTATCAACAAGAATAAATAAGGAGAAATAAATATGGCAGAAAAAATGATCAAATGCAAAGCTTGCGGCGAAGAGATCGCGGCGAGCGCCAAAACCTGTCCGAAATGCGGCGCGAAAAACAAGAAACCGATTTACAAAAAATGGTGGTTTTATGCTTTGATCGTCATCGTGATCATTGCGATCGCGGTAAGTGGAAACGATGATGAAAAAGGCGGCAAATCAAAAACGGAGACCAAGCAGGAAGAACAGGTCGAAATTACCTATACGCATTACGATGCGGCGACATTGTTCCAGGATTTGAAGAGCAATGCAATGAAAGCGGAAAAAACGCACAAGGATGAGTATGTGGAAGTGGAAGGAAAACTCGGCACGATCGACAGCGACGGCAAATATATTGCCGTAGAGGCCGCCGGAAGCGGATATGACTATTTGTTTGATGATATCCAATGTTTCTTCAAAAACGATGAGCAAAGAGATCAGGTCATGGAAATGAACAAAGGCGATTCCATCGTTGTGCGCGGCAAGATCACCGAAGTGGGAGAAATTCTCGGCTACTCTTTGAAGATCGACAGTATCAACTAAAATCAAAAGAAAAGCAGATATTATGAAACATCTGCTTTTCTTTTTTTGCTTTTTGTGATAAACTGAAAAAAACACAAGGGAGGCGGAAAAATGGATACGATCGCGGCGATCGCAACGGCGCTTGCGCCCTCGGCGGTCGGGATCGTGCGCATCAGCGGCGATGCCACGAAGAAGATTTTGCAAACGGTTTTTGTACCGAAAAGCGGAAAACCGACAGAGCAAATCGCACCGCGTACGATGACCTACGGCACAGTGCACGCACCCGACGGACATATTTTGGATTATGTACTTTGTGTGTGGTTTACAGCAGAGCATTCCTATACGGGTGAAGTGAGCGCGGAGATCCATTGCCACGGCTCACCGGTGGTACTCAACGAGGTGCTTTCCGCCTGCTTTACTGCCGGCGCAAGACAGGCACTCGCAGGTGAATTTACCAAACGCGCGTTTTTGAACGGCAAAATGGACCTTTCCGGTGCCGAAGCGGTGGTCGATCTGATCGACGCGGAGACAGCGGAAGCGGCATCAAACGCCGCCTTGCAGCTCGGCGGTGCGATCGGAACGCTGACGAACGGGATTTACGATGCTCTTTTGGAGATGGAGAGCCGCTTCTATGCGGTGGTGGATTATCCCGACGAGGATATCGAGGATATGGAGCGCGGCGAAATGCAGCGTGTTTTGGATGATGCGGCGGAAAAACTCAGCGATCTGTTCCACACCTTTTCGCGCGGCAAAATTCTGCAAAACGGTGCTTTGACGGCGATCGTCGGTGCGCCGAATGCAGGGAAATCGTCTCTTCTCAACCGTTTGGTCGGCTTTGACCGCGCCATCGTTACGGATGTGGCAGGGACGACACGCGACACCGTGGAGGAAAAAGCCGTGGTCGGCGGCGTCCTTTTGCGTTTGACCGATACGGCAGGCATCCGCGAAGGCGGAGACGCGGTGGAAAAACTCGGCATTGAGCGAAGCCGCAAGGCGATCGAACGGGCGGACCTGATCCTTGCCGTGCTGGACGGCAGTCGCGCAATTACCAAAGAAGACAAGGAAGTGCTGGCGCTCGCGGAACAAAGCGGAAAACCGTGGATTTTGGCGATTTCCAAAAGCGATCTGCCGTGTGTTTTGCAGTTGGATGAAAAGGCATATCATCCGCAGGCATTTTTGCGCTTTTCCAACGAGACGGGCGACGGGATATCCGACCTTGAAGCGGCGGTCGCCGCTATTTTCCCCACCGGCGGCGGTGCGGCACTTTTGACCAATGCGCGGCAAGCCGACGCGGTGCGCCGTGCGCTTGACGCAATCTCGGCGGCGGCAGATGCTCTGCGCGGCGGAATGACGCCCGATGTGGTGCTGACCGAAGCGGAAGAAGCCTCTGCGGCATTGGGCGAACTGACGGGGAAAACCGCAAAAGAAGATATCGTCACGCGCATTTTTGAACGCTTTTGCGTGGGAAAATAAAGGAGAACACGATGGAATATTTTGAACTGCACATTGATACCGCACCGCAGGGGTTGGATGCCGTAAGTATGATGCTCGATAATTGCGGCGTGGACACATTCGTTATTGACGACGAGCAGGATTTTCAGAACTTTTTGGAAAACAATCATCAGTATTGGGACTATGTGGACGAAGACCTGCTCAAAGAGAAAAAGGGCAAAAGCCGCATTACCTTTTATCTGGAACGGAATGATGCTGCACTCAAAACGATTGCCGACGTGCGTATCGCGCTCTCCGCGCTTAAAGCAAAGCACCCGGAGTACGCGCCGCTCATTATGTCGATGGAAGAGGTCAAAGATGCGGATTGGGAGAATAATTGGAAGCAGTTTTATAAGCCGATGGAGATCGGCGAGCGTTTGCTGGTACTTCCGGCGTGGGAGGAAAGCAACGACCAAGAACGCGTGCGGCTGATCCTCAATCCCGGGCTCACTTTCGGCACAGGCTCACACGCGACGACGCGGCTTTGCCTGCGTGCGCTCGACGAGAAGATCCGCGGCGGCGAGAAAGTGCTTGACCTCGGCTGCGGCAGCGGTATTTTGTCGATCGCGGCATTGGTGCTCGGCGCGAAAGAGGCGTTTGCCTGCGACATTGACGATAAGTGCATCAATGTGGCTTACGAAAACGCCGAACTCAACGGTATTGACCGCACAAACTACACCGTGCGTTGCGGCGATGTGACGCGCGACAGCCGTTTGCAAGAGGAATTCGGCGGAGAATATGATATCGTGGTCGCCAACATCGTGGCGGATGTCATCATATCCCTCTCTTCGCAGGTGCGTCGCTTTTTGAAAAAGGACGGATGTTTCCTTTGCTCGGGCCTCATCGACACACGCGCCGATGAGGTGCGCGCCCAACTTGAAAAAGACGGCTGGACGGTGGAAAAAGTGCAGAGCGACGAGGGCTGGTTTGCGTTTCTCTGCCGATAAAAATTTTTGAATTTTTTGCGCTTTCCTGCATAGAATGAATGGCATTCAAAAAAAGGAGGGTGCTATGGAAGAAAAAAAGGAAATATCCGTCTGCGATGTGGACGATTTGATTTTTCAAGACGAATGGTTTGAAAGTGACCGATAAAAGATGCCGTGATCCAAAAAATTTGGATCACGGCATCTTGCTGTTTTATTTGAGCATTCGCGAAAGGAATTCTTTTGTGCGCGCTTCCTGCGGATTTCCGAAAATCTGCTCGGCAGAGCCTTCTTCGCAGATCACGCCGTCCGCCATATAAACGACATGGTTGGAAACATCGCGTGCAAAATTCATTTCATGCGTGACGACCAGCATCGTCATACCGTCTTCCGCCAGCGCACGCATAACGGCAAGCACTTCACCGACCATTTCGGGATCAAGTGCCGAAGTCGGCTCATCAAAGAGCAAAACTTCCGGCTGCATGGCAAGGGCACGGGCAATTGCTACACGCTGTTTCTGACCGCCGGACAACTGACGGGGCTTGGCGTTGATATACGGCGTCATACCGACGCGGTCAAGATATTGCAGGGCAAGTGCCTTTGCTTCTTCGCGGTTGCGCTTTAACACTTTGACTTGACCGACGATGCAGTTTTGCAAGACCGACATATTCGCAAAAAGATTGAAACTCTGGAATACCATACCGACTTTGGCGCGGTAGGCGGTCGCCTTCATGCCGCCGTTGGTCACATCCGTTCCGTGGAACAAAATGTTTCCGCCGGTCGGCGTTTCAAGCAGGTTGATACAACGAAGAAGCGTCGATTTACCGGAGCCGGAAGCGCCGATGATGCTCGTCACATCGCCGGGCTTGACGGTGAAGTCAATATCGCGCAGGACTTCATGATTACCGAAAGATTTGGAAAGATGACGGACTTCTAAAATCGGTTCACTCATTTTGCCGCACCTCTCTTTCCGGCAGATTCTTCTTGAAATTCCTTGCTTCGTTCGTCAAACGGCGTACCCTTGGACGGGTGGGAATAAGTTCCTGCCGCCATGACTAACTGGTCGCCCTGTGCCAATTCGTAACTGTCGGAGCCGTCCATTTTCTTTTCCAGCCAGCGCAGCAGGACAGAGGCGAGCAAGGTCATGCAAAGATAGCCGACCATTTCGATGGTGGCGGAGGGGAAATACTTGAATACCGCGCCCGAAACCATCTTGTGGACCGAGAAAAACTCGGAAAAGCCGATGATGAACATCACGGAAGTATCTTTGACATTGATGATGAAGTTATTGCCGATCTGCGGCATGATGTTGCGGAACGCCTGCGGCAAAATGACATTGGTCATCGTCTGGAAGTGCGTCATACCAATGGCTTTGGCACCTTCGGTCTGACCGGGATCAATAGAGAGGATACCGCCGCGGACAGATTCTGCCATATAAGCGCCGGTGTTGATGGAAACGACCAGAATGGCGACTGTCCAGATATTGGTAAACTGCACCTGATTGCCCGAAAAATACGGCAGACCGTAAAAAATAAAAACCGCTTGCAAAATCATCGGCGTACCGCGGAAAATCTCCACATAGGCGCGAAGCAAAAAGCGGATCACGGCGAGAAATGCGCGCTTGATGAGCGGATCGTTTTTGTCGTGCGGAATGGTCTGCAAAATACCGCAGATCAAACCGATCAAACAGCCGATCGCCGTTGCGACCACTGCCAAAATCAGCGTGTTGGAAACACCGCCGAGATAGACGGAGGCGTATTTTTCCCAAAGAGAAGCAATGTCACTTCCCAAAAGGGAGATGCGCTCGAGAAACATAGGGATAAACTCCTTTCGCGAGATTGTCGGCTCTCACCCTGCGGTGAGAGCCGACAAAAAGCAAATTTTGCGGAATTATTCGCTCAAAGGCTGAACGGCAATGGCTTCCGCCATCAAAGCGTTAAAGTCATCGGCAGTCATATCCTTCAAAACACCGTTGAGAGCATCGAGCAGTTCGGTGTTGCCCTTGGCAACGGAGATACCGATGTTGACTTCTTCATCGCTGACGGTGAAATCGTCACCGCTGCCGGCGAAGTCGAGCAAAACCAGATCGTCATAGGCGATCAAAGCACCCTGTGCGGTGGGCATATCGGTGCAGACAAAGTCGACCGTACCGGTTTCCAATGCCATCAGCATGGCAGGAGCGGATTCCTTGGGCTCCTGGATGCTGCAATCCTTGATCTGAGGCAGGCAGGAGTCATACCAAATGGTGCCGGACTGACTGGTGGCACTGCCGCCGGCGAGATCGGCAAGACCCTTGGCGTTGGCGAAAGTGCTGTCTTTGCGGGCAAGGCAAACGATCGTGGCGTAGAGGTAAGGACCGGCAAAATCAACGGATTCCATACGCTCTGCGGTCATGGACTGACCGGCGATAACGGCATCGACCGTGCCGGACTGAACGGCAGGGATCAAGCTGTCCCAATCGAGTTGGACGACTTCAAGCTTCCAACCGTTGGCTTCGCAAAGCTTCTTTGCCATCATGACATCGTAGCCGTTGGCATAAAGAGTGGAGTCCTTGATGGGAACGGCACCGTTGCTGTCGTCGGGCTGAGCCCAGTTGTAAGGAGCGTAGGCGCATTCCATGGCGACGGTGAGAACGCCGTCTTCCACGCCGGTGCGGATTTCGTTGGTCTTGGTGTTGCTCTTTGCACCGCAAGCGGTGAGAGCGAGTGCCAGGCAAAGAGCCATGGCGGCGCTGAGGATTCTTCTGAAGTTCTTCATGATGTTTTTCTCCTTTCCCTTTTTGGGATAAAAAATCAGCGACCGAAGCGTTGTGCTTCGGTCGCTGATAACAGTCAAGTTAAAAGCGCGAACGATAGCACTCCGCATTACTGCGACAGTCAGCGAAATATTATTTCGCTGCCCAGCAGACGCCTGCTCAATCAAGCGACCGCTTCGGCGAAGCACCCTTTTGCCTTTCGTCACCGGTGAATAAGCACCTCGGAAAAGTTACTGATGTGATCCGCGCCTCTATCATTGCTTCGGTTGTTGTTTGCAATATAGCACGCGTTTTTTGAAAAGTCAACCTCTTTTATGAAAATTTCACAAAAATAGGTCAAATCCATAAAAAACCGCACGGAAAATTTGCGTTCTATGTGAAAAAGCAACAAAAATCAAAGACTTTGCAAAATAGTCGCGCCGCCGAGACAAATTTCACCGTCGTAAAAAACCACCGCCTGTCCTGCGGTAACGGCGCGTTGCGGCTCGTCAAACTCCACGCGCACGGTATTTTCGTCAAGCGCGATCACCGTTGCGGCGCATTCCCTTTGAGAATAGCGCGTTTTGGCGGTACAGCGTACATCGCCCTGCGGCGTTTCCGCGATCCAATGGATATTCTCTGCGAGTAAAGCGGCAGAAAAGAGGTCCTCGTTTTGCCCGAGCAAAACGGTGTTTTGTTTTGCGTCTTTGGAAAGGACATAAAGCGGCGTTGCCGCGCTGATGCCCAAACCTTTACGCTGACCGGTGGTGTAGCAAACCAATCCGCGGTGATCGCCGAGAATATTGCCGTCTTTATCGACAAATTTACCGGCTTGCAGTTCCACCTTGCCAAAATCCTGTAAAAAGCGCACATAATCGCCGTCGGGAATGAAACAGATATCCTGCGAATCCTTTTTGTGTGCCGTGTCAAGACCGGCTTGCTCTGCCGCGGCGCGGATCTCCTCTTTGGCGTAATCGCCCACGGGCAGTAAAAGATGCGCAAGTTGTTTTTGCGTCATTTGATAAAGGACATAACTTTGATCTTTGGCGGCATTTTTGCCGCGCAACAAACGGTAGTATCCGGCGGCTTCGTCGTATTGTATACGGGCATAGTGCCCGGTAGCGATCGCATCGTAACCGAGGGATAAAGCGCGATCCAGAAATGTACCGAATTTCAGAGCGCGGTTACAAAAAATGCAGGGATTTGGCGTGCGCCCTGCGCAATATTCCGCAACAAAACGCTCCATGACCTCTTTTTGAAAGCGTTCACGCTCATCAAAGACATAAAACGGAACACCGAGGCGTTTTGCGGTACGCTCGGCATCTTCGGCGGGGGCATCGCCTTGCAGCCAAAGCGTGGCACCGCCGCATTCAAAGCCCTGCTTTTTCAGCAAAGCCAAAGTGGCGGAACTGTCCACGCCGCCGCTCATTGCAACCAATACTTTTTTCATCGTTTAATCCAAATATTTCTGCAAAAATGCCTCGCTCGGCAAAGCATCGGAAAATTCGATCAGATAGGGATCAAAACCGCCGGTATAGGAAATTTTCGGCTCATTGACCGTTTGACCGCTTGCTTGGCGGTTCGGCAGTGAGAAGGTGAAGGTCGAGCCTTTGCCGACGGAGGATTGCGCCAAAAGGTTTCCGCCGTGTGCCAAAGCGATTTTGCGGCAAAAGGCAAGACCGAGTCCTGCTCCGTGCGGCGTGGGATCCATCGGCTCGGGATTGAGGAAGCGGTGAAAGAGCGTATCGAGTTTTTCCGGCGCGATGCCGCAGCCGGTGTCGGCAACGGAGACAAAAACAGTTGTTTTTGTCACGCGTACGGAAAGAGTGACCTCACCGCCCTTATCGGTATATAATAGAGCGTTGGAAAGTAGATTGAGGAGCAGTCGCTCCACAGCGGAAGCGTTGCAGGCAACAATATGCGAGTCCTGGTTGCTCCGGAAGGAAAGCGTTACGCCTTTGAGGGCAAAAAGTGCTTCCGCTTTTCGGTATATCGCACGGCACAGACCGACAATATCGTCGTTGGCGAGAGGCAGTTTATCCGTTTTGAGCAAAGAACCGGCATCGGACAGATTGCCGAGCAAGCGCAACATTTGATAATAACTCATCGTCAAAACGGCGGCATCGGCATCCAAAGCGGGATCTTTTTCTCTCGCCTCGGGTGTGGCAATGCGACCGGCGGCAAGAAAAAGATTTGCCATGGAAAGGCGCAGTTGCTGTGCCAGATGCGGAAAAACTTCTGTCAGAAGTTCAAGTTCTTTTTCATTCCATTCGGACATATTTTCACGCTCCTTGGGAAACATACCGTTAGTGTGCGCCAAAACGGCGCAAAAACTCATAGATAATTGCCTATATGATAACAAACATTTACAGATTTTTCAAGTTTTTTGTCGAAAAGTGTTTTGAATTGTCGCTTTTTTTGCAATATAGCGATAAAAATTTGTGGAAAACGCCTAATTTTACAATCTGTTTTGTAAAAATTTAAAAAAATACTTGCTTTTTAGCAAAAATGCGGTATAATTTTCTTGTTATTCAAATGTGCCATACGTTTGATATATTCCAACAAACAAAGAAAGGTAAGAAGAAACATGAGCATTAAAGTTGGTATTAACGGTTTTGGCCGCATCGGCCGCATGGTGTTCCGTGCCAGCCTCAACCACCCCGAAATCGAGATCGTCGGTCTCAATGACCTCTGCCCCGCTGAGTATCTTGCATACATGCTGAAGTATGACACGATGCACGGCAAGTGCGAAGCTGAGATCAGCTCCACCGAGAACGCCATCGTCGTCAACGGCAAGTCCATCCCCGTTTTCGCAGAGAAAAATCCTGCCGACCTGCCTTGGGGCAAGATCGGTGCCGAGTATGTTGTTGAGTCCACCGGTCTCTTCCTCACCAAGGAGAAGTCCCAGGCTCACATTGATGCCGGCGCAAAGAAGGTCATTATGTCCGCTCCTTCCAAGGATGATACCCCGATGTTCGTCTGCGGCGTCAACCTTGACAAGTACACCAAGGATATGACTTTCGTTTCCAACGCTTCCTGCACCACCAACTGCCTTGCTCCGATCGCAAAGGTTTTGAACGACGCGTTCGGCATCAAGGACGGTTTGATGACTACCGTTCACTCCGTTACCGCTACGCAAAAGACCGTTGACGGTCCTTCTTTGAAGGATTGGCGCGGCGGCCGTGCTGCTACCGGCAACATCATCCCCTCCTCCACCGGCGCTGCCAAGGCTGTCGGCAAGGTCATCCCTGCCCTCAACGGCAAACTCACCGGTATGTCCATGCGCGTTCCCACGCTGGATGTTTCCGTTGTTGACCTGACCGTCAACCTCGAAAAGCCTGCCACCTATGAGGAGATCTGCAAGGCGATGAAGAAGGCTTCCGAAGGCGAATTGAAGGGCATCCTCGGTTACACCGATGAAGATGTCGTTTCTTCCGACTTCCTCGGCGATACCCGTACCTCCATCTTCGATGCCAAGGCAGGTATTGCTCTGACCGATACATTCGTGAAGGTCGTTTCCTGGTACGATAACGAAATCGGTTACTCCAACAAGGTCCTCGAACTCATCGAGCACATGTACTCTGTTGACCACAAGTAATTGATACTTGCATTGCAAAAAGGCATCCCGGATGGGATGCCTTTTTGAATAGATCGGGGAGGACGAAGATGTTTACGGGATTTACCAAAGATGCCGTCGATTTTTTATGGGGCATTGCGCTCAACAATGAGCGGAACTGGTTTTTGGAACATAAAAATATGTATCTTTCCGCGCTCAATGCGCCGATGAAGGAACTTTCCGTCGCGGTGCTGGACCAGATGAACAAAAGGCATCCCGACTTGAAACTCATAACCCACGTTTGCCGCATCTATCGGGATGCGCGTCGCCTGCACGGGAGAGGTCCGT
Organism: Oscillospiraceae bacterium; assembly: GCA_045642405.1. Classification (GTDB taxonomy): domain Bacteria; phylum Bacillota; class Clostridia; order Oscillospirales; family Oscillospiraceae; genus Hominicoprocola. The sequence continues at coordinate 28,719 of JAZUIU010000058.1, forward strand.
ATAAGGATCACCTATGGTTTACGCTCCATCATCCGCAGGATCAGTTGGAGCATACGGTCTGCCTTTATTTTGAAGTTGCGCCCAACGGCTTTTCCTACGGATGCGGCTATTGGGATATGGAGGCGGTCACGGCGGCGAAACTGCGCAGGCGCATTGAGCAGGATCCGAAACCGCTCGAAAAAATCATGCGCAAACTAAATAAGTCGCGCTTTACGCTCCACGGCGAAACCTATAAGCGTCCCAAAGGCGATGTGGGTACGCTGCTCAATCCGATCTATAACCGCAAGCATATTTCACTGGACTATGCGGATAACTGTGAGGGCATTTTCTTTACGCCGCAGTTGGCGGATGAATTGGTGTCGGGCTTTGAGGAACTGTTGCCGCTCTACCGTTATCTTTACTCTCTGCCAGGTGATCCCGATCCGAACTGATATAAAAAGGCTGTGCAAATGCCCAGCCTTTTTATATCAATATCGAAAGAGGTCAAGATCGTACTCGGTCGTGCATCGTATCGCTCCGTGCGGTCCGGCGAAAGGATAGACGGTGACGCAAACGGTGTTTCCGTTTGCTTTGAGTTGCGTTTCTTCATAATTGCAGAGATGTTCGAATAACACCACAAAGCCGCCTCTTTTGGCAACGGAGACATATTGCAAAGCGTTCGGATCGGTCGAATGCAGATCCTGCGCGATGATAAAGGTATAATCCGCAGTGTCGATGCTGTGCAGGGTTTTAAAATCTTTGCCGTCATTGAACTTTGCGATCGCATCCGTATAACCCATATCGGAACGGTATGCAATTTTGAAAGGTTCCGCGACGGTAAAGGAGATTTCTTCGATCTCGTCCAACTTCCACTTCGGCAAACCGCTTACCTCAAAATAGAAATCGTAATGCCCGTTGCCCTGACCTGCCGTGACGCGGATCTCTTCCGCGACTTGTCCGTTGATCACGATGCCGACATTCAGATTTTTCTCTCCGCTGCACAGTTTTTTCAGGTTGTCGATGAGGTCGGACGAGCGGAACAACGCTTGGTATTGGTAGAAGACCATATCAAAACAGTAGGACTTTCCGTTGCCACGCAAGGTCAGATCAAAATAATCCGCTTCACCTTGACAGGTAACGGCATCTTTGATGTAGGAAACAGAGGCATTCCCCTGCGCGACGGGATCGTTTTCTCCTTTGACTGCGGCACGGGATAAGGGAAGATCAAAGCAGTAGCCGCCGAAGTACGGACTTGTGATCGCAAGCGTTCTCGCTTCCTCGTCCCAAATCACATCATAGCCGAAAGAGCGCATCGCTTCCGCGTGAATATAGGTTTTGCCGCCGGTATTATACGCCGTGATGGGCGCTTGATCCAAAAAAGTGCGGATGTCCGTTTCAAAATAGGTCCCGATCGGTGTCCCGGGAACGACACAGACGGAGGAAAGAGGACCGATCGGCTCCACCGTTTGCGTTTCGGTCTTGTTTTCTAAAATGTTGAGCGTACGGGTTTCTTCGCTCCAAGCAACCCAAAAACCGTAATGGCTCATATTCTCGGCGGAGATCAGCGTCTGACCGCCGATGTTGATCGCGTCGATCGCTTCGCCGTTGAGTGTCGTTTCAATGTCCGTGCTGTAATATTTTCCGGCGACATCGCCTGATTTCGCATAAGCACAAACACATAGCGCGGCAACAAGCAAAACGGTAAAAAACCAAAATCGTTTCATCGCAAAATCTCCTTTCAGATCACGCTCTTGATTTTATTATAGCAAAAAGAACGGGAAAAAGCAATCCATGCCGCCGATTTTCTATGCGCAGATCAGGGATTGCTTTTTTTGAAAAGAAGTTTTCGGTAACTCAGATCCATCCCGATCGCGCCGAGCGGAGCGGTAACAAGAATGGACAACACGGCAACCGACAAAACGATATTGCCGCACGAAAGCCCGAGCGACAACGGTACAGAGCCAATCGCCGCCTGTACGGTGGCTTTTGGAAGATAGGCGATGACACAGTACAGTTTTTCTTTGGCATTCAGTTTTGTTCCGATCAGGCAAATGAGTACACCGAGGGAGCGAAACGCCAGAGCAATCAAAATCATCACAAGTGCCATTGCGCCTGCGTTAAGAGTATACCTGATGTCGACCGCCGCTCCGACGAGCACAAATAAAATTACCTCCGCGGCGAGCCACAACCGACCGAATTTTTCGGAAAGACCTTCCGAAACGGCGATACACATCCGCAGTTGAATGACACACGCCATACTCATCACGGCGAGAAGTCCCGAAACGGGAATAATACCGTCGAGCCACATTTCGATCGCCATCAGTAAAAATGAGGTGCCGAGCGTAATGATGACTTTAAGACTTTGGCGGACGGAATCACCGCGCTTGTGCATAAATTCAAAAAGCCACGAAAGAACAAACCCGAATGCCGCACCGAAAAGGATGCCGAGAAGAATGGAAACAGGGATGTTGACAAAATCCATTAACTTTGCCGCGCCGCCTTGCGCCATGCTGACAAAAGTGGAAAACAGTACAATCACGAAAACATCATCAAGCGATGCGCCTGCAAGTATGAGTTGCGGGATCTGTTTGTTCGTGCCGTATCCTGCCTCCATAAGGTTTACCATTCGGGGCACAACGACTGCGGGAGACACGGCACCGACTACAGCCCCCATAATAGCGGATTCCAGGACGGTGGCATGAAGCAGCAGCGGCGCAAAGAGAACAAAAGCACCGATTTCGAACAACGCCGGAAGAAATGACATCAGCACCGCCGGTCTGCCGACTTTTTTCAGATCGGAAATGCTAAGAGAGAGTCCGGCTTTTATCAGGATAATGATGAGAGCAATCTGCCGCAGTTCCGACGAAATTCCGAGAATTTTCGGATCAAGAAAATCCAGCACATAAGGTCCGAGTACGATGCCTGTTACAAGCATACCGATGATGCGCGGAAGTTTGATTTTTCGACATATAAAAGCCGTAGCAAGCCCAATGAGAAAAATGAGAGCAAGCGAAGTCAGCATAGCGATCCTCCTAAAAAACGCGAAAAGCCGATGCTTCTGCGTAAAGTAATGGCAGAAGTCATCAGCTTTGATAAGCATTTCAGGTTTCCCTCGGGAGAACTTCATTCCCTTATGTCAGATTATACTCATTTTATCGTAAAAAGTCAATAGCATGGAGATAAAACGACGGCAGGGATTTTCCCTGCCGCCTGATCATCATACTTGCCGCAACACATGATTATGAAATGGCTTCCTGTCCCACGGTATACGACCATTTTCCGTCGGCATTTTTTTGTGCAGTACACTGACCGAAGAAATACGCGCCTGACCCGCTGCGCCATTTTTGTGCATCAAACGCCGTGAGTTCCGGAACGGAATCACCTTCTTTTATGGCAGGAAGATTCCATACAGCGTCTTCATTTGTCTTTATGGAGAAGAACAACCCATCTTCCCAATAAAGGTTATCCTTATCAATATAACCCTGTTCACAGAGTTCTTCCCATGTCCCTACGAGATACGGAAGATCGTGCTTTGCTGCAAATTCGCGTATAACAGTATCTTTTTCCGCTTCATTCAAGTGGGAAAGTTCGGAAAGATCCATGCCGATCTGAGATATTCCGTCATTTAAGCCCGGATCAACATTCCATAAATCTTCTAATACTTCAAGGTATAGCGCACAGACATCTGTTCGGATATTTACGATGACACCGCCGGGACCGTTAAGTTCGCCTGTTGTAAAGTTAAAATCAATTAAAAGTTCCTCTGCCGTTGAAGGATTGGTAATTTTATAGGTATAAGACGGCTTCACGCCGTTATCCACCCACAATTCATTGAGTTTCTCATTGAAGTGCAGTTTCAGGGATTTGTTGATTGTTACGGTAAAGACCGCGCTTCGGTTTTCGTCTCTGCTCTTTGAAATAGGAATGCGTCCGATCTTTATTTTGTCCATTGTGGCAAGAAAACGGCTTGTCTCAGTATCATTGCAAGCAACTTCGTTATTCCGATACCGGACCGAAAAAGAGTGAACATCGTCCAGTGTCTTATTCATATTAACTTCATCAATATTCCATTTTGTCAGAACCGTATCCGTCGGATTTGTTCCAAAACAAATGCCAACCGCAACGCAAGCCGCCAAAGCAACGGTGATGATCCAAAAAGACGGCTTTTTATAGTTCAGCACAGATTTTACCCTTTCTTTTACGCCGACTTCGCCAAAGGCGAGCGGACAGGCAACGATCCTTCTGCGCGGAAAACTGCAATCCAGAAGTGCTTGAGAATATTCGGCTTTATTGTTGCTGCCGAGTCCCCGAATGACCTTTTCATCACAAGCCATTTCAATGTCACGACAAAACAGAATATACGCAAGCCAGCAAAGCGGATTGAACCAATATACCGCCAAAAGGAGAAATCCGAAAGGCTTCCACCAATGATCGCGCCGCCGGATATGTGCCGTTTCGTGGGTGATCACATAGTCAAGTGTCGGCTCGGTCATTGAAGAGGGAATATAAATCAAAGGATTGACGATACCGAGAATAAAGGGGGAGTTCACTTCGTCGCAAGCAAAAATATTATCTCTTATCGGGGCGGACGCTCCGACACGCTTTTTTAATCTGATATAACTGATGAGCGCATATAAAAGCATTGCCGTCATACCTGCGATCCATACGACGGACAAAACAGGCACAACGATCTGCAACGGATTTGCGCTTGTCGTCGGATCAGGAGTAAAACGATGTGCAATTACCGGGTTTATCGTTTTATTGATAAGCGTAATCCCGAAATCGACAGAGGGGTTTTGCATCATTTCGATATTGCTTGGGATCGTTTCGCTGCTCGGGATCAGACTCAGTGCACTTTCCGGAGAAAACGGACATACGAAACGAACTGCGACCAATGCCCAAAGAACGCAAGAAATCCATTTAGGGGCTTTTTTCAAAAAGAGCCGTACGAGAATGACCGCCAAAATCAGCCACGATGCGGCAATGCTCATATTTATGACTTTTAAGAATACAACGCCCATACTTATTCCCCTTTCTTGAAAGTGTCAATCATCTTTTGAATTTCGTCTGCTTCTTTTGCGGTCAGATTTTTGCGTGCGACAAAGGATGCAATAAACGCCGGAAGAGAACCCTCAAAGGACGCCTCAACGATCTGCGTACTTTTGGCAGAGTAGAACTCTTTGCGGGATACAAGGGAGCATACGGTCCCGTTTTCGTTTTTCAGAAGCCCTTTTTCGCAGAGCTTGCGAAGAACCGTATATGTTGTAGGCTTTTTCCAGTTCAATTCTTTCTCACAGATCTTTACAAGTTCTCCGGAGCCAAGCGGCTCATTCGCCCACACGATGTCAGCAAACCGCTCCTGCACAGCGCCAAGTTCAAAATCCATCATATTTTGCCTCCTCTTTTCGCGGGTTTATCCAGATAAACCTCAAATGTAGTTTACTTGAATAAACCGCATTTGTCAAGAGGAGTTATGAAATTTTTGCAAAAAACGGCGGCAGGGATTTTCCCCACCGCCGTGCGCTTGTTATGCGTAGATCAGATCATGATTGACGATCTCCGCTGCCGTTTCCCGTACTGCGTTCATCCGCAAAACAATGGCAGACAGCAAGAATACTGTCTGCCATTGCTAAACACTCACAAACTAATAACTAATAGTTATGAACTTATAGTTGATTTTCGCTTGCGAAAATCACTCCCACTCGCAAACACAAAGTCGACCTTAAACGACTTTGTTTAGGAAATGTAGTTCGATTTGACTCGCATTGTTTCAGATTATCCTATATACATAGGGTATCCTAACTTCTGCTATCATTTTGCTATCACCGTATGGCTATCACCAAGTTTAGAATAGTGTCAAATGAGGCGCTTTCTTTTAAGATGATAGGAGAATAGCATCTAACGGTTTTTATATTGTAGCATAAAATGTATGTTTTTTCAATCAGTTTATTGTAATCCGAATGTCACCCGTATCCGTGGTGATTTTGCATTTGCCGCCGGAAGTCGTTTCCGGCACGTCGATCCTGCCGGTATCGCTATGAGCAATAAAAACTTTGGAGGACAAGAGAGATCCGGTCACATCGCCTGTATCGGTACTGATTTCCAATTCGTCGGCATCACATCCTTCAAACCGCACGTCACCCGTGCTGCGCTCAATCGCGATCGTTCCTTCCGTGACGACATTTTTTAGCGTGATGTTCCCGGTGCTACCTTCTGAATGGATACTCTTGCAGGAAATATCCTTAAGTTCGGTTTTCCCGGTGCTCACCGACACTTCCACGTTGCCCTCACAGACAACGGACTGAACGCTCACGTGCCCGGTCGATACAGTCAAGTCAAGCTCTCCCGCCGATAAGTTCTGCAAACGAATATCGCCTGTACTGGTTTTGATACGCATCAATCCCAGGGAAGAGGCGAGACAATCGACATGACCTGTGCTGACACTCAAATCCATTCTTCCAAAGGTAAAGTCTTTGGGGAGTGTGATATCTCCGGTGCTTTCTTCAATAACGAGTGATTCATATTCGGTTTTGGGAAGATAAATCGTTACCGTGGGCGAGTGAAAACTGAAACCGATATGCTCATACCACGCTCTGTCATCCACGACACTTATAGTCAGCGCGCCGTCCTGAACACTCGCGGAATGTTTCACGTTTTCCTTTTCATAGCAAACCACTCTGCACGTATTGTCACTTGATGCGGCAAAGAGAATATCCGCGGTATCCGTGTTCATTTTTATGCCGCTGAATTCTTCGCTTATTTCATGGGTATTCGTTTCAAAGCGTTCAGTACCCAGACGGGAAAAATCCCAATGATACGCCGTCATGACGGAGGCAAACAGTATCGCTCCGATCGCCACCAGAGAAGCCGCTGTAATAAGCCATATTTTCGCTCTCTTACTCATTACGCTTCCTCCTTTATTATAAAGCAGTTTTTGATCCGTATCGCAAGTTTCTTTGTAAGGTTCAAAATACCTTTTGTTGCCGCTTTGCATCCGAAGAACATAAAAACGGAAAG
>JAZUIU010000059.1:0-18502 GCA_045642405.1 Oscillospiraceae bacterium
GGGACCCCCCCCACCGCAGGCGGTTCCCCGTCTCCCTGCGGCTCGGTCACGGCACGGGTCTGATGTGCCACCGGCACATCATTCAACACCGTGCCGCCGCTTCGCTACCTTTAACAAGGGAGGTTGGTGCGCTCCTTATAACCCCCCTTGTCAAAGGGGAAGGCTAAGAGGTAACGGATTAAATAATGCCTTTTTCTTTGAGCTGTGCGAGGCGGTCGGCATCGTAGTGCAGCCATTCGCCGTAGACTTCTTCGTTGTGCTCGGCGAGCAGCGGCGCACGGCGGCGGATCTCCGTTTTGGTGTCGGAGAGTTTGACGGGGTTGTTCGTCACGGTCAGTTCCCCGATGCCGGGTTGTTCCATCTTCACGAGCATCTCGCGCTCGCCGACCAGATGCTCGTCCGCGGCAATATCGTCCATCGTGAAGATCGGTCCTGCCGGAATGCCGGCATCCAGCAAAATATCCACCACTTCGCTCGCGGTGTACTGCCCTGCCCACGACTCCACGATCTCTTTGATCTGCTCATAGTTGTCCGAACGCTTCGCCATGATGCTAAAACGCTCATCCTCGGCAAGTTCGGGCTTTTTCAATACATCCGCACAGAATTTGGCGAAGAGTTTATCACTGCCGCAGGCGATGATGAAACTCGTGTCCTTCGCGCGAAACGCACCGTAGGGCGCATTGCCGAGATAGCGGTTGCCCAGGCGCGGCAAGGTGTTGCCCGTGACGAAATAGCGCATATTTTCCGACGGCATCAGCGCCATGACGGTATCGACCATGGCAATATCCACGCATTGCCCCTCGCCCGTCAGTTCGCGCGCGTGCAATGCCGCCAGAATGCCGACGACCGCATTGATGCCTGCGGTGACATCGGCGATGGATGCGCCCACACGGGTGGGATCGCCGCCGCTCGGCCCGTTGAGTGCCATGATGCCGCTCATCCCCTGCGCGACGATGTCATACGCCGGACGGTCGGCGTATTTGCCCTTTTGACCGAAGCCGGAAATGGTCGCGTAGACGATGCGTTTGTTGATCGCTTTGAGCACATCGTAGCCCAAGCCGAGTTTTTCCATCACGCCGGGGCGGTAGTTGGAAAGCACCACATCCGCCTGCTTGACCATTTCCAGAAAAATCTCTTTGCCCTCGGGCGCTTTGAGATTGAGCGTGATACTGCGCTTGTTGCGGTTGATGGCGGCAAAAAATGTGCTGTTGCCGTTGACATGGATGGGCGTATAACGCGCATCGTCTCCCTTGCCGGGCATCTCGATCTTGATGATGTCCGCGCCCAGATCGCCCAACCACATCGAGCAATACGGACCGCTCAGAACGCGCGTGAGATCCAATACTTTAATGTCGCTTAATGCACCTTTCATTGTTTGCTCTCTCCTTTTTTGTCATTCTGCCCTCATTATAAACTTTTTCGGGATTTAAGCAATTCAAAATTAAAATGAAGCATTTACGAGAATGAATGTGAGGACGGGGGATGCGGATTGCCACGGTGCTGCGCACCAACCTCCCTTGTCAAAGGGAGCGAAGCGAAAAGACGGAGGGATTCCCGTCCCCTATCGCACCTTTGTGTGTCATCGCGCAAGAATCCCCTCGCCACTTCGTGGCCCTCTCCCCTTTTACAAGGGGCGTTATAAGCGCACCAACCTCCCTTGTCAAAGGGAGGGGGACCGCTTGCGGTGGAGGGATTCCCGTCCCCTATCGCACCATCGTGCGTCATCGTACAAGAATCCCCCCTGAAAAATCAAAGATTTTTCTGTCCTCCCTTTAACAAGGGAGGCTATAAGGTAGCAGGTATAGAAAAATCCGAGGTAACAAGTACCTCGGATCGTTTTTCACAAAGTGTGGTGCGCGAGGCGGGACTTGAACCCGCACGTGCGTAATGCACACTAGAACCTGAATCTAGCGAGTCTGCCAATTCCACCACTCGCGCATAGATCGCGGTCGGAAAAATGGTGCGGATGGCGGGACTTGAACCCGCACGTCCAATCGAACACTAGCACCTCAAGCTAGCCTGTCTGCCAATTCCAGCACACCCGCATAATTTCCCTTGCGAATGACCGCTCCGTTAGTATAAGCCCTTTGCCGCACATTTGTCAAGTCTTTTTTTCACTTTTTGTTTCGGAGCATTATTTTTTTATTTCGGCTACTTTGTGAAATTATTAACTTGACTTTCATCGAAATAAATGTATAATTGAGAAAAGTAGAAAAAACGCAAATGATCGGAGGAGTTTCTATGGTCACATTACAACAACTCAAATACTTTTGCGAATTGGCGCGCACGGAGCAACTGACCAAGACGGCGGAAGCCCTTTTCGTCTCGCAAAGCACGCTGAGCAACACGATCATCAATATGGAACATCAACTCGGCGTACAACTTTTTGACCGCGTGGGGCGTTCGATCTCGCTCAATGCACTCGGGCGCGAATATTACCGCTACGCGAACGAGGCTCTCACCGCACTGCAAAATGCGCAGGCGATCGTGGACGAATTCAAGGGCAATGCGCAAACGCGCGTTTCGCTTGCGCTGGAAAATGCAAGCGTGTGGACATCGTTCGTGCGCGATTTCCACCGCCAATACAGCGATTACACGATCAATCAGGTGGATTGCCCCAACGACAATTTCCGCACCATACTGCTCGATCGCGAGGTGGATTTCGCCATCGCCGGCATCGGCGATTTTTCCACGGACGGGCTCGATTACGAGGTGCTGCGCGAGGAGTCGCTCTACCTTTGCGTGCCGAAAGATCATCCGCTCGCCGGAGAAAAGGCGGTGCATCTGGCGCAGCTGCGCAATGAGTCCCTCATCAGTTTGCCGAAAAGTACGGGTTTCCGCCGTTTTTGCGACGATATGCTCAAAAAAGCCGGTGTAAAGTATCAAACTTCCATTGTGTGTGCCAATGTGATGCGCGGTCAGTTGGTCGAGGCGGGCTTCGGCGTCGCCATCACCACGCAGGTCAGTTACCAGCAGCGCGTCCTCGGCGACAATGTGACATACATCCCCATTGCGGACGACAACACGACGCGCACCATCGCGATTTTTTGGAATGCGCGCCGCCACCTCAGCCGCGCCGCAGAGGATTTGAAAAAATTCTTCGTGGATTATATTCACAGGAACTGAGATACCATAGTCAAAGGGGGTTGGCAGGTCGGGAGATGCGGATTGCCACGGCGGCAAAGCCGCCTCGCAATGACGCTCCTTTATAACCCACCTCCCTTTAACAAGGGAGGCAAAGAGGTAAAAATGCCCCCCTTGCAAAGGGGGAAAGAAAAATCTTTGATTTTTCAGGGGGGATTAACGGCGGTGGGATTGGGCGAGAGGGAGAGGTAGAAAATCCCTCCGTCTTTTCGCTTCGCGAAAACCACCTCCCTTAACAAGGGAGGCAAAGAGGAAAGAATCCCTCCGTCAAAATCTTCGATTTTGCCACCTCCCTTTAACAAGGGAGGTTATAAGGTAGTGGATAAAAAAAGGACGATGCGGGGCATCGTCCTTTTTTTATCAATATTCGCGATCAATATGCACGACGGTGCGGCAGCGCGCATCAAGCGATTTCACCGTTTCGCCGATCTTCTCCCTCGCCTGCTCTTCCGTCAATCGGCAATCGTACGGCAAGACGGCATCGAAGATGACATTCGTATGCGTCGGTCCCTGCACCATGCGGAAATCGTGGATGGTGATACGCTCGTGGATCGTTTTCATCAGCGCCGCAACTTTTTGGTGCATCTCGTTCGTCACGGCGTCATCCGTGACGATGGGGTCCATGTGGATGGTCGCATCGCACCCGAGCGTGGTGCGCAATTCCTGCTCGACATTGTCGATCGCATCGTGGACCGCCAGAATATCGCCGTCGGCAGGGACTTCGGCGTGCAGCGAGATCATGCGTCTGCCCGGTCCGTAGTCATGCACGATCAGATCGTGGATGCCGACCACCACGGGCGAAGCCTCCACGATATCGGCGATGCGGCGGACGAATTCCTCGCTCGGCGGCTCACCCAAAAGGGGCGAGATCGTATCTCTTGCGGCGGTGAAGCCGGAATAGAGGATAAAGCACGAGACCGCAAGGCCGCAGATCCCGTCCGGATGCCACGGAGTAAACTTCGCCAAAAGCGTGCAAAGCAAGACCGCCAGCGTGGAAGCGCAATCGGAAATGCTGTCCTTCGCCGAAGCGGTCATCGCCGCCGAGCCGATCTTTTTGCCCACCGCGCGGTTGTAAGCGTACATATAGCCCTTGACGGCGATGGATATGACGAGGATCGCAACGCTCCACACGCTCCACACCGTCGCGTCCGGATGCAAAATGCGCTCGAAAGAAGAGGTGAGCAGTTCCACGCCCGTGAGCAAAATGAGCATGGAGACGATCAGTCCGGCGAGATACTCCATTCTGCCGTGGCCGAACGGATGCTCGCGGTCGGGCTTTTGCCCGGAGAGGCGAAAGCCGATGAGCGTGACGAACGACGCGAGGGCATCGCCGAGGTTATTGAACGCATCGGCGGTGATGGCGATGGAATGCGTGAGCAAGCCGACAAAGAATTTGCAGGCGAACAGCACCGCGTTGAAAAAGATGCCCACCGCGCCGCAAAGCACGCCGTACGCACGGCGCACCGCGGGCGACGCGGTATTTTGCGCATCGCGGATGAAAAGACGCGTCAAAAGTGTGATCATTTCTCTCCCCTGCCTTTGATCTGCAATTTCATGTGGCAGCAAAGGGCATCGAGGTCTTCGTCCGTTGCCGCCGGAATACGGAATTTTGCGCCGCAGTCAAGGCATTCAAGGTCGATGTAACTCTGCCCGATCTGCATTTTGTACCGCTCACTGCCGCAGGTGCAGGAGATGCCGTGTTCCCGTGCGGCGATCTCTTTGAGTTCGGAAAGCACCTCGTACATAATGACGCTGTCGGCGAAAGTTTCGCCCTCTTCCTGCGTTCTTTGCGCGCTGACGCGCAATTCGTCCATCGCACGCTCCACGGCGGTCTCGTCGCCGATGAAGCAGGAAAGTTGTTTGGTTTCGGGGCAGGCAAAACCCACACCGTTGCCGTCAAGTACGGCGGAAAGCGTCGCCTCGGCAGTGTGCGTCGAACCGCAGATGCCGCACGGGACGCTGATGCGCAAGCGATCCTCCCCCGTCTCGACCGTCAGATCGGACGCGCCGCAATCGCAGGAAATGACGGCGCCCGAAGCGGAAAGCGAAAAGGCGGTACGCTCTGCCGCAACTGCCTTGCGGCAGTGCGGACAGAGGTAGCCGATATAGCGTTTCTTCTCTTGCATACTATGCCTCTTTTCTCGCGGTAATACCTATATTATACCACCGCGAGCGGCGTTTGTCTACTCTTCTTCGTCCTCATCGACAAACTTGATCTTGGGCATCCGGTATGCCTTGCACTGATCGTCGAGAAAGTCTTTTTGCGCCGTGGTCAGTTTCTTTTGCCGCAGGGCGAAGACGAATTCGCCGCGCGTTTTGAATACGCGCCCGTTGAGTGTATATTCGCCCGTGCGCGCATCGTAGGTAAAGCGGACATCTTCGAGGTCTGCCTGCTTTTTCGCCGCTCGCTCCGCCGCCTTTTCCTCTTTCGATTTCGCCGTACTGCCGCCGCTTGACGATTTTTTGCTCGCGGCGGTCTTTTTCTGCGCCGCGACGGTCGAGGCGAAACGGTCGTATGCCCCCTCGCCCATGTAGTAATCGTAGGCGTTTTGCACCGCCTCGCTCACCGTGCCGTTCTGGATGGCGGAGATCGCCTGGGCGAGCGTGAGCAAGGGTTTTTCCTCCTCGACTTCGGGTGCGACATAAAGTGCCGCGGCATCGGCATCGCTCAACTGCGCCGCACGCAGCAGATCTTCGCTCGGCGTGCCGCCGGAGGCGAGGATCTTTTGCGCCAAACCCAGCGCGTAATCGCGCACGCTGTCCGCCTGTTTGAATACGGCGTCGCGCGCGGCATTTTCCTCGGCGATCGCCGCTTTGATCGCGCTTGCATAGCCGCTCAAACGCGTCTTTTGCGCATCGGCGTAGGCTTCCATCGCGCGCATCTGCGCATCGTAGCGCGCCGAAGCGATCGCGCGGTCAAGTTCGCGCAGTGCCGCATCGCGCTCATTCGCCCCGTCCTGCAACGCGTTCATATACGCCGTGTCAAGCCCCAGTTGCGTGCTTTCGGACGCGCCGCCGGAAAGTCCGGCAGAGGCGAGCAGCTGCGCGAGATTTTGCTCGCTTTGCTCGCGCTCGATGTAGAGTTGACGGAGCATTTTTTCGTACTGTGACTGCACGCTCTCTTTTTGCGCGTTGTACTGCGCGATCTGATTTTGCGCCGCCACCTGTGCGGCTTCGGCGAGATACGACGCCATCTTGTCCGTGCCGTCTTTGTATAGTTTTTCGAGTTCTTTCGTGCGCGCTTTGTTGCGCGCCGCCGCATCTGCGATCGCATCGTTTGCCGCGGCGGCAGAGCCTTTGTAAAGGTCGCGCACCACCGCCGTGTCGCCGCTGATGCCGCGTGCGACCACCGAGCCGTCCGCCTGACGCGTCCAGACGCTCCCGTCGGTCGCCGTCACGCTCGCGCCGGCATTCGTTCCCAACTTGCGCAGCAGTTCACTGCCCAATTTGGTCGTAATATCATAGGACATAGGCTGTTCCTTTCATCGGTAATCACGCACCTGGAATGTATGGTGCGAGAAGTAATCTTCGTGGTCATCGAGATGATAGCCCCAGTCGTAGTAGTTGATGCCGCCCACTTTGCCGTATTTGAGGCAGAGTTCGCGCCACTTCTCGGTGACATTTTTGCGCTGCTGCTCCGTGTGTCCGCGGATGCCCCAATCCAGCGCACGCGCCTGCAAATGAAGCGACTTCGCATCGCCGCCGACGGAGGCGTTGAATTTGGGTGCGCGGAAGCAGGAGTTGACCGTCATGGGCAGGTTGAACCAGCGGCGGAATTCCTCGATCATATCGAGGAACGAGGCGACCTCGGCATTGTAGCAAAACTGCACCTTCTCGCTCGTCTTGGTGTTGGCGAGTTCGGAGAGGGCGAAATGCGGACGGATGCGGAAAGTGCCCGGGAGCGAAATGAGCGCGGTGCCGCCTTTGCCGTCGGCGAGAGAAACGGTATAGTTCAAGCCGTTTCGCCTCCTTTCGCGCTTACGCCGATGAGCGTGCCGAGAAATGTCTGCACGGCGGCGATCAGCGTTGTGACCTGTCGGCTTGCGCCGAGCGCAAAGACGCCGTCGAGCGCGGTGTAAAAGACGCTCGCCGCCGGCAGTGCGATCAGACACAGCCATTTGAGTACATCGTAGGTTTTGTTTTGCAGTTGCATATATACCATCCTTTCCTCTTAACCTCCCTTGTTAAAGGGAGGTGGATTTTCGCGAAGCGAATGACGGAGGGATTCCCGTCCCCTATCGCACCCTTGTGCATCATCCCGCAAGAATCCCCTCGCCACTTCGTGGCCCTCTCCCCTTTCACAAGGGGCGTTAGAACCGCCAACCTCCCTTGTCAAAGGGAGGTGGACCGCTTGCGGTGGAGGGATTCCCGTTCCCTATCGCGCCCTCGTGCGTCATCGCACAAGAATCCCCCCTGAAAAATCAAAGATTTTTCTTCCCCCCTTTTACAAGGGGGTTACAAGGGAGCGTCATTGCGAGGCGCGCAGCGCCGTGGCAATCCGTCTCCCCCGCCTTAAAACTTCATCAGTCCCGAGACCGCCGCGCCGATGAGGGCGGAGAGGGCGAAGCCCACCACGCTTTCCCACAGTTTCGCAGGCTTGGCGCAAAGGGCGGAGACATCGAGTGTGAGTTTGCCGACGGAGGCGTTGAGTCCTTTCATCTGCTCGGCGAGCACCGCCACGGAAGTCGCCAGATTTTCCAAAGCTCTCGTGCGCTCTTCGAGGCGTTTGAGCCGTCCTTCATGTTCGGTCAGACGCACCAGCGATTCTTCGTCCATTATGCGTCCACCTCAATGCCGTCGACCGTCAACACCACGCCGTCGGGCAGTGCATCGCTGTCACAGCCGAAATCAAAGCCGACGATGCCGTCTGCGGAGATCTTTCCCAGAAGATCGGGCGTAATAAGCGCATTTTTTGCTTGTCCGCCAACCTCCTGCGCCGCCTGCGTGAAAATTCTGCCGTAGCGACATTCCGCAATGACCGTCATCACGCTCGCTTTCTCTGCGCACGCCTCAAACCAAACGCCGTCCGGCTTTTCCCCATCCCCCGTGATCAGCTTCAAATAAAAGGCCGTGTCGCACGCCGGTGCGTTGATACGCAGGCAGAGCGTACGCAAAGCCCGCGGCGCAAGCCATTCTATTTCATCGGCATTATCGCGGGTGACGATATCGCCCAGATGCGTGAGCGTGTCGCCTGTGAGCCCCAGACGCGCACGCGCCGCCGATTTTTCCGATGCCGTCCACGCATCGCCCTGGTCGTCGCACAACGCGGCTTTTACCGCGCAGTCGAGGTTGGCGGTCGTGATCGGTCTGAACGAGTTTTTGCGGTTTCCGGCATCGGGGATATGCCGCACTCTGATGTTATCTTCCGTTGCATAATCCGTCCGGATCACGCCGTCCGTCTCAACAACGATCCCCTTATTGTACGGCTTGACAACGCCGGGGCGCGCCTTATTGGCAAGCGGAATATCGACATTGCCGCCTGTCGGCGCCACGCTCTCGCCGCCGACGGAGACGGATGCGACGGGCGGATCGGGGGCTTCGGGCACGGTGACTTTGCCGTTTGCATCGGGCACGAGCGGCGTTTCGCCGAGTGAGACGGCGCGGATGGGATACGGCGGCGGATTTTGCGCCGAATACTGCCGCTCGTTGGCAACGGCGGAGAGTCCCACCTGCGCCTTGGTCACGCCGTGGGGATTTTGCCTGTTTTGCGTATGAGCGGAAAGGTCGGCATTTGCCGCCTTTTCGTCCAATTCTTCCTGCACCGTACCGTTTGCCGCACCGAGAGCGGCGGCGCAGGCAGGATCGGAAAGGTCGTCGGAAAGCGCGTTGAACTGCACGCGCACGCAGTCGCGCACGAGGCGGTCGAATGCCGCCTTGTTTTCCGCCGGCGAGCCGATCATGCGGTCAGGCTGTGCGGTCATGCCGTATTGCGCGATGTCCGCATCGGTGATTTTTCGATGTTGCATGGTATTTTCTCACTTTCTCGCAGGTCTGCCGAGGACGAAGTGCTTGACGATGCCCAGCACGCCGAATCCCTCGTTGACCGCGTCATTTTTCACGATGATCTGCAATCTGCGGTACGGGCGCAGATAGGTTTTCCACGGCACATCGCGCGGCGCATCGTTTCCGTCAAAGCAAAAATGCGCAAAGTCGATGTCATCCCACACGAAGCGATCGCCTCTGCCGTCTCTGAGCAGAAGCGGCACGACATTTTCCTCGGTGCGGATATAGATTTTCGCGCCCGTATGCGTGTAATCTTTGAGCGTGACGGCATTGCCGTGGCGCAGCAGTTCCTTCCACCGCATGGGATCGCCGTCATCGTCCGCTTTCGTCGCCCAGATCGCGCAGATCGCCGCGCCGTCGTCATTGTACCGATCCTCACCGGCGCGGTCGGTGTTGAAGCGGCAGATTTTCCCCGTTTCCGTGCCGAACCAGACCGTCTCGCCGTCGACCGCGACGCATCGCGCCGGAACGCCTTCCCAATAGAAGCATTCGTAGAGGAAATTCGTCCCCAGAAGCGTGTTGCCGCCGGGATAGGACTTTTGCTGTCTGCCGTCAAGCCCGTAGACTTTGCCGCCGACGAAGATATAGAAGCAGTCGTTCGCGCTGGCGCACACCGCCGAAGCGAGATCTTCGCGCAAAAGGCGCGGATCCATGCGGAACGAGCGGTTTTGCATATTGCGCTCGTTGGTGAGACTGTCGGTCGTGAGCGCCATCACGCCGTGCGCGGTGAGCAGCAGCGTATCCGTGCCGATGTGCCCCGTGCCGAAATCACTCACCGCGCCGACACCGGCGATGGCGGGAAAATCGCGGAAAATCGCCTTGCCGTCACCGTCGAGTTCGCCCGAGCGCAGATAGAGCGTATTTTCCACGCCGCACTCCTCTTTGCAGATGGCGAGATTTTCTCCGCGGCGCAAAAATCCGCGCACACGGCTCTCTTTCGTGCCGAGTACGGCGTAGTTGAGGTCGGGGAAATAGTTGCCCTTTTGGAAATCCGAGATGAAGACCTGATTGGGATATTCCGGATTGCCCGAGCAAACGATGCGGTCGCTCGCACCGTTTACGCCCCACGCGATCGCAATTTTGCACTGCGCCACGCGCTCATAAGAGCCTTTCGTCTCGTGGGTGAAGGTGATGAACACATTGTCCGCTCTGCCTTCGTCCGGTGCGCTCGGCGGCTGATTGAACACGATCTTCCCCTCTTCGGGATAGGCGGTGTAGGTGTTCTCCGAGCCCACGTATGCGATGTAGTAGCCTCTTGACACATTGGGATTGGGGACGACGCCTTTATAATAAACCTTGTCGCCGTCTTGCAGCGTCCCGTGGACCGTGATATCCCACTCGCGCAAATTCAGCGGTGCGCTCCAACTCTCCGGTTTTACACTCCGACGCGAACGCACCGTGCCGTCTATGGCGCGTTCGCAGTATTCGTAGCCCCACGCGGTCTCGCGCGAGGAATAGGTGAAGCAATACTCGTCGTAAGTGCTTGCGGAAAATTCCTTTTGCGGCATCGTGACATAAATGCGGCCGATCGAGCCGCTTTGCCCGTTGATTTCGACCGCGTCGATGCTTTCGACCGCATCGTAGGGCAGACGGAACACGGTGCTGTGCCCGTCGGCAAGGAAACCGACGCGCTGTTTGCCCGAGAGCAGATTGACATTTTCGTGTACCGTGCCGCCCGTGCCGTCGGGCGAGGAAGCGATCCTGACCGTCGGCACATAGGCATCCTGCGCGACATCCTCGGCAAGCGCACCGCCGGCATAGCGCAAAAGGCAGTTGCCGCAAAAAAGATAGAGCGCATCGAGCAGATATACCGCCGTACTTTTGCAGTCGGCAAGGTCGCTGTAAAGGAGTTTTCCTTGCGTGTGCAAAGCCGTTTCGTCATCGCTGCCCGAGAGGAAAACGAAGCCGCCCTTTTCGGCAAAAAAGGCGTTGTCGTCGTCGAGTGCGACCGCTGCGCGCTCTCCTTCGAGGCTTTCGGCAAAGGTCACGGCGGAACAATTACCCCCGACGGCATAGCAGACGCCGCTCTCCACGCTCGCATAGCCCAGCGCGTGGGAGTAGAGGTTTTCGCCCTCATTTTCGTACCAGCGGTAAAGGTTCGTCCCCACATGCGCCAAACGGTGCGTCACGCCGCCGAACTCCGCGAAAAACACGCCGTTGATACGCTCGCCCTGATAGGTCTTGACCGTGCGCCAGCCGTCGCGCTTTTCGGGGCAGCCGTCGCGTCCGGAGAAGATGTTGACCGCCGAAGCGGAGCGTTCGGGTGCGATGGCGGTGGGATCGGTGGCGAAATCCACGCCGCGGAACGAGCGGTAATAGGTGGTGCGGATGCTTTTGCCGTCTTTTCTCATCCTTCGCCCTCCCCGCGCTCGGCGCGCTCGAGGATGGTGATGAGTGCCTCGCGGTCGGAGATCTGACCGTCGGGCAGGCGGCGCAGATATTCGCTCGTGGGGATCTTGCCCTGCATGAGCAGGTTGTCGAGCGTCTGCATATTGGCGATCTCGCTCCAATATGCGCCGGCGCCGGCGTCGATATCGAGCGCACAGGGCACTTTGCCGAGCATCGCGAAGTCAAACGGCACGGCGACGCTCAAACCGTCTTCGGCGGTGACTTTGACCGCTCGCGTGCCGTAATATTCCGCCATGAAGGCGAGGAAAATGCGTCCCATCTGCTCGATGCACGAGAGCAGATTTTGCTTCGTGATGCCCAGCGGCGTGGTCGCGGCGCGTTGGAGCGCGATGATCGCGCTGGTGTTCTCCGGGCGCACATCGCCCAGCGCCGCATCGCTCGCGCCGAGGAATTTCTGCGTATCGCTCACGGCGAGCGAGATGAACTGCGCGATCTGCGGCGAGATGGCGGCAGGATCGATGATCTTCGCCGCATCTTCCACCGCGCCGTTCACGCCCACCGCCGCACCCACGCGGTTCGTCCACTCGCGGATGCGCGTGCGGTCGTAGATCACTTTGGGATAGGCGAGCGTCATGAGCGAGATCATCGACATCGCGTAGAGTTTGTTGACGAAGATCTGATTGGGGATCAGCCCCGTGATCATCGCCTGACCGTGGTAGCAGTCGCTCACATAGTCCCACGGCATCCACACGAGCGGATAGAGCGAAATGCCCAAATCCCAAGGCTCGCGGAGCATCCGATCGCGCGTGCATTCGCAGGCGAAAACGCGCCCGTCCTCTTTCCAAAGGCGCGTGAGCACCGTCACCTTCTCGCCGCCGAGGCTATCGAGACGGGTATGGAAATCGGTGCGTCCGTCGGCGCAGATTTGGTCGAAATCCTTTAAGCCGTGGGCTTTGGCGTATCGCTTCGCTTCGTGGAGCATCATGCGCCGCTCGAGCAGCAGATACGGCTGACGCTGTACATCGCGCTCGTTGGGATTGCCGAACATCACCTGCGTGTTGGGCAAAACTTCGACGCGCACCGCGCCTTTGACATTGCCGCTGCGCATCGCCGTTTCGTCCCAATAGGCGTAGAGACAGCCGTCGCCGTCCACCGCGGCATTGCGGCAGAATTCGCGCACCTTGCCGCCGAAGTCGTTTTGCTCGCAGATCGCGTCGAACTGCTCGTTGACCACGGAGGAAAACGCATCGAGCGTGCGCGGCGCGACATCGCTGACCGCGTCGAGCGGCGAGGCGTGGAGTTTGATGCGCTCGGCGGCGATATTGGCGACGGAAAACATCACCACGCGCTTGAGAAAATTGAAAACGGGCGTGGGCAGACCGTTGCTTTTGACGCCTTCCCATTGCCGTCCGATGAAGAAGTTCTCGTTCTTCTCCACCGTGTCGTAAAGCCCGATCCCGCGGTTAAAATCCACCGCGCGGTCATATTCCGCGCAGATACGCGCAGGATCCAAAGGCAAATCCAGATGTGTCATAACTCTTCTCCTATAAAAGATAGGTGCGCGTGTCCTCTTCGCACGCTTCCTCGCATTGCGGACGCTCCATCACGCAGAAATAGCGCAGGGCATCGGCACTGTGGGTGATGCCGTGCGGCTCGGTGGCGCAGTCGTTCGGGTTTTGCGCGTCGTGCTGGATCTCGCGCAGTGAGCGGATGACCGCGCGGCAGTCCGAGCAGATCAGAAGACCGCCGTAGCGTTCCCCCTCGCGCATCGGGCGCAAATACTCCTTCACCGCCATCCAGCCCGAACAGCGCGCATTCGACGCACGCACCAGCGGTACGCCGTTTTGTACGAAGATCTCGCTCATCATGCGTCCGCTGTCCTTTTGCCGGCTCCAAAGATCGCCCGGCGCGTAGGTGCAGAGGATCTCCTCGCGCGGCGGCGTCAGGCGCTCGATGAGCCGCGCCGCCTCGGAGACGATCATGTCTTTTTCCAGCACCTCGCGGTAGACATAGGCTCTGCCCGTCTCATCCATCGCGATCCAGAGGCAGGCGAAGCCGTCGAGTCCGTAGTCGATCGCGCGGAATTTGCGCCAGCGGCGCGGAATGCGGCGCAGGGGGCGGATGATGTGGGTTTTGTCGGAAAATTCGGGGAAAAACACGCCCGAGAGCGCGTTCCAGTCCCCGTCACGCCAGGCGCGGCGCAGATTTTCGGGCAAAACATCGAGCATCCGCTTGTAGTGCGGCGACGCGGCGAGCAGGTGGGGGTTGTCGTCCACCGTCGCCTGGATGAAGGTGTACTCGCTCGCGTCTTCCGTTTCGTTGTAGATGCGGTCGATGAAAAGCCGCTTCACCCACGCGTGCCCGATGCCGCCGGGGTTGCAGGTGAGATAGATGCGCCGCTCGACGGGCGTTGCGCCGCGCAGACACGCGCCGAGCGTGAGAAATTGCATCTCGGTGAATTGCGTCGCCTCGTCGATGAAGATCCAGTCGTATTCCTGCCCCTGGTACTCGGTGTCGTCGCCCGTGCCGTAGTGCCCGAATTTGATGATCGAGCCGTTGGCAAAGGTGAACATACGCATCGAGCCGTTGTAGACGGCAAGCGCATCGGGGATCATCTTTTTCATC
The DNA here is from genome assembly GCA_045642405.1 of Oscillospiraceae bacterium. Taxonomy (GTDB): domain Bacteria; phylum Bacillota; class Clostridia; order Oscillospirales; family Oscillospiraceae; genus Hominicoprocola. Next base: position 14,122 of record JAZUIU010000059.1, read on the forward strand.
GGCAGGATCATACCCTGTTCCAGTTCCGGATACTCGCGGCGCACGATCAGAATGCGCAGATCGGGATAATGCAGCGCACCGCAGATCGCCTTGATGCGCAGCACATGGCTCTTTCCGCCGCCGCGCGCACCGCCGTAGGCGATGTAGCGCGTCCGTGCGCGCATGAATTCTTTTTGTTTGGGATTGAGTTCCCCCAAACGCACATCCATAAAATCACATCCCCTTACCTCTTAGCCTCCCTTGTAAAGGGAGTGCGTTAGAACCACCAACCTCCCTTGTCAAAGGGAGGGGGACCGCTTGCGGTGGAGGGATTCCGCATCCCCCGTCCCCTCTTCCGCCGATCCCGTCCAAATGTTTCGTCATTGCGAGGCGCGCAGCGCCGTGGCAATCCGCATCCCTCGCACCCTCGTCACCGCGAGGCGCATCGCGCCGGGGCGGTCCGTTCGCTTACTCGTATGCCTTTGTGCCCTCGATGCCGACACAGCCGTCCTTTTCGCCGACGGCGCGCATCGTCTGACCGCTCGTGAGCGTCACGGCAGAGGCGTAAAGCGCACGGGTGGGACTCCAGCGCGGATCGCTGCCGTCAACGGTATAGTAGAAGGACACGCCGGAAACGGCGGTGATGGAGACCGCATGGCTCGAAATCGACATGGTCGGTGCGGCGAGAACGGCGGAGGCAGAGCCGGCAACGCCGATGCCGACATTTTTCGTGCCGATGACGAAACTGTCGTAGTACACCAAACCCTGGATCACGGGGCCGGAGTAGCCGACGGACTTCTCGATCACATCATACTGCGCGAGTTTGACGGGATCTTCGGTGCTGCCCTTCGCCTTGATGAGGAAGTAGACGCCGCCGGGCAGCCAGGAGGACGGCACCGGCACGACCTTCATGCCGTCAAAGGTGCCGACCACGCCCTTTTCCACGGCGTTTTGGGCGTAATGACCGCCGTTGAGATCGACCACGGCATCCGCCTGTTTGAGCATGATGTAGTATTTATTGGCGATGTAGAGCGTGAGATTGGTGTCGGGGACGAGGTTGTCGCCCATGTCACCTTTGAGGCTCATGATGTCGCCGACGATCGTGGACTTGGTGGGCTCGTTTGCCATGCTTTTGAGCGTAGCGGCGCCCATCACCCACTTTTTCAGACGGTACTTGTCCACGGTGGGATTGATGACCTGGTCGATCTCCTCGCGCAGGAACGCACCGGCGGCAGAATCGACGGAAATGTCGCTGCTGTCGAGTTTTTCGAGATGGCGCGTGAAGGACTTCGCCTGCGAGCAGATCATCTCCTGCGTGGTGTAGGTCACATCGGCAACGGCGCCGAAGCGGTTGGAGCCTCTGCCGTAGTCCTGCAATTCGGCGGTGTCCATCGCGTAGATTTTGACACTGCGCGCACCGGTGAAGGAGTAATCCTGACCGGCACCGGCATCGGTCAGCGAGCCTTTCTTAAAACGGCTCGCAATACTGTTTTGATATTTCACACTGTAATCCAAAGACATAATCATAATTCCTTTCTGATACTCAATCCATTTACCTCTTAGCCTCCCTTGTAAAGGGAGGTGGCAAAATCGAAGATTTTGACGGAGGGATTCCCCTCCCCTATCGCACCCTCGTGCGTCGTCGCACAAGAATCCCCTCGCCACTTCGTGGCCCTCTCCCCTTTTACAAGGGGCGTTTACGCACCAACCTCCCTTGTTAAAGGGAGGTGGCACGAGCGCAGCGAGTGACGGAGGGATTCCCGTCCCCCTCGTCACCGCGAAGCGCATCGCGCCGCGGCGATCCGCATCCCCCGTCTTTTAATGGATCAACCTCGTTCGAGCGCGGCGGCAAACGCATCTTTCGCCGTCGTGTCGTTTCCGGCGGAATGCATACTGCCCACGCTGCGCGCGGCGTTGTCCGTTTCGTGGCGGCGTCCTACGGCAAAACGCGCGTAGGCGGCGCAAAGCGACAGATTTTCTCGCTCCACCGCCTGCCACACGCTTTTGGGGATGGTGTCGGGGTTTTGCACCATCGCGGCGTAAACATCGGGAAAGGCACGGGCAAATTGCGCGAGATCGTCGCGGATCTTGCCCTGCCGTTCCTTGCGGAACTGCTCCAATTCCTGCGCCGAGGACTCCTTTGCCGCAAAGGCGGCCTCGCGGTCTTCGAGCGACAGCACGCGTTCGGCTTCGCTCTCGGTCATGCCGCCGTTTTTCTTATCCTCGCGGCGCAGTCGGCGGAGATATTCCGTCGGAGTCGTGTCTTCCTGCTCTGCCAGATGGGTGAGCGTTTCGATGAGTGGTTTGGCAACATCGTACTTTTCGCGCACGCGGTCGTAATCGAGCCCTTTTTGCAGCAATTCCGCCGTCACTTCGCCCGAACGCATCGTGCGCTCTTCGCCCATGTGTTTGAGTTTCCAGACCGTCTCCGAGGGATCGTCACGGTTTTGCGCGTCGGTTTCCGCGTCCGTATCGCAAGAGGCATCCGTGGTTTTCGGCTGCTCTTCGCACCATCCCTCCAAAAAATCACCGCTTTGGTCCTGCGGTGTCATTTGCACATTTTCCATATCCATAAAAAAATTCCTTTCACATCCATTTACCTCTTAGCCTTCCCCTTAGGGGAAGGTGGCATTCGCGAAGCGAATGACGGATGAGGTTCTTACCTCTTAGCCTCCCTTGTAAAGGAAGTGCGTTAGAACCACCAACCTCCCTTGTTAAAGGGAGGGGGACCGCTTGCGGTGGAGGGATTCCCGTCCCCTATCGCACCCTCGTGCGTCATCGCGCAAGAATCCCCCCTGATGCTCGCTCCGCTCACATCTTCCCCCCCTTTGACAAGGGGGGTTAAGAGCCCACCAACCTCCCTTGTTAAAGGGAGGGGGACCGCTTGCGGTGGAGGGATTCCCGTCCCCTATCGCACCCTCGTGCGTCATTGCACAAGAATCCCCTCGCCACTTCGTGGCCCTCGTCTCGCTGCGGCTCGGTCACGGCACGGGTCTGATGTGCCACCGGCACACCATCCAACCCCGTGCCCCCGCTTCGCTCCCCTTTTACAAGGGGCGTTAGAACCACCAACCTCCCTTGTCAAAGGGAGGGGGACCGCTTGCGGTGGAGGGATTCCCGTCCCCTATCGCACCTTTGTGCGTCATCCCGCAAGAATCCCCTCGCCACTTCGTGGCCCTCTCCCCTTTTACAAGGGGCGTTATAAGGTAGGGGATCAATACACATCCCGGATCGGCTCGAATTCCGCGGTCTGACCGCGGCGCGCATCGGCGAGCGCGGTGTAGTATTGGGTGAGGAAACTGCTCGAAAGCGTCAAATCCTCGCCGCGGCACCATTCCGCCGCAAGGCGGAACGACATCGCGCGCACGATGGCGTCGTCCAGCGGCACGGCATCGGCGAAATCGGTGAGATCGTCGATGGGGACACGGGCGTCGTAAGAGGGATCGGCGCGGTAGCACTCGCTCAAAACGGAGTTGAGGATGCCGAGCGTACGCACGCGCAGGTCTTCGGCGCTTTGCATATCGCCGTTTTCGTCCGCCTCGCCCAGAAGCATCACGGCGCGGCGAAAGACCGCCTCCACGCTTTTATCCAATCCGCTCACTTCCTTCCAAGCCGTAGCACATCAGGTTTTCAAAGCCCTCGTTGATCTTGTCCTTCGTCTCTTTTTCCTCGATTTCCAATGGCGCGGAGGGCTTTGCGCCGAGGAAGCGGCAGGTGTCGAGGATCGCGCGCCAAAGGCACGCAAGCGCGATGATCGCAAAGAAAAATTCCATAAAACCTCCTACAAAAAATCCTTCTCGTCCATGGTTTTGCCGCAGATGATGTTGACTTTCGTCTCTGCCGCTTCGCCCTTGTCGTTGTAATTGCCCAGGCGTGTTTGCTTGTTGAGGAACACACTGCGCGTGACCATACCGCTGCCGCGGTAACGCGGATCGCACTCGATCTGCTCCTGGATGCGCAGATACGCCAGGCGCACCGTCTCGCACCACTTCGGGTTTTCCTCCCCGTCGTACCAATCGCGCAGGCGTTGGAGCGTGACGGGCGTGCCGTTTTCGTTGTGGTGGGAGAGATAGAGCGCGAGACCTGCTTCGCTGTACAGCAGATCGGATCGGTCGCAAAGGTCAAAGTAGGCATTGCAGGCATCGGCAAGCGCCGAAGCCGAAGCGAAGTATGCGGTTTTGCGTTTGGGCATAGGGTTTTCTCCTTTCCGTTGTTCTTCCTGCTTCCATTGTATCAAATCCGCACCCCCGAAAATCAAGCACTTTTTTGCTTTCGTGCAACCTTGTCCCACCCTTTGCAAACTATTCCCATCATTTTCCATTTTCCGTTTTTCATTCTCCGTTTTCCATTTTCCATTCTCCGTTTTCCGTTTTTCATTTTTCATTTTTCATTTTTCATTTTC
>JAZUIU010000060.1:0-51494 GCA_045642405.1 Oscillospiraceae bacterium
GTGGAAACGCATGCCGATGTCGCCGTCCAGTTCGAGCGACAGATCCTCGATCTTGGCGCTGTCCGCCCAATGCGCGTAGAGCGTCACGCTGTCGGAATCCTGATCCCAAGCCTTTACGCTTTCGCCGTTTGCATCGTAATAGGCTTCGCCCTGCTGCGTGAAGTAGCCTTGGAACACATGCTTATCCCAAGTGGGAGGCGTGACCTTCGGCACCGCGGCGCCGTAAGTCGCCGTCACGGAAGTTTCACCGCTTCCCTCACCGTTATTAAGCGTGACGGGATAGGTGCTCACCGTCCATTGTGCATAAAGGGTGGTATTTTCGTCGAGTTTATCCCAGAAGGTCATTTCACTTACACCGCTACCGTCGGCATTATAATACTTTGTACCGCCGTTTGCCGCATCGTAATAACCGTTGAAAGAAGAACCCATGTTCGTCGGCAACGCCGCTAATGTCGGCATTACACTGTCGCCGTAGTACACAGTCACTGACTCAGTACCGCCTGTGCCGCCGTTCGCATTTAAGGCAATCACGGTTTTCGGGTCGATATATCCGCCGGTCTTGTTGAGTGTGCCGCCTGTCTGATAAAGGCTGTTTCTTTCGCCGGTGACGGAATTTTTGTTGCCCCAGAGGATACCGTCCTTCATATTGAACGTGCCGCTGCTCTGCTCCACGCCGCCTGCGGCAAGCGTTTCATTGGCGGTCGTACAGCCGCTGATTTCTCCGTTTTCCATATTGAATGTGCCGATATTACAAATCGCGCCGCCTCTGCCGTTCCAAGTTGCATCATAAGAAATAGCCGAACAATTCTTAATTGCACTGTTTCCACTCATTGTAAATGTGCCGGTGCTGTAATTGTAAATACCGCCACCGCAGCCGACTACGGAGCAATCTTTAATGGTGCTGTCGGTCATGGTAAAAATTGCATCGTTATCCACGCCGCCGCCGGTAGCATAATAGGCTTTACAGCCCTCAATTGTGCTTCTTGTCATATAGAATTTGCCGGTGTTTCCTTTAACATAAACACCGCCGCCATAGGTTTTGGCCGTGCAGTTCTTGATGATGGAGTCCGTCATCGTGAACGTGCTGGTGCTGTGGACATAAACACCGCCGCCGCAGGTGCCGGAGGTACAACCCTCAATGGTGCCGCCGGTCATATTGAAGATACCGTCGGAATCCACACCGCCGCCGCTTGAGCCAGCGGTACAGTTGGAGATCGTGCCGTTGGTCATGATAAACGTGCAATTTGACGGGAAATATACACCGCCGCCGTACTGTGCAGCCGAACATCCCGTAATCGTGCCGCCGGTCATTTCAAAATAACCTTTACAACCGACACCGCCGCCGTATTGTCCTGCACGGCAGCCAGAAATGGTGCCGCCGTCCATATAGAATTTGCCATTGGCAACAGATACGCCGCTGCCCCAGTACTGGTTATTCATATTTGAAATGGTCCCGGAATGCAGATACAGCACAGCGTCATTATGATAGAGATAGACACCACAAACCGTCGTAGCGGCATCGCTTCGTGTTATGGTTCCTCCTCCAACAGAGTCCTGAATATGCAATGTCGTAGGACCGCCCAAATCAAGCACATCAGTATGAGTGGTTTTTGTCTGTGTCAGCGTTTTGCCGTTCAAATCCAACGTGATCGTCTGCTTCATCTTCATGACAACACTGCTCGTGAGGTCAATATTGTCTTTCATCGTGATGTGAACGATGGGAGCCAGCGGGTTTTCCAGCGTGAGGTCGATCGCAGGATCGACAAGACCGCCGGTTTTGTTGTAGCGTCCATTATTGTCTATCCCGACGCCCGACGGGGCACTATTTCCGCCGTTATGCTTGTTGCCCCAGATGATACCGCCCTGCATATTGAATGTGCAGTTTCCGTAGACACCCACGCCGCCGTATGCAACATTGCGGTTCACCGTATTGTTAATGATGTAGCCGCCGGTCATGGTAGTGGTGCCGCCCACAGCAACGCCGCCGCCCTTGCCCAGACCGCTTGCAGTGGTTGTTACACGGTTGTTCCAAATGACACCGCCGGACATATTGAATGTGCAAGCGGCAGAAACACCGCCGCCGCATGTTGAAGCAGTGCAGTTCTGAATCACGCCGCCGTTCATATTGAAAACGCTGCTTCCTATGTCCATCATCACACCGCCGCCGTATGAGGCACTACAGCCGTCAATCACGCCGCCGTTCATGGTAAATACACTGCCGTTACGGACGCGAACCGCTCCGGCGTTCTGCACAGCCGTACAATTCTTTATCGTGCCGCCGTTCATCGTAAAATTACCCCAGTTGTTCAGATACACAGCGCCGCCACCGTACTCATTATTCGCTGTTGCGGAGCAGTTCTGAATGGTGCCGCTCTCCAAAATAACAGTTCCGCCTATCGCACAGATAGCGCCGCCGTAAGCATTAGCACCGTTCGTGATCGTTCCGCCGGTTGCGCTATCTTTTATGGTGAATGTACAATGTACGTTGATACAGTGCTTGTTTAAGTCAAGCGTTTTACCATTCAGATTCAAAATAACGTTTGAGCCGCCGACCGTTTCGATCGTCGAGGAGAAACCCGTGATATTTCCCGACATATTAACGGTGATCGACGCGTTGTTTGTCGGTGCCCACTTGAAGGCTTCAATAATCTGTGTCTGATTGGCAACATTGATATTGTTATTCGTTGTCCAATGTGCGTAAAGGGTGATGTCATAATTGATCATTTTCTTTACGCTGGCATTGTTCGCATTGTAATACTGCGTGCCGCCAACGGGGTCATCGTACCAACCGGCAAAGGTAAAGCCGTTATAGGTCGGCTTTGTTACCGCCGGCATATCCAATCCAACCGTTACATTAGTGTTATCCCATTTATTTGCACCGTTTTGTGGGTCATATGTTACTTTTGCTCCAAGTGTTGCCGTGCCGGCTACTTTTGCCGTACCCGCACCGGCACCCGTGCCACCGTAACGGATAAGATTTCCGTCACCGGTTGCAGCAGGAACATCGGTATATAATGGATTTTTTGATGTGGAGCCTGTACCGCTTTTATAACCGGTACCGCCACCGCCGAAATAGCTGGTAGGTTCATTATTCAGTCCGCCGGTCGTATATGCCTGACCGCCTGCCTGACCGCCGCCGCCGGCACCGCCATAAGCAATCCAACGGTAATGACACTTCGGAGCCTCCCAATAGAAAACATCTGTCCACCTTACATTGCCCGTTCCGCCGTAGGTTCCCGCTGTGCTGCTCGCTGTGCCGCCGGCAATAGACTGCGTGATGGTTGACTGAATTCCCAGTGTTCCCATGTCTGCCGCCGCACTGCCGTTCGAACCGGCTGTGCCTGCCGCACCTTGGTAATACCCCCATTGATTCCAGCCGCTACTACTGTATGATACATGCATTAAAAACCGTGCAAAACCGGTACCGTTTTCACCTGCACCGACACCGCCTGTGCCGCCTGCACCGCCTGCACCGCCGGGCGTACCGATACCGGCACCTGCGCCGCCGCCGCCGTTACCGCCATTACCGCCGCCGCCGCTGGCAATCCACAAACAGTCATGTCTATCTTCCTGTCCGGTACCAAAAGTACCCGGTGCCGTTCTACCCGCAGCACCGTTGCTGCCCGCAGCCGCCGCACCGCCGGTGGCTTTGATCGTGCCGTTACCAATGATGTAAAGCTTGGAGTTCGAGGGCAGCCATATACCTGCGCCGCCACCGGTCGTGCCGCTGCCCGCCTTACCGATACAGGTCAGCAGAACATTTGCCGGAATATAGATATACACCGTTGCACCTGCCGCAATGGTCAAACCGCTGCCGCCGTTGTTGGTGTTACTGCAAGTGGTGTTTGCATCAATGTAATAGTATTTCGTCTGTCCGTTTGTACCGATGGTCTGACCGCCGGTGCTGCCGCCCAACTTGATCCAGCTGGTGGACGCCAACGCACTTGCCGGTGTCGTAAAAGTCATCGGCACCAACAACGCGGTCATGACAAACATCACCAAAACAGATTTAAGCACCCTTTTTAAATTCCTCATGACTAAAATACCCTTTCCAAATATATAATAATTACATTATATTTATCATTCTTCATTCAGCAATGATCCGTTTCCGGCACTGCCTGTCAAGCGTAAAAAAGCACAGAGCGGATGCTTCAAAACAGAAACACCGATCCTGTGCATTACTTTTTCGCAAAAAGGGTATAACTACGCCTTGCTTGCTTGCTTGCTTGCTTGCTTGCTTGCTTGCTTGCTTGCTTAGGGATTGTACCCACTGCGGCATAACCTGTCAACACCTTTCCGTGAAAAAATCAAAAACTTTCTCCCAATTTTGATAAAATTGCAAATACAATATCTGCAACAATACTCATACTTTGAATAGTATAATATACTATCTCTTGTTTGTCAATATTTTCATGGCATTTTCTACATGATGACGGTATTTCTTTATTATAATCTCCTGCTTTCATCATTATGACGAAATACGGATCGCCACGCTCCGCTCGCGATGACGAAGAATGAAGAAATGGCAAATATGTCGTCATTGCGAGGCAACGAAGTTGACGTGGCAATCCGTTCTCCCGTAGGGGCGAACTGTGTTCGCCCGTAAAATTTCGCATCGTCCCGACGGGCGAACGCAGTTCGCCCCTACGCCCGTATGATACAACGGTGTTTCCGGTCATCCCACACGGGAGGAGCAAGCCCCTCCCCTACGAAATCCTCGTGCGTCATCGCACAAGAATCCCCCCTGAAAAATCAAAGATTTTTCTGTCCCCCCTTTGACAAGGGGGGTTATAAGGAGCGTCATTGCGAGGCAACAAAGTTGCCGTGGCAATCCGTTCGCCCCTACACCCGTATGATATTACGGCGTTTCCGCTCATCCAAAACGGGAGGAGCAAGCCCCTCCCGTTTGAAATCTACCAATCTCCCCCGAAAAAAGATTCAATAAATTCTGTTTGCTAATTTTTGTGCAAAGGTAATCAAAAATTCGTTATCCCTGACATCGCGTATTGCGCCGATCGCCGCGGCGGTACAATCGGTAACTTTTTCCCGACAACCGTCTATGCCGAAAAGATCAACAAATGTTGTCTTGCCCTCTTTCCGATCCGAGCCGATCGGTTTTCCGAATGTCTTCTCGTCCCCGATCACATCGAGCAGATCGTCCTGAATTTGAAATGCCAATCCGAGGGAAGAAGCGTAAGCACGCGCGATCTTGCGCATCGGCTCATTCTCCGCTGCAACTGCGCCGAGTTCTGCCGCACCGACGATCATCGCACCCGTTTTCAAAGAATGGAGCAAGTGCAGTTGCTGTTCATCCTGCGAGCAATCGGTCAAATCCAACACCTGCCCTGCCACCATACCGTCCGCACCGCTGGCATTTGCCAACACCAGTGCCGCCTCAGTACGGGCGTGCTCGCTCAACGGTGCCGAAAGAAGCACGCGATAGGCTTCCGGCTGCAACGCATCTCCTGCGAGCGTTGCCATCGTTTCGCCGAATTTCACATGGTTGGTCGGCTTGCCACGGCGCAGTGTGTCATTGTCCATACAAGGGAGATCGTCATGGATGAGTGAATAAGTATGCACCATCTCCAAAGCGCAGGCAAACGGCAACGCTTTCTTCCAATCTACGCCGCTGATACGGGCAAACTCCAAAGTGAGAACGGGGCGAATGCGCTTGCCGCCGGAAAGAAGACTGTATCGCATGGATTGATAAAGCACGCCGTACGGTTTTTCGCTTATAAAAAGTTTGTCAAGATAACCCTCGACCGCTTCGCGGTAGAGATCATACTGCTTTTGAAAATCAGCCATCTTGCTCCATACCTTCCCGATCAAATGCCTCTTCCACGGGTGCGCCGTCCGTACCGACGGAGAGTTTGACGACCTGCTGTTCCGCTTTTTCGAGCATCGAGTTGCACTCGCCGATCAGTTTACTGCCTTCTTCAAAAAGTGCCAAAGATTCCGCGAGTTGCGCTTCCCCTTTTTCGAGCTGACCGACGATCTGCTCCAAGCGTTTCATATTCTCTTCAAATGTTTTTGCCATTTGTCTCTCCTCCTATTGTTTTTCTTCCACGCGGCAATGTAAACTGCCGTCCGATAAGACCACCTGCACGCAATCCTGCACCGCTACATCTGCGGTACTGCGCAATACGCTGCCGTCTTCCCGACGCACCATCGAATAGCCTCTGCTAAGCACTTTGAGCGGACTGAGCGCATCAAGAGAAGCGCAAAGTGAAGCGAATTTTCTTTGATAGACGGATACCTTACCCTGTGCCAAAACGGCAAGTTTCTTGCCGATGGCATCAAGCTGTAAACTGCGCTCGGTAAAATATGCCGTCGGATCGGTCATCACGCGCTTTTGTGCAAGCCGGGTCAAGCGTTCGCGTTGCAATTCCAAACGGCGCGTCACGCCTTTTTGCATCCGCTGTCTTTGCTCCAAAAGCATACGGCGCACTTCCTGTTGTTGCGGCACAACGATCTCCGCCGCATTGGACGGCGTGGATGCACGCACATCGGCAACAAAATCGGAAATCGTAACATCCGGCTCATGTCCGACCGCCGAGATCACCGGAATTTCAGACTGATAGATCGCCCGCGCCACGCGTTCATCGTTAAATGCCCACAGATCCTCGATCGAACCACCGCCGCGTCCGGTGATGATCACATCGGCAAGGTGATGCAAATTGGCGTATCGGATCGCACCGGCGATCTCAGGTGGCGCTTCCTCGCCCTGTACGCGCACCGGCAAAAGCAGTACTTTTGACATTGGCCAGCGCGTACGCAAAATGCGGATCATATCATGCACCGCCGCACCTGCCGAAGATGTAATGATCGCAATGCGTTTGGGATATTGCGGAAGCGGTTTTTTGTGGCTTTGATCAAAAAGTCCCTCTTGCAAAAGTTTTGCTTTCAACTGCTCAAATGCGATATGCAGGTCGCCGACACCATCCGCAGACAACTGCGTGCAAATCAGTTGATAAGCACCATCACGCGGATAGACTTCGACTTTGCCGAATGCAATCACTTTCATACCGTTTTCCGGCTTAAAACGAAGATTTGCCGCAGCGGCATTGCGAAACATCACACAGCGCATCGAGCATTCTTCGTCTTTGAGCGTGAAATAGTGATGCCCCGAGGGATAGCACTTATAGTTGGAAATCTCGCCACGGATATAGATGGCACGCAACTGCGGCACTTGTCCCAATAAAGTTTTGATAAATTGATTTGCCTCTGTGACACTCCAGATCATCTGTTCCGCCATGTCGCACCTCCTTTATCGGCAAAGGCAGAGCATCTGCCGTTGCATTGCTCTGCCTCAGTTGGTCTCTGTGGAAATTTCATTGCGCGAGAAATTGCCCAAAATACCGTTGATGAATTTCACGGTCTCGGCAGTCTCATACTTTTTGGCGATCTCGACCGCCTCATTGATGGCAACGCTGTTGGGAATGTCGGTACGGTAAAGCACTTCATACATGGCAACGCGCATAATGGCAGAGGCGACAAGCGGAATGCGGTCAAATGCCCATCCCTGTGCATACTTGGCAATAAAACTATCCAATTCCGGTGCGTGCTTTGAAATGCCGATCACCAAAGAGGAAATATACTCTTTTTGCTTTTCATTGGGCGCATCTGCATAAAGGTGTTCTTCCTCTGCAAGAGAAGCAAATGTCTCCTTGCTCAAACGCTCTTCAAGCAGTGCTTCTACCGTCTTATCGGTAAAATTCAATTCGTACGCCAAATGGACGGCGATCTCTCGGGCTGTGTTGCGAACCATAGATTCTACTTCTCTTTCTCAATCAAATGTAACGCCATTGACATGGACATTTACGGTGCCGACCTCAAATCCCGTCGTCGCGCTCAAAGCACTGCAAACCGCTTTTTGCGCTTTGGCGGAAACTTCAGGAATGGAAAAACCGTACCGGGCAAAAAGCGTAATGTCCAAAACGAGTTTTCCGTCCTGCTCTTCGGCGTGCACGCTCAAAGGTTTTTTCTTACCGGAAAGTTGCTCGCTGAGATTGGGGCTCATGCCTGCAATTCCTTCCACTTCCGAAAGGGCGACGCTGACAACACCGGTGATCACATCCTGTGAAATCTCGATACTGTCATTGTTTTCATTGATTACAAAATAGTCACGATTGTCTGCCATACGGTAACACTCCTTAACTGCAATAAAAGATGGTAAAATATCAACTGACGATATTTTACCATCTTTTTTTCCAAATTACAACTGCTAATTTACTTCAAGAATTTTAATACCGGAAGCACTCAAACCTGTCTCTTGTTTCACAATATCGGTAATTTTTGCAACATCTTCGGATTGTAAGCCATCTTCCTTCGCCGCAACGACCACACTTGCGCTGTCATCGGAAAGAAATACGACACAGTCGGCATAACCTTTTGCCGTGATCATATTTTCGATCTTCGCTTCGCTCACCGTATAGTCGGCGATCGTTTCGATGCTTGCCATTGCCGCTGAGGTATCCCCGTCTTTACTGCTTTGTTCCTGCAAAAGCGCGATCGCACTGTCGCGTGACTGTTGTCTTGATAAACGCGCGGAAGCAAAATAATCACTTTCCGTCTTTTCGGTTTCTTCCTTTTTTTCATCTTCCACGCTTTCGTTATTGCTGACCAATTTTGACTGTCCCAGCACTTTGCCGCTCTCCACTTTTTCCGCATACTTGCCGTTGACGATCACGGCGGCACATACCAACACCACCACTCCGCCGATGACTGCACGACGCTTCCATACCATTTTCATAAACATCCTCCTCAAATCATTATGGTTTTCCTTTAATTACGGAAATTTTTTCCGTTGAAAGACCTGTTAAAGCGTGTACCGCCTCCATAACACGAAGACGCACCGCCGCACTTCCGCCGCCTTCACAAACGACCAGTGCGCCAATATAATCCGGAAAAATTCTTCGCTTTACCACGACCTCTTCCCGATTGCTTCCCGTATGAATGCTGACGACCGTCCGTTCTGTTTCCGATTCCACATCCGTATCTCCCCTGCTTTCCCGCATTTTTTCATTTTCCGCAAGTTCTTTTTCTTCCGTAGCATCTACCGTGAGCATCAAGCGAAGTTTGCCCACACCATCAATGTGAGACAGTACTTGCTCCATCTCCGCTTGCAATGCACTGCGATCATATACTGTAATCTCCTTTTCCGCCGTTTCCGCTTCTTGCGTACCGGATGGCAATAGTAAGAAGAACACACCGACACCGATGACCGCCAAAATGTATTTATATTTTTGTACGAATGCCTTAACTTTTTCAAAATGAAGCGGTTTCAACTGCCGTCCCTCCATTTTTGCCTCTCGCGTGAAATACCGAGTTCCTGCGTCATAAAGCGTTCGAGCGTCGGGTCTCTCTTTGCATCAAGGATAACGGAAAGGGCGCCGTTATTCTCAACAGTAACGCTTGCTTTGATGCTCATGCCCAAAGCACTTGCCTTGTCCTCAATATATGCTTGCGTGCGCTCTGCTATGCTTTGGTGTAACATTTCGTCATAGGAATTCTGTAAAATTTCCTCTTGCTTTTCCTGTTCTTCCTTCCACTCACTTTGCGACGGCAGAAAATCGAATTTTAATCCGCCAATCGGTTTCAAAACGCATAAAAGCAAAAGAAGCCCACTTGCAAACTGGACGACGCTTCCCGTGCGTCCCTGCGGCAATAAATACCGCACTGTACCGACCAAAATGGCACAAACGCTGATGCAAAGAAGCCATTGACGAAATCCAATCATACGATAACCACCATTTTCACCGCAACGAGCAACGAGACCAGAAGGAGCATCGCGCAACATCCCGTCATCGCAAACATCAAAGCAAAAACACCACCGAGTTGTGCGGTAAATTTGGAAAGCGATGCACTTGCCGCAAGTCCGCAAAGCATAGAAGATGCCTGATAGAGAAGATACTGTATCGCCAGGCGAAGAAGCGGAGCAAGCGCCGTAAACAGCACCGCAAAAATTCCCATCATACCGATCACAGAGCGCAGCGCACTTGCACCGGCTACAACGCTTTCCGTGGCTTCTGCCAGGATATTGCCCATCAATGGAATTGCTGTCGATACTGTAAAGCGTACTGCCTTTACAGCACCTCTGTCTGCTGCGCCGGCGATCACATGGCTGACAGACAGATATCCACTGAAAAGAAGCATAACAGCCGTCAGCGCGATCAAAATTCCTTTTTTGATACTCTCTGCCCATACATCCAGTTTACTTTGCGGCATGATCGCTCCTGCTGCCATCAAAGCGATGGAACAGTTTGTCAGCGGAAAGAACACATCGGCGATCAAATCGGTCAGTTGTTGCGTCAAAAACATTGTACCGACCTGCCAGGCACTTGCCGTACCGACATATCCGCTTGCGGCAATGGTTGTTGCAATGCTCGGCAAAAGCATTTGACTGAGCGTTTTGAATTCCCCAATAGCACTTTCTCCTACGCCAAGCAATGTCTCCAAATCGCCGGCGGCGATCATACAAACGCCCAATACGCCGATATACGGCACATAGCGTGCGACCGCACTTCCGCTTTCACTGCACCAATTTTCCGCCAAACTGCAAAGCAGAACAAAAATTGTCAGCGATGCCGCCGAAGCAATGCCGCCTTTGAGCGTCGATCTTGCCATATCCCCTGCCTGCTCGGTCAAAGACCGCACAGCCGATGAAAAAGAGAATGTTTCTTCATTTGCGATCTCATGCGGCAGGACATCAGTAAAAGACTCCTGTGCTTTTGCTGAAATCGGACAGACAAAAACGGCTAAAAATAGGATAAAAATTACGGTTTTCTTCATAAGTACATCTCCAGCAACCGAACCACCGCCTGTAATATCGGGAGCGATACGGCGATTTCGCAAACGGAACCGGCGATCTCCAACACCGTCCCCAATGCGCTGTTTCCGGCATCCCGAAAAACATCACATCCCACCCGAACACAAAGCGCGATGGCAATCGTTTTGAAAAGAGGTTTAAGTAAAGTCTGCGGCAGACCGCACCGCTCCAACATTTCACAAATATACTGTATTTGCGATCGAAGCGGTGTGAACAAGGCTCCTGCTACCACAATGACTGCCGTCACCGAAAGAATGACTGTCGCTTCCGGTGCAGTTGCTTTGAGTAAAGATGCCATGATGCAGGCAAGAAGCGCCGCGACCGTTATTTTCGCGATGAGTTCCATCAGCCAAACCCGAAAAGCGTGCGGATCAAGTCAAAAAGTGAATTGATCTCACGCACCAAAAGTACCATCGTCACTACAAGTCCGGCAACGCTGACCAGCATCGCCTGATCTGCACGGTCAGAGCGGATCAAAAGTTGATTGAGTACCGCCACGACAATGCCGACTGCCGCTATTTTGAAAACCAAATCAATATTCATTCTCTGCTCCCCCGCAAGGATGTTTTGTCACAGCAGTAAAACGCATAGTAAAATACTGCACGAAAAACAGGACGCCGTGATCAATCGCTCCCGTCTTCGCCTGCTCTCTTCCACTTCTTTTTCATGCTTTTTAAGGATTTCCGCCACTTGTTGAAGGCTTTTACAAAGCACCCCTTTTTCCCGAGAAAACTGTGTTCCAAGCAGCGCGATTTCCTCCCGTTCCCGATCAAAAAGAGGCAGTTCCTCCGCCGTCTTTTTCCACGCATCGGCAAGCGTTGATCCGCTTTTCATTGCATTTCGTACGCGAAGGAAAAACATATCGCCGTAGCGTCCCATACCGCTCATTGTTAAAAGGCGTGTCATCGGCAGTTGTTTATAGGCAATCTCATGAGCAAGATACTCCAAAGCCACCGCCATATCACGAAGGGCCGTTTGCTCGCGCCTGCGATAGAAACAAAGTTCCCGACCGGTGCAAAAACCGCCAAACAAAATCAAAAGGCAACCAACAAGCGTTTTCAATCCAGCACCTCCACGCGATACTGTCGCTTTCCGCCGCTGTTTTCAATCACAACGGCACGGGAAAAGACGCGAGTGTGAAGCAAAGTCTGCCAGAGCGGTTTTTGTGAAAGTTCCTCTGTACTGTTGGCGTGAATGGTGGCAAGAAGAGAAACCCCGCAATGTGCCGCCTGTGCAGTGCAATAAATGTCCTCTTCGGTCGTAATCTCATCCAAAGCGATCACCTGCGGATTCATCGCGCGCAGTAAGAGCGGTATACCGATCTTCTTCGGACAGCAGTCCAAAACATCGGTATGATTGCCGATGTGCATCTGCGGCACACCGCAAAAGGAAGCTGCAATCTCACTTCTTTCATCGACCACCGCTACACGCTTGGCAAAGCGATCATCACTTCCAAGTGATAAGGTTCGTATCATATCGCGAAGTAATGTTGTTTTCCCACCGCCCGGTGCGGAAAGGATCAATGTACTGCACAGGCGTTGTCCTTCCATAATTTTGGGAATGAGTGGTTCGGCAAGTCCCGTTTTTTCCCGAACGATGCGCAAAGCGAGTGAAGAGATATCGCGCATATTTTCGACCGTACCGTTTTGCATCACCGCTCTTGCGCAAACGCCCAAACGATAGCCGCCTTTGAGACTGATATAGCCCTGGCGTATTGTGTCTGCGGCGATGTAACGCGAATACTCCGTCACATAGTCCAACATACCTTCCAAATCTTCCTGCGTTACCGATGGCACTTCTCCGAATGCGTCTTTGGATTGCTCTCCTTCCGGCAATAAAACGCTCATCGGTTGTCCGACACGAAGACGCAGTTCCTCCGCAAAAGCCTTTTTATCACTGTCCAACTGCAAGGCAAATGCGCGTAATTTTGCCGGCAAAAATCCGCACGCCGTATCATATCTTGCCGTATTCGTTCTGCTCACTCCTTTCCATACTCCACCTTATGAGTGAGTCGGGATCAATATGCAGGTTGTCCGAAAAAAATGTGAAAGGAAACGGAGCTGCTTTGCTCCGCTTCCTAAAATCAGGCATTGTCACAGCTGCAACGGTTTTCATTGGGTGGGAAGAATTCATCCACAGGGAATGCAACACCGTCAAACATTTCGCAGGGATCTTCCGAAGAAATGCCGTCTGTTGCGCCGCAATCGCTCTCTTCGCTCGGAATGCAGTAATCGCAGGCAGGAATGAGCAACTGTGTATCGCGCTCTAAACGCGTGATGGAAAATTGACCGATGGAAATACAAATCTTTCTCATACCGTTTTCATCAAAGACCAGAGGATCGCCAAAGGCATCGAGAATGAACGGGGGCACGCCGTTGATGAGATTGTCATAACCGCATTGGCATGCAGGATCTACGATCTTCGCACTAAGCAGCAACGGATCGACTGCCTCGACCACTGCAAGCGGCATATTGACATTCGGGAACGGCGGAAAGTCGGGTGCACCCGGAACGGCAACCGATGTAAATCTCTTTGCTCCGCCCTCACTGCCGTAGAGGATCACGCGCTTGGCAAATGTGGATAAGCCTTCGACCTCCGTATAGCGCGGACCGCCGTTCATCACTTGCAGGACAACGCGATAATAAAAACGCATATCGACCGTATAGTATCCGCGGTTAAAATTGACCGGCTCAACATCGACATAAGTGTAGAGCAGTTCTACTCTTCCGCCGCGCACCGATTGTGCACTTTGCAGGATCGACTGCGCATTTTCAGTCGGATAAAAACGCAAATCTTCAATACAATCCTTATCGCGCACGGATGAATAGATTTTTCTGGTATGTACGCACACTGCTTCGCGCACACCGCCCGCACCGTTGACCGGGCCTGCCGCAACTTTATTTTCAGCCATCGAAATACCTCCAAATTTAGTACTTTGAAAGCAAGACGGCTGGCAGTGCCGCCTTTTTCTTTCATTCCAATATATGCGTTTTTTCAAAAAGCGTGAGTGAAAGAAGATTTCTTTTGAAATTTTTTTATAATGCACCTATACAAAACGGAAAATTTGCGTTATAATATGAAAAACTTTCAAAAGGAGGCGGTAAAATGCCATACGGTTTTATTCACGGGCAAATGGAGATCAAGTTTCTCATTCTCTATGTTGCTTCTCGTCTGATCGAGCCCGTTCCTTTTGAGGTTTTGCAGGATCTGACCATGTGCGATGACGGCATCGACTTTTTTGACTTTTCCGATTGTCTCACTCAGTTGGTAAACAGCGAACATTTGAGCATTTCCGAAAATGAACAGTATGCCATTACAGAAAAAGGTATGCGCAACGGCAAAGCCTGTGAAAGCAACATTCCCTATTCCGTTCGTGTGCGTGCCGACAAAAGCATCACAGTTTACAATCAAAAACTCCGCCGCCAATCCCAGGTCAAATCGGAAATCATACCGCAGGATAACGGCACATTTTCGGTCATATTATCCTTTACGGATCACGATGATGCGCCCCTTATGAAAATGGAATTAATCGTCCCGAAAGAGGTCATGGCGCAGGATCTTGCCGCGCGTTTTCAAAAGAAACCGGAGCAAATTTATAACGGTCTCATCAACTCGCTTTTTGATGAACCGAACGAATGAATTTTCATAACGAAACACGGCTATGTTTTTGCATAGCCGTGTTTTTCATTATAAAATAATGCAGATCAGTCCGCCGCCGCCTTCGTTGATGATGCGCTCAAGCGTCTGACGCATTTTCTGTTGTGCATCCTGCGGCATCCGTTTGAGTTTAGATTGCAGATCTTCATTGACGATTTCATAAAAACTGCGCCCGAAAATATTGGATTGCCAAATTTTTGCGGTATCGCCTTCAAATTCTTTGAGAAGATATTCGACCATATCTTCCGACTGCTTTTCGTTGCCCACGATCGGCGATACGGTCGCCTCGATATCCGCGCGGATCATGTGGATTGACGGTGCGCTGGCGCGCAGTTTGACGCCGTACCGTCCGCCCTGTTTCATAATTTCCGGCTCTTGCAGATCAAGGTCTTCTTCACTCGGCATTACGACACCGTACCCGTTTTCGCGTGCTTCATTGAGTGCTTCTTCCACTTTATCAAATTTCTTTTTGGCAGTAGAAAGTTCCATTACGGTCTTCAAGAGATCACCGTCATCGCGCAGTGTTATACCGGATTGTTCCGAAAGCGTTTGATAAAACAGAGCCGGAGATACACCAAGCGTCACTTCTGCGGAGCCTTTGCCCAAATCAATGTGGTCTACTTTACTCTCGCTCACCTGCTCGCACTCTTGCATTGCGCTGACGGCACCTGCGACATCCGAAACGCGGCAAAGGTCTTTTGCTGAATTTCGGATCGAAGCATAAATGCTATGCTTGATCGGATGCTTGGAGTCCAAAACCTCCACCCATTTGGGCAAATAAACAGACAAACCGGTCAACGGAAACTCATACAATACGCATTTGAGAATATCCGAAACGCTTTCATCGCTCAGCGTCTGGCAGTTGACTGCCATCGCCTGCACATGATGCTTTTCCGAGATTTCCTTTGCCGTTTCCTGCGCCGTATCGGATTGCGGCGCGAGAGAATTGACCAGCACAACAAATGGCTTTCCGATGCTTTTTAGTTCCTCAATTACGCGTGTCTCCGCCTGCTCGTATTCTTCACGGGGAATATCCAGAATACTGCCGTCTGTCGTCACTACGATGCCGATGGTGGAATGCTCACGGATGACTTTGGTCGTCCCGATCTCCGCCGCCTGTGCCATGGTCACTTCTTCCTCCGACCACGGTGTTGTCACCATGCGCGGCAATTCTCCTTCCGGACGGTCAACGGCACTCGGGATCATATACCCCACGCAGTCGATCAGGCGCACGCTGCAAGATGCACCCTCGCCGAGCGAAATTTCCACTGCTTCCTCCGGCACGAATTTCGGCTCCGAAGTCATCACCATTCTGCCCGAGCCGCTTTGCGGCAGTTCATCCGTGGCTCGTTCGCGGGAATAGGCGTTTTCCATATTGGGAATGATCTGCGTCTCCATGAAGCGTTTGATAAAAGTTGACTTCCCTGCCCGTACCGGTCCGACAACTCCTATGTAAATGTCGCCTTGTGTACGATCGGCAATGTCTTGATACATTTGCGTATTTTGATTCATTTTGCATTCCTCCGAATCCTTCTGTACTTGCTCCACAATATGAAAGAAATGCAAAAGATATGACAAGCACGCAAAAAAAGAGAGAGTCTTCCGACTCTCTCAAGCGTGAGGGATCAAAAGCAGTTTCCCGATCAGATCCTGCCACTGCTGCGCATCGTTGGCATCTAAAATACTTTGCATCGTGGTGCGGTACTGCTTTGCGATATCCCAAAGTTTTTCGCCTTCCTGTAACATACGAAGTACGACAGAGGGCTCATGTTCTGCTTCATCGCGGTTTTCCGCACGAACGGACTGCAAGCAGAGATAGCGCACCTTCTGTTGCGTTGAGACGACAAACTGCGCCGTAAATCTTACTATGGCAACATCATCCTGCACGGTCACCATGATGTCGCAAGGTGAGATCGGGCAAGCAAAAACCGTGAGATTTTCGCCCTTTTCCCAATCAAAAGTCACTTCCTGCTTTCGCACAACGGAAAACGGCATATCGCTTTCGTCGCAGTAAATGAGCCGTACCTGCGCAACACTGCGGCATTGTACCGTCCCGTCGGCATTGACGCTTTGCGCCACTTCACCCATTTGTACCTGCGCACATAAAGGTTTGGATGCCGTTCCGACTTCCAAAGAAACCTGCACTGCTACATCATGCACGATGCTTTGCGGCAAAGCGGATAACATATAGGACTTATTTTCGCTTTGCAAATCAAATTTAGTACTGTATAGGTCTGCAATCGCGCAAACCGTTCTCTTGCGGCGCAAAAGGATGAAAAGGCGCATGGAAAGTTTTGCATTGACCGTTCTTCCGGTTGCGGAAAAGTCTTCGCCTTCGATGCCGTATTGCGAAGAAATGATGCTGACATTTGCACTTGCTTTCATTTCTTCTTCCGGTGCATCTACACCTTCCGTGATTTGCGAAAACGGCAGTTGTGCCGTACTGTGCAGCACCTGACCGTCCGCCGTTTCATAGAGAATGTCGGCACAAACCGTTCCTTTGACCACCACTTTGCTCCCGAGGATTTTGACTTCTTCCACTTTCGCAGCAGTCGTGCTTTTAAGAATATTTTGTGCTTCGTCGGAATTGAGGGTAAAACTGTCCGAGAAAGAAAATTCCTGCTCCCGAATTGCCTCGATCATTGCGGTTTCATACTCACGGCACAGCGTTTCTATGGCAAAATCCGATTGCCCTTCAATTTGATTGCAAGCTGACACCCACGCTTCCTCGTAAGGTGTTATCTGCCATTGCACCACGATATGCGTATTGAGTTTGCGCGGATTGACCACACGCACTTCCGTCATTTGCAGATTTCCGCAAATGTCCGCTTTTGCAACAGTTGCACCTTTCAAATCAACCGTTGTCTGCAACGGTACTTGATAAGTATAACTCTTTAATTCTTTTTCCTCCTGTGCGGTATAAAGCAATGTCATAATAACATTTGCCGAAACACGCACTTCATTGCCGCTCACTTCACTGCTTTCCACGTAAAGGCAGCCGGATGCGTCCACTACACGGGATACTTCCGCAAAATAGTCCGGAATGAGCGTTTCTACGCTCTCCTCCTGCACCTCTTTGTGCAGTTCCAGCGGCTCGTAATGAAAGAATTTTTCCTGTTTTAATTGCAGTTCCATATTGTCCTCTCCTTTGGCACGGTTTTGCTAAATAGTATGAAAGGATGCGGACAAATATACCTCAGCGTTTGATTTTGAAAAGGCGGCACAAAATACCTGCCAGACATTTGGGTGCTTTCCACACTACAATTTGCATTTGATCCCCTCCTACCTTCTTCGAATACAACCTATTCCGCATACGATCAGAAGAAAGGCTGTGAGAAACAGAGCTCCGCCGCTTGGGAGAACTGCGACAACGACGATAGCAACACCAAGCAGCAAAGCACAGATCCCGGCGCATCGCCACGGATTTCGTTCCATTTCTTTCCTCCTTTCCATATTCCAATATATCCGCAATATGCCTGATCGGTCACTCAAATATAAAAAATCCCTTATCTCTCGATAAGGGATTTTTGTTGGTTAGGCTGTTATTCTTCGTCGACCTGATTGGCGAGATCGCTGAGATCAAATTCAAGTTTTGCACCGCAGTTGGGGCATTCGACCGTTCCGTCTTCCAAAACGGAATCGTCAAAGAAGATTTCTTCTTCGCACTCCGGACAAGTCGTTGCGAAGCACTCCTCCTCATCGTCTTCGTCCTCGTAGACAACATCTTCCACATCGGAAAGATCGTCGCTGATGACATCCATGCCGTCTTCCAATTCCATAACTTCGTCGGTCAGGTCTTCGATCTCAACGGAAACCTCTTCCAAAGTTTCGATGATGGCGGAAAACATTTTTCCTTCATTGGTGTTCGCATCGATCTGCAAACCTTCCATTAAGCCCTTCAAATAGGCAACCTTTTCGGAAACACTCATTATTTTTCTCCTTTCAAGCGGAAAAATGATGGCTATTCTTACTTAGCGCGACCGATATATTCGCCGGTACGGGTGTCGATCTGGACTTTTTCACCTTCGTTGATGAAAAGAGGCACTTTGATCTCGGCACCTGTCTCCACGATTGCAGGCTTCATCACATTGGTAGCGGTATCGCCCTTGGCGCCCGGTTCAGACTTGATGATCTCAAGTTCCACAAAGTTCGGGGACTCAACGCCGAAGATGTTGCCCTTGATGGAAAGAATTTTGCAAACGGTGTTTTCCTTGACAAAACGGAACGCATCACCGAGCAAATCACGGTTCAAAGGAACCATATCGAAGGTTTCCTGATCCATGAAATAATAGAGATCGCCGTCGTTGTAGCTGTACTCCATATCCTTGCGCTCCACGCTGACTTCATCGAACTTGGCAGTGGGGTTGAAGGATGTTTCGGTCACGGCACCGGTCACAACATTTTTCATCTTTGTGCGAACGAAAGCCGCACCTTTACCGGGCTTGACATGCTGGAATTCGACGACCTGGTAGAATTTACCTTCCATTTCAAAAACTTTACCGTTTCTGAAATCACCGGCTGTAATAGTTGCCATATTATTTTCCTCCTGATCTGAGAAAATCGCACGGACTCTCTCAATTTAATAAATTATTTTCAGCATTTCTATTTTAACGCAAATGCAAGCATAATGCAAGCATTTTTTCTCTCATTTTGTGATTTTTTCATCACTTTTGCCGTTTTGCGCGCAAATCATGGGCGCACAAACGCTTAAACGGCTCTTGCAAAACATAAAGTACCTTTTGCCAAGGACCTGTCGCACCACCGAACGGCTCGACCATCAGCATCAAAATACCGCTCCGCTTTGCGCCCCACACATCAGTAAGGATTTTATCGCCGAGCATCGCCGTCTCTCCCTTTCCGATGCCGCAACGCTCCATCGCCTTATAAAATCCGCGGCGCGAAGGTTTTTGTGCATACGAGATAAAACCGATATCCAGAGAATCGCAAAATCGCTTAGCGCGCACGGGACTGCGATTGTTGCTCACCGCCATCACCGTAATGCCTGCATCCTGTAAAGCGTGCAGCCATGCAAGATTATTTTCGTCCGCTTCGGGCGTCTTTTTACGCGCCAAAGTAAAATCAATATCCGTTAATAGCAAACGAATCTGATGGCGACGCAAAAGTTCGGGTGTAACATTTTCATAACAGTCCAAAACATAATCCGGACATAACCGCATACTATTTCTCCCTTTTCATATCTGTTGTAACCTAATCATAACATATAGAGATACATTCGACAAGAGGTGTTTTCTTTGAAAACATATTTTATCGTTACGCCAAGCGACAAACTGCCGCGCAATTATAATGCGCCGACCGTCTATATGGAATATACCGTCAGCGGTGACGGTTTTTTACTGCGCCGGAAAGATGCAGGCGATCATCAAGGCGGCATGATGGGAATTTGTTTCAATACGGATTTCCCCTGCGAAAAAAGCGAATTGTACGCTGCCATGATGAACGAATGTGAAGTGTATCGCTACAACAGCATTTTGCTCTTTGGAAATAAAATACCGCAAAAAGTTCTTTCCGCTTTGGAAAAGCAAAACCGATACCCTGTCTATCTGCCTTATCATTTTTCCTTTGGCAGGTTGAATGCCGTTTTGGACACCGCCGTTTCGGGCGGAAGTCTCGAAGAATATCTTGCACAAAATGCAAACGGAAAAAATGCGCTTTATATTGCGCAAACCTATGCCGATTTCACACTTCCGGCAAAGGGAGGCGCATACCGTGATCTTACCGCAGACGAATTCAAAAAGAGATATGAAAAATGCGAAAAATCGACTCATTTTTCATCTGAACTCTGTGCGCGATACTTTACCTATTTTAAAGATCATAAAGCACATTTCGTTCTTTATGACGATAGCAATACAATCGAAGCAAAACTGCAGCTCGGAGAAAAATTTGCCTTTCCGATCGCATTTCTACCCGTTTCGCTTTACCCAAATGCAAAAAAGAAAGACGGATAAATCCGTCTTTCTTTTTTACATCAATAGAAACGCTTATTGCGGTTCTTGCGAGCGGCTTCGCTCTTTTTGCGGCGTCTCACACTGGGGCTTTCATAGCACTCTCTCTTGCGGACTTCAAGCAAAACGCCTGCCTTGGCACAACTTCTCTTGAAACGCTTCAATGCGCTGTCCAGGGACTCGCCCTCTTTCACATGAACTTCGGACATCTATTTTCCCTCCCTCCGATGCACCCGGCTCAATCCAGGGTGCTCTTTAAGAGCCATTTGCATGACTAACGGGTGTATTATATGAGATTTCATTCCATTTGTCAACAGTTTTTTCGCTTTTTTCGATTTTTTGCTCTAAATCACGCAAGGATACTTCATTACGCGATAAAACAATATTGAAAACCGATCAGTAAAATTCCACGCGGGATGCGCAGAAACACGCCATAAAAACGCCTTCCAGATCGGAGTCTTTGCAAGAAACCTTAAATAAGCCTGCTGCGGAAAGTTTATCGCCGAGGAAACTGTTTGCACCGTCTTTGAGAATGTTTGTCCCCGCCGCTTCCAGATAAGCAACCGGAACACCGTGATGCAAGACATCAAAATTCAGTTTGATACCGCTTCGTTTTGGCTCTATGGAATAACCGAGTTTAGCGAGATACTCCCAGTTATCCACACCGTCGATCTTAAAATGCGACGATGAGACAAGGGAAAGTCTATCACTCCCGTACCGCGTCGTCATCGTATGGGAAACTTTATGTTCCTGCTCCGCGGCGGTATTGCGATTGACAAAGGTATAGCGATACGGTGTAAAAAATCCGATGTGATCGCAAATTGCCTCATAAACCGCCTCGCGTTCGTGGGTTTCCAAAATGTAACTCTGATTGAGTTTTCCGGTCCAATGGAAGTAATAGTCACGGACCGACTCATCATTATTTTGGATTTGCTCAATAAGGATTGGATCGACCGGCTGCTTTTCATCCGTAAACGGAGCATTGCTCCCGGCTTTCTTCCTTCCCGAGAATATTTTCAAAACCGATACCACGATCGCAATCACGCCGATCACGAGGAAAGCGTACGGAATATACTCCGCTCCGGGTGCCCGAACATCCTCCGGCGAAGCAGGATCATAGAGCACCGTCACCGTTTTACCTTCTTCCATGGATGAAGAATATGAGGGGTATCTGACATCTTCGTGGCTGACACCTTTTTCATCCGTATACGAAACAAACACATCTGTCTGCTCTTCACCGGAAGAATCCGTGTAAAACTCAATACGCGAAATCGAACCGTCTGCACTGATAAGTTCGCCTTTCGGCAGTGAAAGTGCGACACATGAAGCGGCAACGAAAAATGCGCCGACTAAAAAAAGTGTTACATAATAGCGGATGCGTTCAATTTTTCTGACGGTATTGATAAAACTCATTCTTTATCGCACCTTTCCGTATGCCGTTTTTCAAAGCGGTTTGACGATCAGATTGATGAGTTTGTTCTTTACCAAAATAGTCTTGACAATCTGCATCCCTTCCAAAGCCTTGGCAACTCTCTCATTTTCACGGGCGGCGGCAATCACGGTTTCTTCTTCGCTGTCGGTCGGAACATGGATCGTACCACGCAGTTTACCTTGTACCTGAACCGCCATATCCACACTTGCGGCGACCATTTTGCTCTCGTCATAAGCGGGCCAATCATAGAGCATCGCCATCTTGCCTGTCTCTTTGGCAAAGCCCGTCAATTCCCACATTTCCTCCACCATGTGCGGTGCAAAGGGGCTGAGCAAAAGCATCAATGTTTTCAAATCACCGCGGCTCAAACCGTTGGCATAGAAATCATTGACCATGCTCATCAAAGCGGCGATCGCCGTGTTCATCTTCAACTCTTCGATGTCATTGGTGACTTTCTTGATCGTCTTATGCACCGTTGCCTCATTCTTTTCGGAAATGCCTTCTTCCTCACCTGCAAGTTCCATCAGATTGAAACAGCGATCCAAAAATTTCTTGCATCCGCGCACGGCGGCAGTCGACCATGTTGCCGTCTTTTCGAAGTCACCGATAAACATAATGTAAAGGCGCAGTGTATCGGCGCCGAATTCTTTTACAACATCGTCGGGATTGACGACATTTCCGAGAGATTTAGACATCTTGACGCTTTGTCTCGTGGCAAGGTTGCCGTGCTTGCGCAGCAGTTCTTCCTTCTCTTCTTCTGTTTTGGCATTGCCGATATAGTACGGATTGTGCCCGAGGATCATACCGTGAGAAGTACGCTTTGCATAAGGCTCTTTTGTATGCACGACACCAATATCATAGAGGAACTTATGCCAAAAACGGGAATAGAGCAAATGAAGCGTGGTATGCTCCATACCGC
This sequence comes from Oscillospiraceae bacterium, assembly GCA_045642405.1. Lineage (GTDB taxonomy): Bacteria > Bacillota > Clostridia > Oscillospirales > Oscillospiraceae > Hominicoprocola. Next base: position 22,800 of record JAZUIU010000060.1, read on the forward strand.
CGTTATACCAATCCACAGGTCCCCAATATTCCTCTGCCTCTTCTCCGACAGGAGCAGTCTCGTTATGCGCATCCATATAACGCAGATAGTACCAACTTGATCCCGCCCAGTTCGGCATCGTATCGGTTTCGCGCTTGGCTGCGCCGCCGCACTTGGGGCAGGTGGTGTTGACCCAATCGGTCATCTTTGCGATCGGGCTTTCGCCGTCATCGGTCGGCTCATAGCTTTCCACTTCCGGCAGTTTCAGCGGCAATTCGGACTCGGGTATAGGTACCCAGCCGCATTTCTCGCAGTTGACCAAAGGAATGGGCTCACCCCAATAACGCTGGCGGGAAAACACCCAATCGCGCAGTTTGAAATTTGTTTTCAGTTTGCCGAAACCGTGTTCCACCGCATACTGCTTCATCGCCGGAATGGCTTCTTTCACCGTCATGCCGTTGAGGAAACCGGAGTTGACCATCACGGCGGTATCGTCTTTTGCGACAAAGGCTTCCTTCGTCACATCGCCGCCGGAAACGACTTCAATGATGGGAAGATTAAACTTCGTGGCAAAATCCCAGTCACGCTGATCGTGTCCGGGAACACCCATCACGATACCTGTACCGTAACTCATCAAAACATAGTCGGAAACAAACATTGGCACTTCACTGCCCGTCATCGGGTTGGTCACCGTGATCCCTTCCAAACGGACACCTGTCTTATCTTTATTGAGTTCGCCGCGCTCAAAATCGGATTTTTTTGCGGCGGCTGCCTGATACGCTTCAACTTCGGCAAAGTTTCGGATGCGGTCTTTCCACTTTTCGAGCATCGGATGCTCCGGAGAAATGACCACATAACTCACGCCGCAAAGCGTGTCGGCGCGTGTCGTATAAACGGTGATATCATCGGGTGTGTTGGTCTTGAAAGTGACTTCCACGCCCGTGGAACGACCGATCCAATTCTTCTGCTGCGTCTTGACGCGATCAATGAAATCAAGTTCGTCCAAATCGTCGATCAAACGGTCGGCATAACGCGTGATGCGAAGCATCCATTGACTCTTTTCTTTGCGGATGACAGGTGCGCCGCAACGCTCGCAAACGCCTTCGACAACTTCTTCATTGGCAAGCACCACTTTGCAGGAGGTACACCAGTTGACGGACATGGTCGCCTTATACGCCATATCGTGCTTGAACAGTTGCAGGAATATCCACTGCGTCCACTTGTAGTATTCGGGATCGGATGTATTGATACAGCGATCCCAATCGAAACCGAAGCCGAGCATTTTCAACTGACGGGTAAAATTGGCGATGTTGTTTTTAGTGACGATAGCAGGATGGATATGATTTTTGATGGCAAAATTCTCCGTCGGCAAGCCGAATGCATCATAGCCGATCGGAAACAGGACATTATAACCCTGCATTCTCTTTTTGCGGGTAATGACATCCATTGCCGTAAAGGGACGCGGATGCCCCACATGCAGTCCAGCCGCGCTGGGATACGGAAATTCGATCAGTCCGTAAAATTTCTTGCGTTTATCGCCCGTCACGGCGGTATACGGTTTGGTCTTTTCCCATTCGGCTTGCCATTTCTTTTCAATAGCGGCAAAATCGTAATTCATAGGTGTTCTCCTTTATATCAATTTTTGATTTTGATTTTTTCAATGCCCCAATGCAAGAGCGCACCAAGTGCAATATTGAGCGCAAAAGCACAAAGAGTATAAAATTTCACATGGTTTTGCAAGCCGCATAGCGGCATCAAAATATCGCTCAGCGAGAACCAACTCACATTGAGCAGATAGATTTCCAGACTGTTTTTTCCGACAAAGCCCAATACTTTCCAAACAGGAGAAATCGGAATTTTTTCAAAGCAAAGACAAAGCAGCAGGCACATCGGTACAGTGGTAAACAAAAACAAATGGCAATACGGGAATGAGCGGTCGATCCCCCATGCGATCGCGTGATTGGCGAGATAGAAATAAACGATGCCAAGAACGGCAATCAAAATCCAAAAAAGGATATCCGTCCATCGGATCTTTTTCCCTTCATTTACCCAAAATCCGAGCAAAACGCCCAAAGCAAAAACGGGTATACGATAGAAGAAGCCCATATAGTCCCAATAGCCTTCGTACGTCAAAATCTGACAGACGAAAAGCGAAAGTAAAATCACAAGGAATGTAAGCATTTTTTTGCGCTTACGCTCTTTGAGCCATGCGACATACGGGGGTACGAGCAGATAAAACATCATAATACCGGCAACATACCAATTGAATGCGCCGTTTCCGCCAACCCAGAAATAAAGCATCGTACTGTTCCACAAAAGTGCACAAAGGCTTGCGCCGAAATAAAAAATATAAAAAACCGTAAATGGGAACATCACAATATAATAAGCCGGCAAAATGCGCAAGAAGCGGCGTTTCAAAAACGCACCGTATTCCTGCCGCCGCGATAAAAGCGACATCGTCAGTCCCATTGCCGAAAGGAGAATAAAAACATCCACACCGCCAAAGCCCAACGAGAAAATGCCGTCAAGAATGGTGCTATGAAGCGTAAAGCCCGCACCGCTTGCGTGAAAAAGCATCACCCACAACATAGCAAAACCCATCAATTCACTGCGGAAACGGCTGAGTATACGATACTCCATATCAACCTCCCGAAAATTCTTAATCGTGCTGCTGTAAAATATCGCTCAGGTCGACCGGCTCGCCGTCGGAATAGAGATGTTCCAGAGAATAGAATTTGCGCGCTTCGTCATTGAAAACATGCACCACGATGCAGGCATAATCCAAAAGAACCCAAGTGCCGCCGCGATAACCCTCCCGATGAAGCGGTTTTTCGCCCAACTGCGCTAACTGCTTTTCCACTTCATCGCAAAGCGCATTGATCTGCGTATTGGAAGTACCGTTGCAAATGACAAAGTAATCGGCAAGCGTCGTCACTTCGTCGATTTTGATCACGGTAATATCTTTGCCGCGTTTGGCATCCAATGCCTTTGCCGCGGTCAACGCCATCGTTTTAGAATCTGTCATATCCTGTCTCTTTTGCTCCTTTCGGTTTTGCTTTCCGTTTTAGTCGCCGATTCAGTATCGGTTTCTGTCTTCGTCTCTGTCTCTGTCTTTTTTTCTTCTTTCGTCAGCGGATCGGGCGATTTTTCGTCCGGTTTTACCGCGTCACTTACTTTCTCATCATCGGGCACTTTCGGATCGTCCGGCGTTTTAACATCGTCTTTCTTATCGTTTTTCTTTCCGGTTTCTCCGTCTTTGTGACCATCTTTACCCTTAGAATCTTCGTCTTTGCCGTCAAAGGGTTTGGTCAATTCATCGGGAATATCATCCGTTTCCGCCAACTCATCTTTACTGATCTCACGCGGAACAACGGGCGGTGTTGCCGCCTTACTGTCGGCAAGTTTTCCACTTGTCGTACCCAAACTGCCGTCGGCATTGATGAACACCACATCAAGCATGGATTTGGTGATCGGCTCTTTATAAGGATTCAAATACTCATTGACCAATTTCAGATTTTCATCGGCATTTGCCAGAATGTAAGACTGATAACTGTGATAAGTACGGCTCCAATAGTTGACGCTTTGGATACCCGGCAGCGTAAACATGTGGATATCTTCGGCATCCACGCTCATACCGGCTTTTGCAAGCCACAGCATCTCCCCGACTGTCAGATCGCTCTCGACATTCTTGGAGAAGATCTTGACATAATCGCTGATTTTGTCCCAATTCTTAACGCTCAGGCATTGCTTTGCCATCGTTTTCAAAAATGCTTGCTGCGTTTTGTCACGCTCAATGGTGGAATAGCCGCGGGTATAATCGTTGTTGTGTCTCCACCGCACCAAACCCATTGCCTGCATACCGTCAAGTTTCTGCGTTCCTTTTTTCAGATGGATATGCAGATCCTGCACAGGATCATCGTAATCCATTGTACGCGGCACATCAAAGGTGACACCGCCCATGGCATCGACAACATCGACAAATGCCTGCAATTTGATTTTAACATAGTGGTCAGGTGCAAAGCCGAGCAGTTTTTTGACATGTTCTTTGAGTCCGTCCACACCGTTGATGCTGTATACAGAATTGATTTTTTTGATATCCCACCTGACATTGACCATCGTGTCGCGCGGGATACTGACCAAACTGCATTTCTTTTCACTTGCATCAAAAGTGACGACCATAATGGTATCGGTATTGCCGCCGCCTTTATCCGTACCGATGAGTAAAAAGGTGTAGACGCCTTCGGTGCGTGTAGTGAGTTCTTCTACATCCTCATCTAAAATTTCTGGTGCATGAACATTGGCAAACAGATAGACGCCAAGTGCCACCGCCACCACGCCGATCACGCTCAAAAGCACGATCAGCACGGTTTTCTTTTTACTGCTTCCGGCGGTTTTTTCTTTTGCTCTGATGTGCGATCCGCCTTGACGCAATCTTTTAGGGTTCATTGATCTGCTCCTTTATAAAATCCAACGCACGCTTCGTATTGATGTGCAGTTCTTTTCCGTACTGTTTCATTTCCTCTACACTCATGGAAAGCCCCATGGCAAGTCCCCGATCAATATCGGAAAAAACAGCCTCGCGCAAGGCATCCACACCGTCAAAATTCCGTGTAGGCTCTATATAATCCGCAAGATAGATCACCTTTTCCAGCATCGACATATCGGCTTTTCCCGTGGTGTGCCAGAAAATAGCGTAATAAATATCATCATCCACGCCGAAAACATCCCGTGCGATTGCCGCTCCCGTCTTGGCGTGCAGTAATTTCAGATTTCTTCGCTCCAAATCGTCAAGTTTGATCTCATAGGTATGGCAAAGTGCCAATTGATCGTCCATTTCCAATCGTTTGGTGCAATCGTGCAGCAATGCCGCAATGCGCGCTTTTTGTACATCAACACCGCATTGTTCGGCAATTTTCCGTGCCGTCTGCTCCGTTCCCAACACATGCGGCACGCGTTTGGCTTTGAGATAAGAAAGCGCGATCGGGCGCAATTCATCAAGCGTCAGATGTTTCAGATCAAGTGCCGTGCCGTAGAGTTGATTTTTCAATATGTAACCGTAAACCTGCAAAGAAAGGTACTTGCTCCCCTCCCCTTTTTGCAGTGCGCCGCGTAACTCGCTGGAAGAAATGTCGATCACATTCGGTATGGTACAGGTGACGATATTGACATGTTTGAAATGCTCCTGCAAATACTTTGTCTGCTCGGCAAAAACTTCCTGCATATCCTGCTCGGAGCGACCGAATGCGCAAATTGTGCAGTTTTCCAAAACGGTCTGCGGCTCATGCCAAAGTTGAAAGGTCAGAAACATATCGGTTCCCATGAGCAAATAGAAATCGTCCTGCGGATGTTCTTTTTTGAGTTCCGTCAAGGTCAAAGAAGTGTAACTTTTTCCCTCTCGGTTGATCTCGCGCTCATCCACATCAACGGGAACACCCGTTTCAAGTGCAATCTGTTCCGCCGCCAAAGAAAGCATCGCAACACGGTGTTTTGCCTCCGGTGTATCAAGTGGAAAATCCTTATGCGGCGGCTCACCTGTCGGGATCAGAATCAAGCGGTCAAGAGAAAGCAGTTTGATTGCATTGCACGCCGCTGTCATGTGTCCGAGATGGATCGGATTGTAACTACCGCCGTAAATACCAATCTTCAAAGCGCTACCCCTTATCTTTCTGTTGTTTTTTTATTCGGACGCACCAAAACGATTTTATCCTGCTTGTCCTTTTTGTGACTCGGACGGTAAAGGACAAATTTGGTGCCGATGACCTGTACCTGCTCACTGCGCGTCAAACGCGAAAGTTCATCGCACGCCTCGCGCGCCGTCAACATACTGTTTTCCAGCACGCGGCATTTGATCAGTTCACGCGCTTCCAATGCATCATTTGCCTGCTTGACCAACTGATCTCCGATGCCGTCTTTGCCGATATGGACGATCGGATCGATACCGTTTGCCATGGCGCGCAACTGCGCACGCTGTTTTCCTGTTAAATCCATCTGCTGTCCCTTCTTATTTCTTCAAATACTCTTCTAATTTCTGCGCAAAATCGCGCAAAGCAATCCCACGGTGCGAATACTTCGCCTTTTCCTCTGCGGAAATCTGCGCAAAGGTCTTTGACATACCGCGCAAAAAGAATACGGGATCGTACCCAAATCCGCCTTCTCCGATCGGTGCAAATCCGATCGTACCGTGGCATTCCCCCTCGGCAATCAAACGATCACCGCTTGGAAAAATGCAAACGATGCTCGAATGATAATAAGCCGAACGATCGGTCACGCCATGGAGCATTTCGAGCATCAAAGCCGTGCGCTCTGCATCCGTCAGTCCTTCGCCGCCGAAACGAGCGGAATAAACGCCCGGTCCGCCGTTGAGTCCCGCAACACAGATACCGCTGTCATCGGCGATGGCAGGAAGTCCTGTTGCACGCATGACGGCATCCGCTTTCAAAATGGCATTTTCCGTAAAGGTCGTACCGGTCTCTTCCACTTCAATATCAACACCGGCTTCTTTTTGGCTGATTACTTCCACACCGAGCGCCGCAAGTTGTTCGGACATTTCCTTCACTTTATGCTGATTGTGCGTTGCCAAAACAAATTTCATTCTGCTCACCTCAAATCAGTGCGTTGACATATTCTCCCGCGTCAAACGGGCGCAGATCGTCAAGTCCTTCCCCGAGTCCGACATATTTGACCGGCACGCCGAGTTCCTGCGCTACGCAAATGCAGATACCGCCCTTTGCCGTCCCGTCGAGTTTCGTGAGAATGATGCCCGTTAAACCGGCAGTCTCTTTGAAAAGTTTTGCCTGCTGTAATCCGTTTTGCCCTGTTGCAGCATCAAGCACCAAAAGGATCTCTTTTGATGCATTGGGTACTTCGCGGTCAATGATCTTGCGCAATTTGCCAAGCTCGTTCATCAGGTTTTCCTTATTATGCAAACGACCTGCCGTGTCGCAGATGACGACATCTACGCCTCGGGCTTTTGCCGCCGCAAGTGAGTCAAAAAGTACCGCACCGGGATCTCCGCCCTCTTTGGTGCGAATGATCTCGCAACCGGCGCGCTCCGCCCAAATAGAAAGTTGCTCTGCCGCCGCCGCACGGAAGGTGTCGCCGGCGCAAAGAAGCACCTTTTTGCCCTGCTTTTTCAAATCGTTTGCCAATTTTCCGATGGATGTCGTCTTACCGACACCGTTGACACCGATCACCAACACCACGGCAGGTTTTTGTGAAAGATCCAATGCCGTATCGCCGACATTGAGTTTTTCAATCAAAATCTCGCGCAGGGCTTCTTTCACACCCTCGCCGTTTTGGATTTTGCGCTCGTAGACCACTTCTCGCAGTTGCTCCACCGTCTTTGCGCTCACAGTGGCACCGACATCCGCCATGATCAGATTTTCTTCCAACTCATCATAGAAACTGTCGTCGATCGTTTCCCAGATGATCGTATCGAACCATGCTTTTTTAATGCGGGAAAAAATACTCATAACTTACTCCTTGATTTTCAGTTGCTTTGCGATATCGTTCATATTGACGGTCAGCACCTTGGAAACGCCGTGTTCCTGCATGGTAACGCCATAAAGAACATCTGCCGCTTCCATCGTACCACGACGGTGAGTAATGACGATAAACTGCGTCTTATCCGTGATACGGCGCATATAGTTTGCCACGCGGATAACATTGGATTCATCCAGTGCCGCCTCGATCTCGTCCATCACGCAAAACGGCGTGGGATGGACTTTCAAAATGGCAAAATACAGTGCGATCGCAACGAATGCCTTCTCACCGCCGGAAAGAAGCGTGATGCTTTTGAGCATTTTGCCTTGCGGCTGGGCTTTGATCTCGATGCCGCAGTTCAAAACATCATTTTCATCTTCCAATTCCAACGTCGCCTTGCCGCCGCCGAAAAGTTCGGTAAAAGTCTCTTGGAAACTCTCACGGATCAGCGCAAACTGCTCGCGGAAAATCGTTGCCATTTCGCTGATGATATTTTCGATGATGCCTTCCAATTCTTCTTTCGCTTGCTGGACATCATCGCGCTGACCTGTCAGATAGGTATATCGCGTATTGACGCGGTCGAATTCTTCGATCGCGCCGACATTCACCGTACCAAGGGCGTTGATCTCGCGTTTGAGTTCACTCACGCGGCGATTGGCTTTGGGCACACTCTCCAATTCGATGCGCTGTGCCTGGGCGTCACTGCGGCTCAACTCGTAGTTCTCCCAAAGTTTATCCAGCAACTGCTTTTCTTCCAACTCCGTTGTTGCTTTTTTCTGCTCCAATTTGCTCACGGCGTTACTCATGTTGATCACATTGTCGTTGAGTTCACGCAAACGGCTTCCGGTACGGGAGCGTTCTGCCTCCAACTCCATCTTTTCGGCATTTTTCGCCGCAAGTTCCTTTTGCTTGGCTTCGAGTTCCACTTGCAGTTTTGCAATCTCCGCCTCGTATTGTGCGATCTGCGCTTCGGTGGCTTCGTTCGCCGTGCGATATTGCGTCACCAGTAATTCACTGTCCGCCTCATCACCTTGGAACTGCGAACGCATGGTAAAAAGCGTCTCCAATTCCCGTGTGCCGGCTTCACACTCTGCCATATTAGCGGCAAGCGCGCTCTTTTTCTCGCTGATCTGATCGCTCAACTCGCCGGAAGAGCGCAGAAGTTCGCTTTGACCTGCCGCCTTGCTTTGCGCCATAAGGCGCAATTCCTCTGCTTTTGCTTCCTGCTTTGCGACTTCCTTTTCCTTTTCGGCAATCGCCTTTTCCGCCTCGGCAATTCTGCCGTCCAATCCTTCACTCTCTGTGTCCAGATCATCCAATCTGTCACGCATGGCGGAAAGCAAAATATCGTAGTGATTTTTCTCGCCGCTCAACTTCAACACGGCATCTTCCGCCGTACGCTGTTGGCTTTGCGCCACTTCCAATTCATACTGTGCCTTTGTCAAAGCGCGTTTTGCCTCTTCATGCTCGCGGATCAGCGCATCGAGCTGCTCCTGCATTTTGCCGCGCTTCGCCGTGATCTCTTTGAGTTCATTGGCGCGACTCAAAATACCGGCATGTTGACTCACGCTGCCGCCCGTCATAGAGCCGCCGCGATTCATCACCTGACCGTCGAGCGTCACAATGCGGAAGCGGTTTTGATATTTTCTTGCGATCGCAATGCCGCAATCGAGATCTTCCACAATGAGCGTTTTGCCGAGAAGAGATTGGAAAATGCCATCATATTTTGCATCATATTTCACCAACTGCGATGCAATTCCGATCACGCCGAATTCCTGCATCACGCCTTTTTCACGGAGTTCTTCGCCACGGACGGCGGTCAGCGGCAAAAATGTCGCGCGTCCGCCGTTTCGTTGTTTGAGGAAGTTGATGGCGCTCTTGCCGTCTTCTTCTTTGTCCACAACGATTTCCTGCATACCGCCGCCAAGTGCCGTTTCAATCGCAACGGTATATTTTTTCTCAACATTGATCAGATTGGCGATCGGTCCGTGGATGCCGCGCAGGGCTTTCCCGTCCCGCGCCTGCATAATGAGTTTGACCGCTTTATTAAATCCCTCGTAATCGCTCTCCATCTCGGTGAGCATGTGGATACGGGAGTCCAAATTGTTCAGTTCCATGGTAAGCGCCACGCGCTTTTCACCGAGTTCTTTTTCGTGTGTCACCCGACCTTCCATTTTCATGGAATGTCCCCTGATAATATTATTGACCGCATCAGCATCTTCCTGCGCCTGTTCCAATGCTTTGCGGCTTTCCGATGCTTCTTTTTTGGTCGATGCCAACTGCTCGTTGAGACTTTCAATATCTTCGACAACGGTCACTTTGCGCTGCTGCATTTCATGAATACCCGAATGAAATGCCGATATCTCGGCGCGGATATCCGCCGCCGCAGCAACACAAAGGGCTTCATTGGCGCGCAGGCTTTCAACTTCGCCGCCTGCTTCACCGACACCGCTTGCGAGTTGTTCCGCCTGCATCACGAGTTTTTGAATTTCCGCTTCTAAATTTTCCGCATTTTTCTGCAAAGACGCAATCGCCTGTTTCTTTTCCTCAATGCGATCAAGCATATCTTTTGCGCGCTCAGAGCGGTTTTGACGCTCCTGTTCAATACGCGCCATACTTTCGTTGTTGTGCGCAATTTCGGTACGGCTGACGGCAATGGCGGATTCCTGCTCGCGGATCTTACCTTCCGTCACGGCGATCTCGGCACGCATGGCTTCCTGCGCCATATCGTTTTCATGCGCTTTCTCGTCAAACGCTTCGTTCGCGGTATAGAGTTCGGCAAGTGCATCGTTTGCCGCCTGCAATTCCTGCTGTGCCAGCGCATAGTCCGTCTCGATCTTGATGGCATTCGTTTTGAGCGTTTCAAGCGTTTCCAACCAAACGGATATCTCCAAAACGCGCAATTCATCGCGTAATACTAAGTATTTCTTTGCCTTTTCAGCCTGGTTGCGCAAAGGCTCGACCTGCATTTCAAGTTCGGATATTTTATCGTTGATGCGAAGCAAATTTTCCTCGGTATGCTCTAACTTACGCTCTGCCTCGTCTTTACGGTGGCGGAATTTGGATATACCTGCCGCCTCTTCGAAAATTTCGCGGCGCTCCTGGCTCTTTTGCGAAAGAATCTCGTCAATACGACCTTGACCGATGATCGAGTAGCCTTCGCGGCCCATACCCGTATCCATAAACAGTTCGTTAATGTCGCGCAAACGCACACCCTGGCGGTTGATATAGTACTCCGATTCACCGGAGCGATAGTAACGGCGCGTCACCGCAACTTCCGTCTCTTCGAGGCTCGGGAAAATATGTTCGGTATTGTTTATGACCAGCGTCACCTGCGCGTAACCCATCTGATTGCGCTTTTCCGTTCCGCCGAAAATGACATCTTCCATTTTATTGCCGCGCAATGATTTGGAAGACTGTTCACCCATCACCCAACGAATGGCATCCGACACATTGGACTTGCCGCTTCCGTTCGGTCCGACGATGGCGGTGATATCTTCTTCAAAATTGAGGACCGTCTTATCCGGAAAACTCTTAAATCCTTGTATTTCCAATGATTTTAAGTACACTTAGGCATCCTCCCAAAAAGGAAACATATATTTATTTTATGATAACACATTTTTCCTGATTTTTCAACTGAAATTTTCTTTTGGTTGACACTCTTTTTTCGTTGACAAGGCTTCCTTTTGTGATACAATGAAAATATTGTTGAAAGGAGGTCTCTATGGAAAACGGCAAAGCACAAAATTCCATTACCGAAGGTGTCATTTGGAAGCAGATTTTGCTCTTCTTCCTTCCCGTCGCGCTCGGCACTTTCTTTCAGCAAATGTATAACACCGCCGATACGCTGATCGTCGGCAGGTGTCTGGATATGGACGCTTTGGCTGCCGTCGGCGGCATAACGGCGCATATTATCACGCTGATCGTCAATTTCATTGTTGCGCTCACGAGTGGCGTTGCCGTTGTCATCTCGCAGTATTACGGAGCGAAAAACGGTGATTCCGTTTCCCACAGCGTCCATACCGGCATTGCGCTTTCCATTCTCATCGGTGCGGTCTTCACTTTTCTCGGCATCTACCTCGTACCGCATACGCTGCGCTTTTTCAATCAGCCGGAAGCACTGATCCCCGATTCCGTACGGTATATTCAAATCTACTTCATCGGTATGTTCCCCACCGTTTTTTACAATATGGGTGCAAGCGTCATCCGCGCCATCGGCGATTCGCGACGACCGATGATCTATCTTATCGTCTGTTGTATCACGAACATTGTGCTGGACTATTACTTTATCGCTGTTTTGCACATGGGCGTTGACGGTGCGGCATGGGCAACGGTACTTTCGCAGTTTATCAGTGCGGTTTTGGTCTATATCCGTTTGCGCACGGTCAGCGATTGCTATAAACTATCACCCTTTCGCATCCGCTTTCATTCCGTTGAACTGCGGCAAATGCTCCTCATCGGTCTTCCGGCAGGATTTCAGTCTTTGATGTATTCCGTCACCAACACTTTCATCCAGGCGCGTATCAATCTTTACGGCAAAGAAGCCGTTGCCGCGTGGACGGTGCTTGGCAAGGTGGACGGCATCACTTGGCTCATTCTCAGCGCACTCGGTGTCGCCGTGACCACCTTTGTCAGTCAAAACTACGGCGCCGGTAAAATCAAACGCGTTTACCGCAGTATCCGCGTTTCTTTGCTCATCGGCGCGATCATCATCATGGGATGCAGTATTTTGCTTTTGCTTTTCGGCTCCGACTTGTTTTTACTGTTCAAAGCGGAAGGCGATGTTTTGGACTATGGGCTGAAAATGCTCTATCTGATCGCACCGTTCTATATTCTCTTCGTGCCGATTGAGATTTTCTCCGGCGGTATGCGCGGTGTCGGCGATGTGAATGTTCCGACCATCATTACAGGCATCGGTATCTGCGCATTCCGCGTGACGATGATTTTGATCGCCTATCAGTTTTCCCATGATCTCAAATGGATCGTACTGAGTTATGGTGCTTCGTGGGTCTTCTCTTCGATCGCTTTCTTCCTCTACTACAAATTTGGACATTGGCTCAAACTCCCCGAAGAAACCGAAAATGATGAAAAAATGAACTCCGTTTTGTAAAACGGAGTTCATTTTTCTTATTCGTAATCGTAGAAGCCGTGGCCGCTCTTTTTGCCGAGGCGACCTTCCTCGTAAAGTTTTTTCATCGTATCGTAGCCGAGCGGTTTTTCGCCGGATTCCTCGTAGCGGCGCTTGGCAATATCATAACCGAGGTCAATGCCCATCAAATCGCGCAGGCGGAACGGCCCCATCGGATAATTGAGTCCCTTTTCGCAAGCGATATCGACCTCTTCAAAGGTGCAGTAGCCGCCTTCGACCAGGCGGAACGCCTCATCCTGCACCGCTTTGACAATGTTATTGACGATAAAGCCGTCAATTTCCTTTTGCACCACAACGGGCATTTTATTGCTCTTAACAGCAAAATCACGGGCAAGTGCCACCGTCTCATCGGAGGTATGCTCACCGCGGACGATCTCAATGAGCTGCATCACAAGTGCAGGATTAAAATAGTGAATATTGCAAAGGCGTGCAGGATTGGGCACATCGTCTTTGAACATAGACGATACCATGTGACTGGAATTGGTCGCCAAAATGCAGTCACTGCGCGTCATTTTGCCGAGTTTTTGGAAAACATCGTGCTTGATATCCTCGCGCTCCAAAACAGCCTCAATGACCAGATCGGCATCCTTGACCGCCTCTTCCATGCTATCGACCACATGGAAACGCTTGCGGATGTCCCCCACCTGTTCTTTGGTCATCTTGCCTTTTTGAATGCGTCCGTTCAGGTATTCTTCTTCCCATTCTCTGACATTTTGCAATACGGCAGGAACAACATCGGTAATGCAAACTTCAAAAGAAGAAATTGCGGAATGAAGAGCGATCTGTCTTCCCATCTGACCGCCACCGAGCACGGCAACTTTTTTGATTTCCATCTCAAAACACCTCGTAAAATAAATTTCAGAACATCACAGATTATAGCCGCAATGTTCTGAAATTTCAAGTGATTTTGCCGTTAAGTTTTTGACAATGCCGTTAAGTTTTTATCAACCTTTTTCAAACACCGTTTTCATGCAGCGATAGGTCATGAAACAGTCAAGTTTTCCCACCGTCTCATAAGGTGCGTGCATACTCAAAACAGGTACGCCGGCATCAATGGTGTCGATATTGCGCTGTGCCATATACTGTGCGACCGTACCGCCGCCGCCGGCATCAGTCTTGCCGAGTTCGGTCATCTGCCAGAAGACTTTGGCATCGTTAAGGAGATTGCGCACTTTGCCGACCAATTCCGCACTTGCATCCGAAGCACCGGATTTGCCTCCGGCGCCCGTATATTTGCAAAGCCCCACGCCGTAGTTGAGCAATGCGGCGTTATGCTTATCGTAAACCTCAGCAAAATTCGGATCGTATGCCGCAGTGACATCCGCACTGATGCAAAGTGAATTGGAGAAGCACTCATAAAGATCGACGCCCTGCATCTCGCAAAGATCGCTCATAAATTTATCAAACGCCTCGCTGCGCATACCGCTGACACCCATTGAGCCGATCTCTTCTTTATCCGCAAAAATACAAACGCCCGTTCGTTGCAGTTTCCCGGCATCGAACAACCCCATCAACTCCGCAAACGCACAAACACGGTCATCGTGACCGTAAGCGGTGATCATACTGCGATCAAAGCCGATATCGCGTGCTTTGCCGGCAGGGACGATTTCAAGTTCTGCGGAAATGAGATCCTCTTCGGTAATGCCGTACTGCTCGTTGAGCAGTTTCATCACACCGAGTTTGAAACGGTTGCCGCACTCCTGATCCTCAAAAGGACGGGAGCCGACCAAAACATTCAAACTTTCGCTCGGAATGGCTTCGCTCAGCGGCTTTTTCCCCTGTTCGCGTGCCAAATGCGGCAAAAGGTCGTTAATGATAAATTGCGGATCGTCGGGCTTGTCACCGATATGGATCTCCACGCTCTTTCCGTTTGAAAGCATTACAACGCCGTGCAATTCCAGCGGAATGGTCACCCATTGATACTTGCGGATGCCGCCGTAATGATGCGTTTTCAGATATGCCATTTCGGATTCTTCGTAAAGTGTATGCGGTTTAAGATCAAGGCGCGGTGAATCGGTATGCGCGGCGCAAATGTTCGCGCCTTCTGCCAACGATTTCTTGCCGATGACTGCAAGCATGATCGCCTTGCCGCGATTGTTGCAATACACCTTATCCCCTGCTTTGAGTTTCATTCCCTTCTCAAAAGCACGAAAGCCCTGCGCCTGTGCCAACTCGATGCAGTAATCCACACAAAGGCGTTCCGTCTTGCCGTGGTCGAGGAATTTTTTATACGCCTCACAGTAATCGTGCATTGCTTTCTCTTCGGAAGCGTCGAAACGGTCATAACCGTTTTTCGGTGCGTATAAAAGTTTTTCTTCCGACTTATTCTTTGCCATTTTCAGCATCCTCCTTGATTTGTTCTGCTATACCGCGCAAAAACCGCTCTGCCGCCGTTTCTGCTTCGGATAGCGTTGCATAATGATTCTCGAATATATGGTCGCAGTTTTGCGCAAAAAACGCTGCATCCTGCTGTGCCGCTACACGCGCACGGGCATATTCTTCCGAAATACCGTCGCGTTTCATAATACGGGCAATGCGTATTTCCTCCGGTGCAGTCACCGCGATCGTAACATCGCACAATGCACCAATCCCACTTTCCAAAAGTTTGATCGCGTCGATACCGATATACGGCGCATCCGTTTTGGCAATGCGCATAGCAATTTCGCAAGGTAAAAACTCCATCACGATCGCATCGAGCTGCGTCATACGATCTTGACTTTCAAATACCACTTTGCCCAATTTCTGCCGATCCAATGCGCCGTTTGCATCAAATATATCGCCGAATGCGTCGCGCAAAGTCTGACGCATTTTTTCATTATGCGTAAGCATCTCGTGATAGATCGCATCGCAATCAAGTACACAGGCATTCATTTTTTCAAGTGCCTGCAAAACGCTCGTTTTCCCTGCTCCCGTTCCACCCGTAATACCGAAAACAATACACGCATCCTCCACGGCGATCTCGTGAAATCCTGCCGCCTTTTTCAAGCGATTGCTCACGGCAAGTCCCAAGCCTTCTGTGTCGGGACATTGGGCGTAAATCTCGCGCACATTCGTTTGGTCGAAGGTACGCAGTGCCGCAAAAACGCGCCGGGCCTGCTGCAATTTACTTTGATAGGAGCCGAGGTCATGTACGATTTGTTTGGGAAACAAACGGCAAAACTCCGAAAAAGCGATCACACCGGTGTCCTCTTTTGCGTGTGTCAGCAAATACCGTGCAGTGGCACGCGGTCTCCCCGTCAAAACGGTAACCGGTGCTTTGGGTGCGTAGTGGCGGTATTTCATTCCCGGTGCGCGCGGTTTTTCGCCCTCTTTCATTTGTCGTGTTACGGCTTTATCCACCGCAACATCGGGCAAAATCTCACGCACGGCTTCCAACGGCAATCCGCCCGGGCGCAACAGTCTCGGCGGTTTGACCGTAAGGTCGATGATCGTTGATTCCACGCCGATGCGGCACGCACCGCCATCCACGATCCCGTCGATCTTACCGGACATATCCTCGCGTACATCATCCGCAGAAGTGCAACTCGGTCTGCCCGAAGTATTGGCAGACGGCGCGGCGATCGGCATATCGGCAGCGGCGATAATGGCGCGTGTCACCGCGTGATCGGGGCATCGCATCCCCACCGTATCAAGTCCGCCGGTGGTACGAAGCGGCACACAGTCCTTTTTCTTCAAAACCATGGTCAAAGGACCGGGCCAAAAGCGCTTTGCCAATTCGTACGCCTCCTGCGGCACATCTTCGCAATATCTCTCCAACCAATCCGCCGTCGGGATATGCAAAATCAGCGGATTATCCTGCGGTCTGCCTTTGGCTTCAAAAATATGCAGTACCGCCTCTTCGTCCAAACCGTTCGCGCCAAGACCGTAAACGGTCTCCGTTGGGATCGCGAGAAGACCGCCGCGGCGCAAAATCGCCGCCGCAGAAGCAATTTCGTTTTCATACCCGTTTGGTGTCGGGACGGTAAAGCACTCTGTTTTCATAAAGACCTCTTTATTTGACTGACTCTTGTCTGAGTTTTTCTGCCTGTTGCTGCATCATCAACGCATCAATGATACCGTCTAAATTGCCGTTGATCACGGCGTCAATGTTAAAATTTCTCGTCTCACCCGTAATGCGGTGATCCGTCACACGGTTTTGGGGAAAATTATAGGTGCGGATACGCTCATTGCGCATTCCGGTTCCCACCTGTGCTTTACGCTCACTGCTCACTGCGCCTTCCACGCGCTGTTGCTCTTGCTCATAGAGTTTGGAAGCAAGCATCGCCATACATTTGGCGCGGTTTTGCACTTGGGAACGCTCCTCCTGGCAACTGACCACAATGCCGCTTGGCTTGTGAATCAAACGCACGGCGGAAGAAGTTTTATTGACATGCTGACCACCGGCACCGGATGAGCGATAGACCTGCATTTCGATGTCTTCCTCGCGCAGATCCACATCCACCTCTTCCATCTCGGGCAAAACCGCCACGGTTGCCGTTGAGGTATGCACTCTGCCGCCCGATTCCGTTTCGGGTACGCGCTGAACGCGGTGAACGCCCGATTCGAATTTCAATTTAGAATAAGCACCGGCGCCGTTGACGATAAAATCCGCTTCTTTTACGCCGCCGAGTTCCGTGTCGTTATAGTTGAGCAGTTCCACTTTCCACCCGTTTTTTTCCGCATACATACTGTACATACGAAAAAGGTCATAGGCAAAAAGGGCGCTTTCTTCTCCTCCGACACCGCCGCGGATCTCCATGATGACATTTTTCCCGTCGTTTGGATCATGCGGCAAAAGAAGAATACGCAGTTTCTCCTGCAAGGCTTCTTTCTCGTCCTTCGCCCTATCAAATTCCTCTTTTGCCATATCGTGCAGTTCGGCATCGTTCATCATTTCCAATGCACTTGCAATGATTTTTTCGCACTTCTGATAGGCGCGGTACGCCTCTACCACGGGCGCAATCTCACTTTGCTCGCGATTGAGTTTGCGAATACGGTCGGTATCGGCATAGAGTTCCGGCAACTCCAAAAGTTCGCCGATCTCATCATATCGGCGCGCGATCTGTTCCAATTTCTCCCACATAGCTTATTGCTCCGTTTCGCTCTGCAAAAACGCCGTGCAGTTCTTGAAAAACTGATCGAGCCAAAACTCATATCCGACGGTATCGGGGCAAAGAGAAGCCTCCGCAATATGTTCTTTTGGGGTATAGCGATCCATCTGGCGAAAAACATCCGTATAGGTCTCTTCGCTTTTATGCGTGATTACATACGCCACATTTTCCAATTCCGCACCGCGGCGTTTCAAAAAGGCGCGCATCACGCTCGCACAACGACCCGCCCAGACAGGTGTGCCGAGGATAACAAGTTTATAGCGGTGTAAATGACGCTTTGTCTCCTCTAAAATCGGCATATTCGTGCGCTTGCGCATGGCGTCCATACCGCAGCGAATAAAGCCGAGCAGACCGCCGCGCTTGACATGGTCGGTCAAAAAAACAAGTTCCGCATCCATTTCCCGAGCGACACGCTCCATTGCCTCTTTTGTTTTTCCGGTGCGAGAATAGCAAATGCAAAGAATATCCAAATTCATAGTTCTCTCACTTTCCTGCACTTCCGTCCGCTTCGTTGGATAATTCTTCCCATTGGAGCATCAATTCTTCCAACTCAGCCTCCGTTTTTGTCCGTAATTCATATATTTCCGCATAACGCGCGTAATCTTCCGCGCTTTGCGCAAGTTCCTCATCCAAAGCGGCAAGTTCCGCCTCTTTATTTGCAATTTCTTTTTCGCAAATCGTCAATTTTCGACGCGCCGATTGCTGATTGCGCCCACCGCGCTGCGGTTTTTCGTGTATCGGTTTCTCTTTTATCTCCGACGCAGGAGCCTGTTTCCTTTGTTGGGCGATGCGCTCTTGTTTACATCTTAGATACTGCGCATAATTCATCTTGTAATCGGTGATCACGCCGTCTTGCAGTTCCCAGATACGCGTGGCAAATCGGTTGATAAAATAGCGGTCGTGCGAAACGAACAAAAGCGTGCCGTCGTATGCTTCCACCGCCTCTTCCATCCACTCACGAGAGTCGATATCCAAATGGTTGGTCGGCTCGTCAAGCACCAAAAAGTTGATGGCATCCTCCATAAGCATGCAAAGCCGCAAACGGCTTTGCTCACCGCCCGAAAGCACGTTGACGCTCTTAAAAACATCTTCACCGCAAAAGTGATATGCCGCCAAACGGTCACGCACTCCTTGAGGCGTCGCATCACGCCTCGCATAAAGCATGGTATCGACCAAATTGCGCTCGGGTACATCAAAGTGAATGATCTGCGGCAAATATGCCGACTTCACCGAAGGTCCGAAACGCATTTTGCCGCCGTCGGGCAATTCTTCGCCCATCAGAATACGCAAAAATGTGGTTTTTCCGGTACCGTTATCACCGAGCAAAGCAATGCGTTCGCCGCCTTCGACCAAAAGATCAACATCGCGGAATAAAGTGCGCTCGCCAAAGGATTTTTGCAGTCCTTTGGTCAAAAGCACTTCATCGCCGGAAAAATCGCGGCTTTGGAATTGCGCCTTGATTTTCTTTTCCCGTGTCGGCTTATCCGTGGTACGCATCCGTTCAATACGCTTTTCCATGGACGCGGCGCGGCGAAAAGTCTTATCCATACCGGAATATGCCCAAACGCGCAGTTGTTCCGCCGCTTTTTCGAGTTGTGCGATCTTGGCTTGTTCTTTTTCGTAGCGGTGCAGTTTTTCCAGATAGCGGCGCTCTTTTTCCACTGCATAAAAACTGTAATTACCGCTGTAAAACTCCGCCTTTCCGTCCAAAACCTCGATCACGCGCGTCACGGTCTTGTCCAGAAAATATCGGTCATGTGAAATGGCAATGACCGTACCGCGGAAGGTGGAAAGATAGTCTTCCAGCCATTCAATCGCGTGCAGATCCAAATGGTTGGTCGGCTCATCCAAAAGCAAAATATCGGTATCTTCCAAAAGAAGCCGCGCCACATTGACGCGCGTTTTTTCACCGCCCGAGAGCGAGTCGAAAAGGCGCTCTCGCATTTCCCGGGAAATAGAAAGTCCGTTTGCGACCTTATTGACTGCCGCATGGGTGTCATAGCCGCCCAAGCCTTCAAAACGGGCGGAAATCTCCCCGTAACGCGAAAGCGTTTCGCGTGATTCATCGCCCTGCGCCATCTTTTCCGACAGCGCCTGCATCTCATCCCATAAATGCTGCATACGGGCAAATGCGCTTTGCAGTACATCTTCCACCGTATACCCCGTAGGATAAACAGGTATCTGCGAGATTAAACCTACACGGCGTGAAGCGGCAATGATCACTTCACCTTCGTCGGCATCCAATTCGCCGGTCATAATGCGAAAAAGTGTGGTTTTTCCTGCACCGTTCTTGCCAAGCAGACCGATATGTTCACCACTCTCTACCTGAAAAGTGATCCCGTCCAATATTTGTTTTTCCAAATCGAAGGACTTGCAAATCCCCGAAACCTGTATATCAATCATGGTGCAATTCTTTCTTACTTAAAAGGAATATTCACGCAAATAATCCGCGATCATATCAAAACGCCCCGAAAAATGCGACGCTTTGAGTAAAACGACACTATGAGGCACAAATTCGCGAACGAGATCGGCATAGGCATCTTCTTTGCAAGCGTACCACTTCGCTTTCGGACAGCCGCTTGCCTCTGCCTCGGGCAAAAGATACTTTTTGCAGTTCTCGCCCGTGCAAAACAAAATGTCGATCTTCTCCTCGCCCACCAATCTGCCGACCGCACGATGGCAACGCTCAGCAGATTCGCCGAGTTCCGCCATATCGCCGAGCATCGCAATGCGTTTGGCAGCATCCGTCTTCGCCAGAATGCGCACCGCCGCCTCCATTGCCTGCGGACTTGCGTTATAGGTGTCGTTGAGCACAACACGCCCTTGCGCCAAATGCTCCACGCGCATACGGTCACCGGAAGGGGCGTATGCGGCAATCCCGTGTGTAATCTCTTCCGGCGAAAGTCCGAGCAATTCACCCACCGCCACGGCGATTGACGCAGGGTAGATCATGTGTGCGCCGGGAGAAGGAATTTTCAAGGCATAATCGTTTTTCTGTGTATGGATCGTGCAGAAAATGCCGTTCAATCCGTTGCTGATGATATCGCAGACGCGCACATCGCAGTTTTCTCCCTTACCGCAACGGATCACACGCTGTGGAATTCTTACGGTATTGAGCAAATCGTCATCGCCGTTCAAAACAGCAACCCCGTCTGCATCCAAATTCTCGAAAATCTCGCTTTTCGCTTTGAGAATACCTTCACGAGAACCTAAAAACTCAATGTGCGCATCGCCGATATTGGTGATCACCGCAATATGCGGCTTGACGATTTCGCCCAAATAGCGAATTTCGCCAAAGTGGTCCATTCCCGTCTCGATCACCGCCGCCTGTGTCGCTTCGTTTGCATGAAGCACCGTCTGCGGCACGCCGAGATCGGAATTGAAATTTGCCTCGGTTTTAAGCGTTTCAAAATGTTCGGAAAGGACGGATGCCAACATCTCTTTGCATGTGGTCTTACCCACACTTCCCGTCACCTGTACGAAAGGAATGGAGAATTTTGCACGGTACCATTGCGCCAATGCTTTGAGTGCAAGACGCGTATCTTCCACCCGAATGTAAAATTTGCCGCTCATAAATGTCTTCGGTACACGGGAGCAAAGGCATCCTGATGCACCGGCGGCAAGTGCTTTTTCAATATAATCATGCCCGTCAAACCGATCACCCGTCACAGGTAAAAAAAGTTCTCCTGCTCCGACGGTACGGCTGTCCGTGCTGATCGTTTCCACTTTAACTGTGCCTTCTCCCGAAAGAAGCGTTCCGTTGACCGCGGTGCAAAGTTCTGATACGGTAATGGCAATCATCTCACATACCTCTCTTGCACGCGAGCGACTCTTTAACAATGGTCTCGCACAGATCTTCGTAACTCATCCCCACAGCCGCCGCCGCCTGTGGGACAAGCGAAGTCGGTGTCATACCGGGCAAGGTGTTGATTTCCAAAAAGTACGGCGTACCGTCATCCGTCACGATAAAGTCCGCGCGGGAATAAACGCACAAACCGAGCGTATCGTAAACCTTGACAGCATCTTCGCTCATACGCTTTGCCCATTCCGCCGGAATTTGCGCAGGGCAAATCTCCTCGGTCGCACCTGCCTGATACTTATTGGCGTAGTTATAAAAATCGGTCTTGGGAATGATCTCAATGATCGGCAAAGCCTTGCCTTTGAGTACGGCGACGGTGAATTCTCTGCCCGAAACATACTCTTCCAAAATTACCTGCGCACCAAGCGGCAGGCATTCCGCAAGTGCTTGTTTGAGTTCTTCGGCAGTATGAACAATAGAAACACCGATGGAAGAACCGTTCGCCACGGGTTTGACCACGCAGGGCAAAGCGGTGCGCGAAGCAATCGTGTCGATCTCTTCTTTGGTATAAGTAACGGTTTCCCACTTCGGTGTAGAGACCGTGCCGGCAATCAAACGCTTGGTCATATCCTTATCCATGGCGATCGCAGAACTGAGATAACCTGCACCGGTATACGGAATACCCATAAGATCAAATGC
Organism: Oscillospiraceae bacterium; assembly: GCA_045642405.1. Taxonomy (GTDB): domain Bacteria; phylum Bacillota; class Clostridia; order Oscillospirales; family Oscillospiraceae; genus Hominicoprocola. The sequence continues at coordinate 44,998 of JAZUIU010000060.1, forward strand.
CGCCTGCACCCGACCGTCCTCGCCGCACATGCCGTGCAATGCCAAAAATACGACATCCGCCATCGCGCATACACTCAGAACATCCTTTCCGAAAACGCTCGGACTTTTCCACTTGCGGCTTCTTCGCACCGCCGCAAGATCCGGCTCAGTCGTTGAAACCGAGCGATCACTGCAAAATCCGTCGGCAACATCGAAAACGTCTTCCAACTTGCCGTTATAGTTTTCCAAACCGAAAAACATATCCACCAAAATTGCCTGATGACCGCGACTGCGCAAAGCACGGCAAACCTTCGTTCCGCTCGAAAGCGACACATCGCGTTCCATACTCAAACCGCCTGCTAAAACAATGATACGCATTTGAATTCCTCCTGCAAAATACAATATCACGCATTAACCTATTATACTAAATACCATTTTACCACAACATATTGGGAAATACAAGAAAAAAAGACGGATAAAATCCGTCTTTTTTTCTTAATCCTTTGCACTCAAATCAACCTCATGGCGCAAAATGCTCATGGAAGGCACTGCACAAGGCAATTTCATTTTGAAAATTTCCTGCGGCGTACGCAGACAAGTTACCTCTTCCCCGTGGGAATTGTGCAAAATCGGGGCTTGGAAAGAAAACGGTCTGCAATCCGGTCCGACAATCTCCACCGTATCGCCGGCGGAAAACTTATTGCGCAGGGAAAGTGTTGCATTGCCGTCGGCATCGCATTCCAGCACGATAGCGCAAACCTGCACTTCCCGAATATAACGGGAATTTGCCGTATACTGCCCCGGCTCACCGTAATAAAAGCCCGTGGCATAGTGGCGATGACTGACGCGCTCCACCTCATTGCGCCATACGGGATCGATTTCCCTGCCGGATGCCACATCGTCCAAAACATGGCGGTAAGCGCCCGTCACCACTGCGGCATAATAGGCGGATTTGGCACGGCCTTCGATCTTGATGCAGTCGATCCCAGCCGCCATAATGTCATCTAAGTGGTCGATCATGCACATATCGCGCGAGTTCATAATGTAAGTTCCCTTTTCATCTTCAAAAACAGGGAAATATTCGCCCGGCCTTTTTTCCTCCATCAAGGCGTACTGATACCGGCAGGGCTGAGCGCACGCACCGCGATTGGAATCGCGCCCCGTCATATAGTTTGAGAGCAGACAACGCCCCGAATAACTCACACACATCGCCCCGTGGCAAAAAGTTTCCAATTCCAATTCGGGCGAAACTTTTGCCCGGATCGCCGCGATCTCATCGAGTGAGAGTTCACGCGCCAATACCACGCGCTTTGCGCCCAAATCGTACCACGCCTGCGCGCAGGCATAGTTTGCGACGCTTTGTTGGGTGGATATGTGATGGTCACACCCGGGCGCATATTTTGCCGCCATGGAAAACGCGCCCATATCCGCCAAAATCAGTGCATCCACACCAGCATCCTGCAACTGCTCCAAATATTGCGGCAATTGTGCCGCCTCTTCGTTGCGCGGCATAGTGTTTACCGCGGCGTGTACGCGAACACCGTGTTCATGCGCAAATTTGACCGCTTGCGGCAATTCTTCGGGCGTAAAATTTCCCGCAAAAGAGCGCATTCCGAAACTCGTGCCTGCCAGATAGACGGCGTCGGCTCCGTAAAGCACGGACATTTTCAGTTTTTCCATATCTCCTGCAGGAGCAAGCAATTCGGGTTTTCGCATGTTGTTCTCCTCAATAATAGGCTGACAGGATACTCCTCCCATCAGCCTATTTTATAATTATGATCTTATCCGCCGTATTCGGAACTGTTGACAAAGTTGGCATGCTCGCGGTAAGTCTTGAAGAAGTGATGCGCCATGTCTTTGCCGAGTGCGTAGAAATAATAATCGGTATTTTCCGGCTCGACCGCCGCTTCAATGGCAAACAAGCCGGGATTTGCAATGGGTGTCGGTGGCAGCCCCTTGTGGTTGGAAAGATTGTACGGTGTGTCATTCTCCATATCTTTCTGATCAAGTTTACCGTCAAAATCTTCGCCCAAACCGTAAATCAAAGAAGCGTCGATTTGCAGTAAATGCGCCGTCTCACCGACATGATTGAGTCGATTGTAAATCACCGATGCGATCTGCCTTTGATCTTCGCCGTCTGTCTCTTTCTCGATCAAAGATGCCATGATGACGATCTGATCGAGGGAATATCCGGACGCAGATACTTTCTTCATCAGTTTATCATCCATTTTCAGTTTGAAATTATCAAGCAAACGCGAAAATGCGTGTTCCGGCTCTTCTCCGATAAAGAAATCGTAGGTATCCGGGAACAAATACCCCTCCAAATAAGTCAGGCTTCCTTTGCGGTCGGAACGGAGAAAATCGTAGTCGTAATCTCCATTCATCGCCGCATCAAGCAAAGCACTTTCTTCATTGACACCGTGTTTGGCAAGCAGTGACACGATCTGCCGCACCGTTGTGCCCTCCGGAATGGAAACACGCACCGGTCCGGATTGACTGCTGCGCATTCCGTTGATGAGCGCGACATAATCCATATCGGAGGACAACTCATAACTGCCGACGCCGATTTTTTCCTTTGCATGGCGCAAGCCGCCAATAAATCGGAAAAGCCACGGAAAATCGACCAAACCGCCCTCTTTGAGTTTCTTTGAAACGGTGTTGAGATTATCCTCCGTTGTCACTTCGATCACTGTGGTGACATCCTTTTTGTTCAACGAGCAGATGTCATTGACCATCAGCCAACTGATCTCCGCCAAAATTGCGGAAACAACAAGGACGAAAATCCACCAACTGCGGCGCTCGCGCTTCTTCTGCTTTTCACTGCGCCGCACACGACTGCCGTTTGTACGGCGGTAGGTTTCTTCCGCTTTGCGCACCTTGTCTGCATCCCAACGCATGGTGTTGTTTGCATCTTCATTCGGATTCATAACAATCTTCCTTCCCGTGGTAATATTTGAAAAAACTTCAAAAATATTTTGACCGGTCAAGCCCAAATTATCTGTTTTTTGCATACGATATGGCAGAGCCAATCAAAAGTGAGGTGAAATCCATGTGCTTTAATAACGGTAATAACTGCTCTTGCCTGTGCCTGATTTTGATCGTGATCCTCTGCCTCTTCGGCTGCGGCTGCGGCTGCAACGCAAACAGCAGTGATTCCAACTGCTCTTGTTGTTCATAATCTCCTGTGAAGAAGGGACGCGTGCGTCTCTTTTTCACTTGGTGAAATCGGGACAAGTCAAAGAAGTGCCTTGACTTTTTGATAGATTTCTTCGTGGATTTCTTCGCGTGTGCGCATTTCACCGTCTTGCGTGCAGTCGATCTTTTGCCAGCCGCAGCGCGCAATGATCGCCTCCGCTCCCATGCGACAGCGCAGCAAATACGCTTCATCTTTTTCGTGGATATCCGCTTGCGTGTTGGTTTTTGCCTCACGCGCACGCATCATTTTCTCCGTCACTTCCGTCGGCACATCCAGATAGAATACCAAAGACGGCTCCGGTAAACCGATCTGCTCATATTCAAAGCGGAACAGCCAATCCAAAAATTCCTCGCGCATCCCGTCGGGCAATTTGGATGCCTGGTGGATGGCGTTGGATGTGGTATAGCGGTCGGTGATCAAAAGTCCGCCGTTTTCATAGTATTTGCCCCAATCCTGTCGATAGGAGCAAAAACGATCCACGGCAAAAAGAGACGATGCCGCGTATGGACTGACATCATCGGCATGCGCACCGAGTTTCCCTTGCAGATACAGTTCGATCGGTGCCGCCGACGGCTCTCCGTAACGCGGAAAACAGAGTTTGCGGCAGGAAACACCGCCTTGGGACAAGCGATCAAACAGCATTTGCGTCTGTGTCGCTTTTCCCGAGCCGTCTGTCCCTTCTAAAACGATCAGTTTTCCACGGCTCATTTCTTTTTTGCTCCTTTTACATGTATCAAAAACAAAGGCAATTTCATCATTCTGCCGATGCGTGACGGCTCTTTTACTAAGCGATAAAACCATTCCAGATTGTGGTCACAGAAAAACTGCGGTGCGCGTTTGGCAACGCCGGCAAAAACATTCAGCGAGCCTCCCAATCCCAAAAGGAGTTTTGCTCCCGTCTTTTCTCCGTATTTCTGCATCCAAAGTTCCTGCTTAGGCGCACCCAGACAGACGAAAACCAATGCCGCGCCGCTTTGACGGATTTCCAGCGCGATAGACTCGCTTTCCTCTTCTTTGAAATAACCGTCATGCGAGCCTGCGACCTGCAAAGCAGGATATCTTTCCTGCATTTTGACTGCCGCTTCCGCCGCAACACCCGGCTTTGCTCCGAAAAAGTAGACTTTCAGTCCCATACGGGCGCAGGCTTCGATCATTGCTGTACCGAATTCGATCCCGGGGACGCGTTCTTTGAGCGGTGTGTGATTGATCTTCGCCCCGTAAATGACGCCGATGCCGTCCGGCAAAACGAGGGAAGCACCGTTCACCGCCGCCATCGCCTGCGGATTTTCCCGACAAACTTCCACAATTTCGGGATTTGGTGTTACGACATAATGCGTACCTTCACCGTTGAGAAATGTTTCGCCCTGCGCTGTGGCTTCCGCCATGGAAACATTATCAAAAGCGACACCCAAAAGTTCGATTTTCATATCATACCTTCTCAATTCTCAAATTCACTTCATTTTACCACAATTTGTCTTTTCATTCAATACCTTTTTTGCGTGGCGGAATTTGTGCCAGAACGACCGCCGCAAGCATCAAAGCGCAACCGATATATTCCTGTGTTGAAAGTCTTTCGTGCAAAAAGACCGCACCCGATACCGCCGCAAAAAAGGATTCCGTACACAAAAGGAGCGAGACCACCGTCGGATTGGAGCCTTTTTGCGAAAGGATCTGCAGGGTATAGGCAACGCCGCTGGAAAAAATGCCGACATAGAGAATATACGGCAGATTGACGGAAAAATCCGCCCACACCGTTCCTTGCTCAAACAAAAGCATACAAATCAAACTTTCGATCGCCACAACGGTGAATTGCGCGCAGGAAAGTTCAATGCCGTCAACTTTATCGGAATAGTGATCAATGCACAAAATATGAACGGCAAAAAGCGCAGCACAGATCAAAACGGACAAATCCCCTCTTGTAACGGAAAAAGGCGCGCCGATCCTTACGCACAAAAGATAAAGTCCGCCCACCGCCAAAGCAACGCTCACGCAGATGGTCGGCGTAACTTTTTTATGCAGCGGCAAGCCGAAAACAGGCACCAAAACCACATAAAGTGCCGTGATAAATCCCGCTTTGCCGGCATCGGTCGTGCCAAGCCCGAACTGTTGAAAATTCGTTGCCGCCATCAAGATCGTACCGCAGAAAAAACCACTGTAAATCAAGTCTTTGCGATATGCTTTCTTTTCTTCCTCCGTGCGTTTTTTATGGCGTACCAACCGCAAAATAAAGGTAAGAATGAAAAGTTCCACCGCCGCGATCGCGCTTCTTGCCATCGTAAAGGCAAAACAGCCGATCGTTTCCGCTCCGATGGATTGCGCCACAAATGCTGCGCCCCAAATCATCGCCGCAAGGAGTGGAAAAATAAATTGTCTTACATAATTTCGTTTCATCGCTTGCCCTCTTTTTCTTTTTTTGCTATAATGCTTGTATCGTAACAAAAAAATGCGCAAAGCGCAAGTATAATTTGAAAGAGAATTTTGTATGTATATCTTTGATTTTGACGGCACATTGATGGATTCGAACGGCATTTGGGCAAATGTTGACCGTGCTTTTTTGGCAAAACGCGGTCTGGAATATACAAAAGAATACTATGAAGGCGTCGCCCATACCATTTTCCCGTTGGCAGCCGCTTTTACCAAAAAATATTGCAACGCGCCCGAAAGTTGCGAAGAGATCATGCAGGAATGGATGGATTTGGCGCAGGATGCCTATGCCAAAGTCGCCTTAAAACCGCACGCAAAGGACTTTTTGGATCATCTGAAAGCAAAAGGCGAACACATGGTGATCTTCACCAATGCCGTCCCCATACATTGCCATACGGCATTGCAAAAGCACAATATCATTTCCTATTTTGACGACATCCTCTTTGCGCAGGATCTCGGCGTGGACAAGTCCACCCCCGAAGCCTTCCGCATGGCGGCAAAAAAACTCAACACTGCACCGAAGGACTGCATCTTTATTGATGACTCCATCAAATCCTGTCAAAACGCGCACGACATCGGTATGTATGTTATCGGCATCTACGACACCTTTTTCGGCTGCAATGAAAAAGATATGCCCACCGTCTGTGACCGCTTTATTTACGATTTTGCAGAACTGCTTTGATGCACTCAAAAAGCACGGTTGTCATTTGACAACCGTGCTTTTTCGTATTCGTCGCTTTCTCAGTCAAAGCGCATGGTGCTGTTGATGCCGAGGAGGTTGTTGCTCTCTTCCGTTTCGATATCTTTGCCGGTGGTGAGTCCGAAACTCGTGACAATGATATTCTCCGCAGAAAAGGTCACGATCTCTACGATCGGTTCTTTATATTCTTTCATTGCT
>JAZUIU010000061.1:0-5779 GCA_045642405.1 Oscillospiraceae bacterium
TGTAAAAAGTCGTGCCACCCCGAGGCAAGGAGGTTGCCGGGGGAACCCGTTCTTTGAAGGGGGAATTGGGGATAGACCCTTCGTGGGGGAGGGGCTTGCTCCTCCCGTGTGAGATGACGCACGAGGGTGCGATAGGGGACGGGAATCCCTCCGTCACTCGCTGCGCTCGTGCCACCTCCCTTTGACAAGGGAGGTTGGTGCGGATTGCCACGGCGCTGCGCGCCTCGCAATGACGACCCCATCCGCTTCGCTTCGCTCAGCACCTTCCCCCACCGGGGAAGGCAAATGCGGATTGCCACGGCGCGATGCGCCTCGCAATGACGAGGGGGACGGGGGAGACGGATTGCCACGGCGCGATGCGCCTCGCAATGACGAGGGGGACGGGGGAGACGGATTGCCACGGCGCGATGCGCCTCGCAATGACGGGGGATCAACGAAAAGAAGACTTGCCCGAAGGCAAGCCTTTTTTTCGTTGATCTTTCGCTGATCTTTCGTTGATCCTTCGTTGATCTTTCGTTGATCTTTTCTGATCCTTTCCGCTTACTGAATGGGGAGCGGACGGGAGACGGGTTTCCAACTATCGTCGAGCAGGAAGACCGTGTAGGTGTTCGCAGTATAATTCGGCAGGATGCTTTCGTCCAACGAGAAAAATCCGGTACCGCCGCTGAGGGTGATATTTTTGGTATAGGTCAGTTTTTTGTCGGCGGTCTTATAGGTGAAGATCGCGTGCGATGCGGCATCGGCGTTGGTGATCACATAATCCGTATAACCGTCATGCGTAAAGGTCTGAATGCTCGGACGGTTCGGCACCTGCGCGGTGCGGCTCGTGACGGAGAAATTGTCGATCCGAAGATCCTTCGCGCTGACATTTTTGAAGCCGAAGCGCGCACTGTGCGTATTCTTCGCCGCAGAGGAAAGCACATCGCGTGCGCTTTGCGTGGCAGGTGTGTAGGTGTACTGCCAATCGCTCGGCTCGCTTTCGCCCTGCTGCCAGAGTTTGAACTTGATGCAGGTGGCGGTGCGCGCGATCTTGAGCGTCAACCACCGGTTCATTCCGGCGCTGATCTCGCTTGCGAAGAAGTACGGACTGTATCCGGTAACGCTGCCGGTGGTATCAAAGCGGATACCGCTGCTCGTGACCTGTATGGTGTGGAAAATATTGTTCACGCCGCAGCCTTCAAAGAGGTAGACATAGAAGGTGCCGCCGAGATTGTAAAAGTCAAACTGCAACGTGGCATCGCCCGTGATCTTATCATTGGACGGCGTGAAGGCGGTCGCAGTTTCATTCTTGGGCAAAAGCAGTGCGCCGTCGGATACGGCGGCATTGTTCGCGAGCGTGAGACTGCATTGTGCGCCGCTGAAAGAGTCGGAGAACTGCGCGGTGAGCGTGCCGCTTTGCGTGATCTCCGGGGAGACATCCGGCGTGGGAATGACGGGCGCTTCAAAGTGCGTGATGGAGAGATTGTCGATATAGAGATCACCCGAACCGGAGGCATTCTTGAAGCCGAACTGCGCACTGTGTCCGCTTGCGACTGCCTGCGCCAATGCTCTTACGGCATCGCCGGTGGGGATATAACTGTACTGCCAGTACTCCGGCTCGCTCGTGCCCTGTTTCCAGAGTTTGAAGCAGATGCAAGAGGCGGTGCGCGCGATCTTGACCGTCATCCAATCTTCGCTGTTGGCGAGCAATTCTTCTTTGAGGAAGGTTTCGCTGTAATCCTCCGCGTTGCCGGTGACATCGAAGCGAAGACCGCCGTCGGTGAATTGCAGCGTGTGGTTCATATTGTCCACGCCGTTACCGGTGAAGAGGTAGGTGTAGAACGTGTTGCCGCCCGGGTTATAAAAGTCAAATTGGAAGGTGAGTTCGCCTTCAAATTTGCTCTTTGTAAAGATGTCGCTGACCTTACCGTCCGTAGGTTTGGGGAGCAGCAACCGATCACTGCTGAGAGTAGGCCCGTTGGTCAAATCATAGGCATTGAGCGTGCCGCTGAAATCGTCGCTGCAATCGGTTTTCAAGGTGCCATACTGCGAAATTTCCGGCGAGGCGGGCAAGACCGTGACGGTCGTGGTTTTGCTTGCACCCAGCGGTGTGCGGCAGGTGATCGTGGTCGTACCTTCCCACAAAAGCGACACCACGCCGTTTTGATCCACCGAGGCGATGTGGGGATATTCACTTTCCCATGCAAGACTTTGCACCGGCTGGACATTGGGCGTGAGCGCGATCTGCGTGCCGAGCAAGCCGGTATATTCCGCTTTCATACTGTTGCCGGAGATAAGACCGAAGATCTCAGGCGCGATCTTGAGCTTTTGCGTCACGGAAAGCGACTCTATGAGCGTGCCCGTTGTGCCGCCGAAGGTGATCGGACCGGAGGAGAGGGAATTGGCGGTGATTTCTTTGGTCCATTCGTCCGGCTCACTGCCGCTTTGCCATACCTTGACCTGCAATGTGCCTAAACCGGCGGTTTCGGTGTTGCCGAGTACGCGCACTTTGACATGCGTCAGTTTATTTGCGGTAAGAGTGAGATTTTTTTGGCTGCCGGCGACAAATAGTCTGGTGCGGTAAAGTTCAATATCGCCGAAAACGGTCTTGATGAAAAATCCGGCACCATTGGGCGAAATCACATCCGCTTGGATGGTATGCGTACCTTCCACATCGTATTTGAGTGTGTAGGCGGCGAAATCGGTCTCATCCTCGCCGACGCAGGAAAGAGCCTTCGTACTGCCGTTTTGCACCACGCGCAGTGCGCTGTCCACGGTCGCACCGGCACGGGCATAGGCACCGAGCGCGGCAGTTTCAAAATCCTCTTCGAATTTGCCTTCGGAGATGTCACTTGTGTTTGCACTCTCTTGCATCTCGTCGATCAAAGCGAAACTGTCCGCATTCGGATCGGACACGACGCCGACGATGGAGCGGTAATAGGTATCATACGCCACGGTGAGCACATTGCCGTCAGACAGCGTCGCGCAGGACGGGTCGCCCATATCGTGCGCGGTCGCATCGGAGCAGGAATAAAGGAGGTTCGTCTCCGAGTCGTTCCATGTGGCGTAAGTGTCGTAGACTTTGCCGTAGACGAAACGCGGTGAGGAGGCACGCACCCAGGAAGTGAACACGCGGTGATTGTCCAGAATGCAAAAGCCCGGCTGTTGGATCTCGCCGAATTCGTTGTCGATCTCCGTCCATGTTCTGCCGCGGTCGGTTGAGCGGTAGACGCCGCCGGAGGAGCGCACAAAACCGTAAACCGTGTCGCCGCCGTTGGGCGAGACGACGGAGTATTCGTTTTCTTTGATGTAGGCTTCGTCTTTCGTGGGAGGAAGATTGACGCGAGAGCCGTCCACATACTGCATCTTGCCCTGATTGTCAAAATACCACTCGGAGACGACCGGCTGATAGCCTGAATAGGTCGGGATGAGAATATGACTGTCGTCAAAGATCGTGATATCGCCGCGTTTGAGTCCAAACGAGGAGACGCCGGTTCTATTCATCCGGTTCACATTCGACCACGTTGCGCCATGGTCGGTGCTGTAAAGCAGGAAAGTGCCGCCCGTGGTGTAAGTGTTTTCTTTGTAATTGCGGATCCAGAAGGTGAGGAAGAGAACATCTTCCTTCACGCCGTCGCCGTTGATGTCGCAAAGTCCGGCGGTGAGGTTCGGGTCGCGCGGATCGCAGATCACGATGGCATTTTCCGCCGTGACCGTGCCGTTTTTCACGCGGTTGTAGCGGTTCGAGATGTCGGCGATGCCGTTCGCTTCGAGATAATCCTGGTCGATCACCAGCGGAAGCGGCGTGAACGAAACGCCGTTATCCGTACTCTTGTAGATGCGGATCTGACCGACACCGCTTTCCATGGGCGCGGAAGAGGTGCTGGTATGGTAGGCAGGAAAGTGATAGCACGCCTCATAAGCGCAGGAGAAGACATCGCCGTTATCCGTGACGGCGACATCGGGGAAGTGGAGTTTGAGCGGTGCGGCTACCTGCTGTACGGTGAGCCCTTCGTAGGTGTTGGCAGGCTCGGTTTGGAAATCCGCAAGCGTACCGTAATAGTAAACGCCGCTTTTATCCGGTGCAACGGTGTTTTGTGCGAGCGAACTTGCCAGCATCGCCGCAGGATCACTGCCGCAGCCGGAGGCGAGGAGCGAAGGCCTGTTGATGAGGTACTCGATCCAGCCGCTGTTGTTTTTCCAACTGTTGTCCGTGGCGGCACCGTTGAGGATGTTGTCCTTCACGGAGTTGACAGTATAATAAGAAGCATTATATGCGTCGGGGAAGAGCGTGCGGTAGCAGGTCGCGGCGGCAAGCAGACGCCCGGTTTTTGCCGAGAGATGATAGCCGTCGCTTGCGCAGAAGAAATCGCCGCCTTGCTCGCCGTACCAGACGGAGGATTGATAGTTGAAGCGCATGGTGCGCGCATACTGGATGGCGGCGCCGGTATAGATGATACCGTCGACCTTGTGGGCGGCATCGTATCTGCCGTCGTTCTTATTTTGCCAATAACGGGGAATGAACTCGTTTTCCAGCGTGTTGCGGATCGCGTTGTACATCGCGATCTGGTCAAAATCGTAGTATTCTTTGAAGTGATTGGCCTGTTTGTTCGTTTTGACATTTTTCTGATCGAGATCCTGCTGATACGCCCAGGTCATATTCCAATAGATCTTCGCGCCCGGCTCGTTGGCATGGAGATAGTCAAGGAGGTATTCCATATCGTCATTCTGGAACGCATGGGGAAATCCGGCATGGCAGAGATCCTGCTGCAAAATGATGTAGTCCCAATGTTCCTTGGTAAGCGCGGATGCAATGGAGTTGACCGAAGTATCCGCCGTCATACCGTCGGTATCACCGGCGTGATAGACATAGTAGGTGCAGTCGGTTTCGTCGAGGATCGCGTTGTGCGCGTGTTCGCGGATGCCGTCGTCGACGTTGCCCTCGAGCGAGCCGATGAGCAGATTTTTGTTGCCCACGGCGGCAAATTTGCCGAGCAGATAAACACTGTCGCGCGTGATGCTGTTGCCGATGGAAAGGATCTTCGCATCGTAAGTCACCGCGGCGGATGCCGGTGCGCAAAGCGCGGTGAGTGAAAGTATCATCGCCAGCGTCAGCGCAAGCGCGATGATTTTTTGGGATAATTTTTTCATGTCGGAAAAACCTCCTTCGATAGGTATTTTACATTATATAGGAATACGGGAGAAAATGCAAGAGGAAAGTTTGGGGAGTTTTTGAGGGGACGGGGGATGCGGATTGCCACGGCGCGATGCGCCTCGCAATGACGAGACATTTGGATTTGTAAAAAAATCGTGTCATTCCGAGGCAACGAAGTTGCCGTGGGAATCCGTTCTTTGGACGAGGGAATGTCAGATAGAACTTTCGTAGGGGAGGGGCTTGCTCCTCCCGTGTGGGATGACGGGCGAGGGTGCGATAGGGGACGGGAATCCCTCCGTCAAAATCTTCGATTTTGCCACCTCCCTTTGACAAGGGAGGCAAAGGGGTAAAAATGCCCCCCTTGTCAAAGGGGGGAAGATGTGAGCGAAGCGAGCATCAGGGGGGATTCTTGTGGGATGACGGGCAAGGGTGCGATAGGGGACGGGAATCCCTCCACCGCAAGCGGTCCCCCTCCCTTTACAAGGGAGGTTGGTGGTTCTTAACCCCCCTTGACAAAGGGGGGAAGATGTGAGCGGAGCGAGCATCAGGGGGGATTCTTGTGCGATGACGCACAAGGGTGCGATAGGGGACGGGAATCCCGCCACCGCAAGCGGTCCCCCTCCCTTTGACAAGGGAGGTTAAGGC
>JAZUIU010000062.1:0-2896 GCA_045642405.1 Oscillospiraceae bacterium
GATGATGCTCGTGAACAACGAGACCGGCTGCATTTTTCCCGTTGGCGAAGTGGCGCAGTTGCTCAAAGAGCACGGCAGTTCTGCGTTGCTCCACACCGATGCTGTGCAGGGCTTTTTGAAGGTTCCGTTTCGTGCCGACCGTTTGGGTGCGGATCTGATCGCCGTGAGCGGTCATAAAATCGGTGCGCCCAAGGGTGTGGGTGCCCTTTATTTCGGCGCACGCGTAAAAAGTCCGAAACCGCTCATCTTCGGCGGCGGGCAGGAGATGGGGTTGCGCTCGGGAACAGAGGCGACGGCGCAGTTGATCGGCTTTGCCGCGGCATGTGAAAGCCGCTTTGCCGATTTGGAAAAAGACATCGCGCACATGGCAAAAATCAAGGCGTATGCCGTGGAAAAACTTACCGCAACGAAGGGCGTTACCCTCATCGGAGACGGCAAAGCACCGCACATTTTGTCCCTCTCGCTTGTAGGTTATCCGGCGGCAAATATCGTGCAGGAATTGGGGACGCAGGGCATTTGCATTTCTGCCGGATCCGCCTGTCATCGCGGTAAAGTCAGTCATGTGCTCACGGCGATGAAACTCGACAAAAAGACCGCAGGGGGCACGGTGCGCATCAGTTTTTCACCCGAAACGCAAACAAGTGACATCGACGCCTTTATTGCGGCGCTTGTTAAACATCGCGATACGCGCTTTCCCATGCTCTGAAAAGACTTTACAAACGGGAAAAACTACGCTATAATAAGGAAAAATCAAGTAAGGAGATTGAAATGATGACTTATCCGATGACCATCGCAGGACTCAAACGCGAACTGCCGATCTGCCGTGTTGCAGACGATTTTTACATTGCCGCTTTCATTATGCTCGGCGATGCCGAGATCACGGTGGCTTGCGCACGCGAACTTTTGAAGTTGGCGGAGAAGATTGATTACGATTATATCCTCACTGCCGAGGCAAAGAGCATTCCGCTGGTGCATGAAATGGCGCGTCAGGGCAATATCCCCAAGCATTTCGTCGCACGGAAGGGTGCAAAAGTTTATATGCCCGATCCCATCCGTGTTTCCGACCAATCCATTACGACCGAAGGTCAGCAGTTTTTATTCATCGGCAAAGATGAAGCCGATATGATGCGCGGCAAGAAAATATTGATCGTAGATGATGTCATTTCCACGGGCGGCTCGTTGCGTGCCATGGAAAATCTGGTCGCCGCCGCCGGCGGTGAAGTGGTCGGTCGCATGGCGGTGCTTGCCGAGGGCGATGCCGCAAAACGCGACGATATCCTTTTCCTCGAAAAACTTCCCACTTTCCACGCAGACGGAACGATTCGTTGAGTTGCAAATTAGAGAAACAACGGGGTGTCGAAATATCCCGTTGTTTTCATCAATAAAAATTTTCAAAAAAATGCAAAATTCCTCTTGCAAAAAGGCATGGGATAGGTTATAATAACATCCAGCGTGCCGGTGTGATGGAATTGGTAGACGTAGTGGACTCAAAATCCACCGGGCTAATCCCCCGTGCCGGTTCGAGTCCGGCCACCGGCACCAAACAAGAAAAATCCGAACCTTTTACCAATCGGTGCAATGTTCGGATTTTCTTTATTCTTTGAGATTCAAACTTTAACATACAGTGAAATGCAGATAAATAATCAACGGAAGTTTTCTAAGACCATTTGATGTACAGCACTTGCTTTTTTGCGCTTTTTTGCTATAATGGGGGCATCAAATAAAGGAGAAATGCGATGGAGAAGCAGTATTGTATTACGGACTTCGGTATATTTTTGTAAAACCTTTTCTTTCATAAGATTTTACATTTGAGAGGGTTTTAGGGAGCATCCCTAACAAGGTCGTGTGTACGCAAAGGCGATGCTTGCTGAGCCGTGGGGACACAAAGACGATGCTTGCTAAGGTAATACCGTAGCAAGTCATCACGGATTTGAGCACTCAAATCCAGTGCTTGTTAAGACAATACCGTTTTTATAAAATAATTATGAACTCTAAGTACAAAAGTATTGACATCTCAACACTTTTGCGTTATAATTGAGAAAACGGAGGTAATGGTATATGGCTTTTTCTTATAAACCGCTTTGGAAATTACTTATTGACAAAGATATGACCAAAAAACAGCTTATGGAAGCTACCGGTATTTCAAAATCCACAATGGATAAAATGGGCAGGGGCGAGCAAGTGTCCTTAGATATCATTGATAGGATCTGCACTTATTTCAATTGCGATGTTAAAGAAATAATGGAGCACTTTCAGGAGGCAAAAAAATGAGCTCGGTTAACACTCTGATTAAATGGCCAGGCGGAAAAGCAAGAGAAATTAAATACATAGAAAATTTAATACCGAAGTTTGAAAGGTATATTGAACCGTTTTTCGGTGGTGGTGCAATGTACTTCTATTTGCACCCTCAAAAAGCAATCATCAATGATATTTCTAATGATTTAACAAGTTTTTATAAATTAGCAAAAGAACAAAATAAAAAGTTTTATTCTTACCTATGCGACTATGATCTGCTTCTAAATGGGTTGATAAATTATTGTGACAAAAACTATTCTGCAATTAAAACTATCTACATCAAAGCAAAAAACAGTGAACTCGGCGAAACCGACTTGAATGTTAAAGTCTGCAAAATATGTTCAGAAATGTTAATGCAATTACCAATCAATTCATTTGACAATTTAGTCCTTGATAAACACAACTTTGAAAGCGAAATTGTGTTGAATGTCATTGATAAAATTTATCGTACCATAAAGAACGAAGAAAAGGCTGCATTTAATGAAACGGATTTGAAAGAAAACCTTATCACTGGTTTTGTTAGCGGTTTATATATGTATTTCAGATCAGTATATAATGACATCCTCCTTAAAAGGAGAAAAACCCCAAGTCAGGAATACAA
>JAZUIU010000063.1:0-72649 GCA_045642405.1 Oscillospiraceae bacterium
CGCCTCGCAATGACGCTCCTTTATAACCCCCCTTGTCAAAGGATAAGTGCGGTATATCTCTTCGAGATAGGAAAAGTTTTGGTTGACATAAAATCTTTTGGGGTGTACAATGTCGATAGAACAAATGTTCGAGGAAGGTGATAGCAATGTTTGATATTATGGATAAAGATCAACGGCGGAAGTGGCAAAGGCGAAAATGGGACGCGTGCAATCTCCGAACAGTATGCACGCGAATGCCTTTGGGGGAATATTGGGAATTTCAAAAACTCTGTTTTGCAAATGGGGAAACAGTTTACTCGTGCTTGAAAAAGATCATCCGCGGATTGATCGCCGCGTCAAAAATTCAAGGAAAAAGGGAAAAGGGGAAGGAAAAATGAAGGTTGAAAAATGCCTTAAAAATATCGGGATTTCTCCGAAAGTGTTCGGCTTTTGGTATGCCAAAACGATGATCGAACGCGCAATGCACAACGAAAAAAATGTCTTGAAAAGCCTAATGGATTATGCGGCGGTAAGATATTTCGTAAGCAGACGCGCAATCGAACAGGGATTGCGGACGGCTTGTGCGTACATAAACGAACGCGCACCGAATGCCGAAGTACAAAAAGTATTTCGTTGGTCGATCCGCCGCAATCGTAAAATAACGCCGAAGGAATTGATCACAACAGTTGCGCAATATTGCAAGGGGACGCAAAACGAAATCGACTAATGCCTCTTTCACGATCTCCCATTATATCACGCGGTCAAGTCTGCACTTCGTCACATTCTCCGAATGTGGACTTGACTTCGCGTGATATTTTTCGGTCGCCCGAAAGAGGGCAGAAAGGAGATGCACAAAATGATAAGTGCAGGAATTACAACCGCAACGAGGCGAAGGATATACCGAAGGGACGGATATCGGTGCGCTCTATGTGACAATGTGCGCGGTTTGCAAATTCACCACATTGTCAAAAGGTCAGAAGGTGGATCAAATAACGAAATGAATTTGATTTGCCTGTGTGACAAATGTCACGCGGCGGCACATGGAGTAAGAATTTCGATATACCCGTCCTATGTAAATGCCGAATATATCGAACAGGCAATCATCGAATATCTTGCTGACCTTTATGCGGAAGAAGGACTTCTGTGGACGCCGTGGTCAGAAAAACCGATCCCCCTCACTTGACAGGGGGATCATTTTTTTGTCGGGCATGGGTGCTTAGATCTATACCCAGGAGCGCGTCGAAGGATAGGTGCTTGTCGGGCAATTATGCAATCTCCAATATCTCCGTTCCCTTTTTATATTGGCAGTTTGAAAAGGTATCCCCCCACGGCGGCGACAGGATGCGCGAATTTTTCTTCGCGAGGTGGTCGCCGCCTATCGCCTGCGGCGATGCCCCCCCCATATTAAAAACTCTGAACGGAAAAACAAATTTGTTTTCAAAAAACAAATTTGTTTCCCGTTCTCCGCGGCAAAAGCGAAAAATCGGTTTCACCGTTTTTCCTTTTGCCTTGGCATCCTCGCCCGCCGCACGATTAAAAAGGGGGACGGATGCGGCGGCTCGGATTATGGTAACTCCGCTTTGGTGTAAAGGCGGCGGCAAGCGCCCAAAAAAACGCGGACGGTCGCCGCTGAACGCGCAAAAAAAATCCGTATGTTTTTTTGCGCGTGGCGTTGATCGAATTTCCGCCCGCGTTTTTTGGTCATCTCGCCGCCGTGATCGACGCTCTATTATCGAAGGTTTGCCCCCCCATACCCCCCCACAGGGGGGGAAAATTGTCGCAATGACGCTCCTTATAACCCCCCTTGTCAAAGGGGGGACAGAAAAATCTTTGATTTTTCAGGGGGGATTCTTGCGGGATGACGCACGAGGATTTCGTAGGGGAGGGGCTTGCTCCTCCCGTGTGAGATGACACCGCTATATCATACGGGTGTAGGGGACGATGCCTACATCGTCCCGTTGCCTGCCAAATTTTCGCATCGCTTTTGCGGGCGAACACAGTTCGCCCCTACGGGATCGGCGGAAGAGGGGATGGGAATCCCTCCGTCAAAATCTTCGATTTTGCCACCTCCCTTTGACAAGGGAGGTTGGTGCGCTTATAACCCCCCTTGTGAAAGGGGGGAAGATGTGAGCGAAGCGAGCATCAGGGGGGATTCTTGCGGGATGAGCGGGCGGCTGCTTGCTGCCGCCGGTCGGTTGTCCTACTTAATAGGCGATTTCGCCCGTATATTTGAGTACGCGGAAGAGCGTGGAGACGGCGATCTCACGCGTGACGGCTTCTTTGGCGTTGACATTGGCAGGATTGGTGCCGAGCATATTATAGGGCCTGTTTCGGGAGTCGGTGACGGATTTTGTCAAAACAGAGGCATAAGGACGCGCCCATTCGGGGAGGTTTTTATACTCTTTGGCGAGGGATTTTTCATCCAGATCGTTGGCGTAAAGGTCAACACCAAAATTGGCAAATTTCGCCAAACGCCCCATGACAGTAATCAGTTCGTCATAGGTAATTTCCTCATCGGGACGGAAATTGCCGTTTTCATCTCCGTTGACCAGTCCGAGCAAAGCGGCGGCATTGATGCAGGACGCATACCAACTGTCTTGTGCCACATCGGCAAAGAAATTACCGCGGCCTCGCACATTGAATGCCTGCGCGATCATGGCGCACAGTTCCGCGCGCGTCAGCGTGTCTTTCGGGCGGAACAGACCGTTTTCGTCACCGTTGATGATGCCGTAGGTGATGAGTGCGTCCACCTCGAAATCGTAGTCGCAGCCCGCCACATCCGGCAAAGTGCGCGTGGCAACACCGTAGCGCTCATGCAGATTTTTTACGGGGATTTCTTTCCACGCGCCGTCTTCCCCGATCCTCACTTCGGCATCCTGCGGAAGTGCTTCCAAAAGCATCTTGAAATACGGCAAATTCTCCTCTGCGGTCGCTTGCGACAAATCAAGATAGAACTTGGTTTCGTTGAGCGTGAGAAGAAGGTGGTCGGTGCAATCCTCGGGTTTCGGCGCGCAAAGCAGCGCCGCGACCTCGTCGGCACAGTCGGGAGAGACCAAAAGCGTCGGAATGACGCCGATACGGTCGGTGGTGGAACGGTCGGCGGTATAGAAACGGTATGCCGTGACTTTCATACAGTCGCCGTCAAATAATTCGGGATGGGTTTCCTCATTCAGTACGATTTGCGCCACGCCTTTGCCGAAAGTGCGTGAGCCGATGACAATGCCGTGTTCGGTGCCGCGGATGCCGGCGGCGAAAATCTCGGAGGCAGAAGCGGAACCGCCGTCGACCAATACAATGACGGGAGCATCCGTTTTTGCACCTTCCGTATAGAAATGGTAGGAGCAGTTTTTATCACGGTCACGGTAAAACAGGACCGGACCGCGGCCGGAAAATTCACCGATCGCATAGGCGGCGCTTTGCGCCACACCGCCGCCGTTGCCGCGCAGATCGACCTGCCAAAGATGCGTTTGGCCGTTATACTGCGCCACGGCATCGGCAAAATGCTGATCGGTCGTCGAGCCGAAACTGTCACAGGTAATGGTGGTGATGCCGTCTTTATTAGATGCGTTGGTGTTATACACAACGATTTGACGGCGCTCCAATTTGTAATCCTGCGCAGAGCCGTCCGCGTGGAGGACGGTGACGGTGACGAATGTGCCCTCTTCACCCTTGATAAAATCAATGGTGGTTTCATCGGCAGGGACACAGGACACACCGTCAATGGCGACGATGCAATCGCCTGTGACCAAACCGGCTTCTGCGGCACTGCCGCCGTCCAAAAGTCTTGCGATTTCGACACCGTTTTGCGTGATATTCGCTGAAATGCCGATGCCGCAAAGGGAACTTTCGCTCTCAACATTCTCCAAAAATCCGGTATATTCATCGGCGGTCATATAGTAGGTGTACTCGTCGCCGAGCGACTGAAATACTTCATCAAGCGTCTGTGCCCGATAGACCTCAGGCGGCAGAACATCCACATAGGTTTCTTCCAAAAGGCTGATCGCATCCTCGACGGAAAGGGCGTTTGCCGTGATCCCGAGCGAAAAAATGAGGCATATTGTCAAAAAAAGACAAGTCAATCGTTTCATTGGTTCTCTCCTTTTTGTTTCTGCTGTTATTATAGTATATTTGCGCGAAATTGCAATGGGTATTTTTGCTTGAAAAGCGGCGGCAAATGTATTATACTGATGAAAAACAAACGATGAGGAGAAAAACGATGGAAAACTGCGGAACGCTCTATGTGGTCGCCACGCCGATCGGCAATGCGCGCGATATGACCGAGCGCGGACGCGCCGTACTGACAGAGGCGGATATCATCGCCGCCGAAGATACGCGCAGAAGCGTGGTTTTGCTTAACAAACTCGGCATTCGCGGCAATTTGCTCAGCGCCAATCATAAATTCAACGAACACGGCAAAGCCGCGTGGTTTATCGAGCAGCTGCTCGCCGGAAAATCGGTCGCCATCATCACCGATGCCGGTACGCCCTGCATCTCCGATCCCGGCAACGAACTCATTCGCGCCGCAGTGGAAAACGGCATCCGCGTGGTGGGCGTTCCCGGCGCTTGCGCCGCGGTGACGGCGCTTTCCGTTTCGGGGTTTGATCTTTCGAGTTTCTTCTTTTTCGGCTTTTTTCCGCGCGAAAACGCCGACCGCCGCCGTGTTTTGATGCAGATGCGCAAGGGCGACACCCGTACCTATGCGTTTTACGAGTCGCCCAAGCGTATCATGGATGCGGTGGAGTTTTTTATTGAGCAGGAGGCAAAACTGCAACTTTGCCTTTGCAACGATATGACCAAACTGCACGAGATGACCTTCCGCGGCACACCCGAAGAAGTGCGCGAAAGGCTTCTTGCCAAGGGGAACTACGATAAGGGCGAATATGCCATGATCGTTGAGGTCGCCGAAGACTATATGCTCCGCGAGGTGGAGCATATCACTTCACCCGAAGCGATACTCGCCGACTGCATGGTGCAAAACGACTGCACGGCAAAGGAAGCCATCCGCCTTTTGCTTGGCGACGAGAACAACACATACAGTAAAAACGAACTATACGCCGCGCATTTGGCGCTCAAAGAGCGTTTCGGAGGTTGAGATGAGTCTGCAAAGTGATTTGGCGGCACGCCTTGACATATTGCGTAAAGCAGTGTTTTCCTCGCCTTTGGAAAAAGAGGCGGACAGCCGCGTGACGGTGCGTCCGCTTTTGCTCAAAGGCAAAGCCTTCTTTCAGTTTGCCTATCAGCGCGGTGCGCAGGAACTGCACCGCAATGTGGCAAAAGGAGAACTGCTTCCGGCGGCGGAGGAACTTTGCGGTAAGTACCGCAGTGTGGTGCTTTGCACCGAGAACGAGACGCGGCAATATGTTTTGCGCCGCGACGGAACTTATAAATGCTCGGGCAAATCGCTTGCCGCGCGCGGTGAGACGGAACTTGCGCACAACCGCGAGAAGCAATATTTGCTTTGCGAGGGGGAAAATATACCGGCGCTGGTGGATCTGGGCGTTTTCACGAAGGATTTTAAGATCGTGCGTGCCAAATACGACAAATTCAAGCAGATCAACCGCTTCATTGAGTTGGTGGACGATGCGTTTGCCGATTGGAAGCAGGAGAACATCACGATTTTGGATTTCGGCTGCGGCAAGTCCTATCTGACCTTTTTACTTTACTATTATTTTGCCGTGCGGCGTGGTCTGCAAACGACGATCATCGGCTACGACCTCAAAGCGGATGTCGTGGAGCGATGCAACGAGATCGCCGCGCGTTACGGCTACGACCGCTTGCACTTCGTCTGCGCCGATGTGACGCGCGATGTGCTTTACGGCGAAAAAATCGACATGATCGTCACGCTCCATGCCTGCGATACGGCGACGGATTATGCGCTCTTTTATGCGATCAAACACCGTGTGCCGCGCATTTTCTCCGTGCCGTGCTGTCAGCACGAGATCAACGCGCAAATTCAAAAAGGCGGCGATTTTGATCTTTTGCTTTCGCATGGACTGTTCAAAGAGCGGTTTTCCGCACTTTTGACCGATGCCATCCGCACCGCGGTGCTTGAAGATATGGGCTACGCGGTCGATGCGCTGGAATTCATTGATTTTGCGCATTCTCCCAAAAATCTGATGCTGCGTGCGGTGAAGACGGACGGCAAAAGCAAAGGCAGAAGCGATACGGCGCGTGCCCTTGCCGAACGCTACGGATTTCATCAGACGCTTTTGGAACTGACAAAGGAAGAAAACTCCCGTTAAGTTTTTGACAATGCTTGCTTTTGTAACACTTGCAGACTATACTGAACTGTGGTATGAGGAGGAGAAAAATGGACGAACGATTACAAGCAGGCTTTGCCCGATTGGATATTACGCCGCCGCTGGGCGTGCGCATTGTCGGCTATTACATTACACGCATCGGTGACGGTGTGCTCGATCCGCTTTATCTCAACGCGATTGCATTCAAAAAGGGTGGAAAGACGAGTGTGATCCTCGTTTGTGATCTTTTGAGCATTGTCGGCGATCTTGCGCCCAAACTGCCCAAAATGGTCGCCGAGAGCGTGGGTATTGAAGAAGAGGGCGTTTTCATCTGCCACACCCACACGCACACGGGACCTGTGGTGGACAGTTACCGCGAGCCGAACGATCCGCTTTATACCGAGTGGTTCAAGCGTCGTCTGTGCGATGCCGCCGCGCTGGCGATCGCCGATTGCAAAGCAGTGCGCGGGATCTACGGCGCAGAGGATGCACTCGACGGTATGGCGTTTTCGCGCCGTTTCCGTATGAAGGACGGCAGAGTGACCAAACCGGCGTATGCCGATCCCGATATCGCGGATTTTGCCGAGCCGTTCGACAACACGATGCGCGTGGTGCGCGTGGAGCGCGAAAATGCAAAGGAGATCGTGCTGGTCAACTTCCAGGCGCATCCCGACCATCTCGGCGGCACGAAGTATTCGGCGGATTATCCGAGTGTTTTGCGCCAAACGGTCGAAAAGGAGCGAAACGCGCATTGCGTTTTCTTCAACGGTGCGGAGGGCAATATGTCCTCTCGCTCGCGCAAAGTGCCGCTGCGCTTCAAGGGCTACGAGGGTATGAAGCAGTACGGGCGTGAACTCGGCAGCTGCGCCATTCGCCTTTGCAGTGAGGCAAAAGAGATCGAGGGCGACGGATTGACTTTCCGCCGCATTACGATTTCACCTAAGACAAAGCTGGACGAAGCGGACCTTAAAACGGCGGAACATATCGCCGCGCTGTTCCATGCGGATCGGCTCGATGAGATCAAAGCCGAATTGCAGCATCCCGAGGATTACAGCGGCGTTTGCGCCGAGGCGCTGCATCTTATTTACCTGCGTGACCACGACCTGCACAACATCGATATGTTTTTGACTGCGGTCAATTTCGGAGGTATCGTCTTTGTCGGCATTCCCGGTGAGCCGTTTGCTCAGGTGGGGATGGATATCCGCGCGGCATCGCCTTATGCGATGACCTGCATCTGCTGTCACACGAACGGCACGGTCGGCTATTTCCCGACCGCGGATGCTTACGACAGTGGCGGATATGAGCCTTACAACACGCGCTTTGCCAAAGGTGCGGCAGAGCAGGTGCGCGATGAGGCGATCAAACTTTTGAATAAAATGAAAGAGGAAGAATGAACATGAAAGCCATTATCCATGCAACCTTGATCCTGCACGATCACTATGTGCCGGATGCCGCCGTTTTGATGGAAGACGGCAAGATCAAAGCCTTCGGCGAGATGAGCAAGGTGGAAATTCCCGATGGTACGGAAATCATTGACGCAAAGGGACTTTTTGTCGGCCCCGGTCTGGTGGATATCCACACCCATGCCGGCGGCGACTATTCTTTCCTGCGCGATATTCCCAATGCCTGCCAGGTGCATTTGAAAGGCGGCACGACCTCCGTTTTGGCGACTTACGGCTACCGCAATTCGCAGGAGAAGATGATTTCGGGACTCAATGCCGCACGCAAGGCGATGGAGGAGGATCCGCGCTGTGCCAACCTCGCCGGTGTCTATATGGAAGGTCCCTACCTCAACAGTAACTTCGGCGCAGGCAAGGACGATCTGCCGTGGAACAAGCCGATCAACCGCGATGACTATCTCCCCGTTTTGCAAGCCGGTAAGGGCATCGTCCGCGCGTGGACGACCGCGCCCGAGCGCGAGAATATCCTGCAATTCATTCAGGATGCCAAAGCCGTTGATCCGACCTATGTTTTTACTGTCGGTCACAGCGAGGCGACGCCCGAGCAGATCGAGCGCCTGATCCCCTACGGGCTTTGCATCGGCACGCACCACACCAACGCAACGGGCACGATCGTCAACTATCCCGAGTGCCGCGGCTGCTGTGTGGATGAAGCCGTCAACTACAACGACCGCATCTATGCCGAATTGATTTGCGACAGTCACGGTATCCATGTCGATCCCTATATGCTCCGTCTGGTGCGCAAGACCAAGGGCGATGACCGCATCATCCTCATCACCGACGCCACCGCCGCACTCAAAGAAGAGGGACGCCAAACCGGGCTTTACGAGGGCGTAGATGACATTAACTTCGACCTTCAAGAGGAGATCTCCGGTACGCGGATATGCCTCAATCAGGCGTGCCGCAATATGATGAAACACACAGGCGCATCGCTGGTGGATGTGTTCAAATTCGCGTCCTACAATCCGGCGCAGGCGACCAATCTGCACGATCGCGGCGAGATCGCCGAGGGCAAACGCGCCGACCTCATCATCGTGGACTATCTGATGAATGTCAAGACCGTTGTCATCCGCGGCAATGTCGAATATCAAGCGTAAAAAAGAACGAAAAAAAGAGAGCAGATCAAGATGATCTGCTCTCTCTTTGTATAGATCACAATGACGAAGGGGTGGGGAAATGTCAAAATATTTCCCGTCTCTTTGCCATTCCGAGGCAACGAAGTTGCCGTGGGAATCCGTTCTTTGGACGAGGGATGCGGATTGCTACGGCGGCAAAGCCGCCTCGCAATGACGCTCCTTTATAACCCCCTTGTCAAAGGGGGGACAGAAAAATCTTTGATTTTTCAGGGGGGATTCTTGCGCGATGACGCACGAGGGTGCGATAGGGAACGGGAATCCCTCCGTCTTTTCGCTTCGCGAAAATCCACCTCCCTTTAACAAGGGAGGTTGGTGCGTAAACGCCCCTTGTAAAAGGGGAGAGGGCCACGAAGTGGCGAGGGGATTCTTGTAGGGGAGGGGCTTGCTCCTCCCATGTGGGAAGACACCGTTATATCATACGGGTGTAGGGGACGATGCCTACATCGACCCGTGCGGGATGAGCGGGCGGATGTGGGCATCCGCCCTTACGGGATCGGCGGAAGAGGTAAGAAAATCCCTCCGTCACTCGCTACGCTCGTGCCACCTCCCTTTACAAGGGAGGCTGAGAGGTAAAAATGCCCCCCTTGTCAAAGGGGGGACAGAAAAATCTTTGATTTTTCAGGGGGGATTCTTGTGCGATGACGGGCGAGGGTGCGATAGGGAACGGGAATCCCTCCACCGCAAGCGGTCCCCCTCCCTTTAACAAGGGAGGTGGATCACCACGGTGCTTCGCTCGCAATGACGAGGGGGAAACGCATCTCCTGCTATGGAAAAAGATTATAGATCTGCTTCCCTTTTTGTCTGGCATAGGCATAGGCTGCGGCAGTTCCGCTGTGCGGCTGATAATCGGACAGACCACGGCGACTGCTCCTGCGGCGGCTCGGCAGATATGTTTCGTCGTAATAGAAAATGCAGACATCGCTTGCGCAGATCATTGCCCGATTGCGCTCAACATAACTTGCCCGCCCGGCATTGCCGACACCTTTCGGACAGATGCTTTCTTCGTACCCTGAAATCAAAAACCGCATCGTGTAATCGTCCGTATCCTCGTAATTTTTGCGGAAGTGTATCCGCTTGATTGCGGGGTGTTCTTTCTTTAATTCTGTCACCAATTCATAGCACAAATCATTGAACGCCGAATGATCGCCGAAAATAAAATTGACTGCTTCGTTGTCGATCAGCTTTCTGAGAATATCCTGCAATCGTTCCCGCAGTTTTGCCGTGTCATTGATTTTCCTGTGTCCGATAAAGCATACCGAATGTTTCATATCTCACGCTCCAATCGCTCTTTATTTCCAATTATAGCGATTATATCGTTTAATATCAAGAGATATTGGCAAAAATTGAAAATTGTATTTCGATAATCAACGATTTAATTATTGTAAAATGATTGAAGAGGTGATTGGTTCGTGAGAGAGAAGTATATCGCAGAAAGAATAACAGAACTCAGATTAAAGAAAAATGTGTCTGAATACCGTATGAGTCTTGATTTAGGTCATAGCAACAGTTATATCAGAAGTATTACTTCGGGAAAAGCGTTGCCGTCAATGGCTGAGTTTTTATATATTTGTGATTATTTGGGCATAACACCGAAAGAATTTTTTGATGAAGATTTGAAGAATACAGAACAAGTCAGGCGATTATACGATTTGGCAAAGAACATATCAGAAGATGATTTATCTGCGCTGGTTAATATGGCAGAAAGATTGGCGAATAAAGATAAACACTAATTGCCACTGAGCAAAATGCTTGGTGGCACAATTTTACATACAATAAAAATAGTCATTCCTACCTTGCAGGCAGGAATGACTTTGATTTTTGCCTCGAAATACCCGTTGCGCCTCGCAATGACGGGGGGATTTTCGTAGGGGAGGGGCTTGCTCCTCCCGTGTGGGATGACACCGCTGTATCATACGGGTGTAGGGGACGATGCCTACATCGTCCCGTTGCCCGCCAAATTTTCGCATCGCTTTTGCGGGCGAACACAGTTCGCCCCTACGGGCAATGCGGATTGCCACGGCGCTACGCGCCTCGCAATGACGCTCCTTATAACCCCCCTTGTCAAAGGGGGAGCGATGCGAGCGCCGCCTGTGGCGGATGAAGCGGGCTGGGCGAGTGGCAGCGGACAAAAAAACCGAGGATAGCGTAAGCCCGAATATTTTTTTGGGTACCGCAACAGGAGGAAGATGTGAGCGGAGCGAGCATCAGGGGGGATTCTTGTGGGATGACACATGAGGGTGCGATAGGGAACGGGAATCCCTCCACCGCAAGCGGTCCCCCTCCCTCTAACAAGGGAGGTTAAGACGGATCACCACGGTGCTTCGCTCGCAATGACGAAGGGAAGAAGGCAGAGAGAAAAGAGGCTTTTTACATCTCGGGGAGGTTGCCGCTGCTGAAGATCGGGTTAAAGGCGATATGCACGAGATAGTGATCGTAATAGGGCTCGATATCGCGCTCTTTCTTGCCGAATTCGTCAAAGAACTTGTTGTAGTAGTCCTTGGCGGCAACATCGTCTCCGCCGCATTTGAGGATGAATGCCTGCGCCAAACCGCGCAGATACTCGGTGAAATATCCGAGCAGACGAACGGCGACGGTCTGCACGCGGTGCGGCATATTGCGATAGGGCTTGAGATCCTCATCGAGTTTGTCGCAAAGGGCGATCGCCTTTTGGAGCGCGGGGATCATCTTTTCGTCGTGATACTTGTCCACATCCACGGGACGGGTGTGCTGGGTATCGACGAATTTCTGCGGCATATATTCTTCGAGTTTTTCAAAGAAGGTCTTCACGATGCCCTTGGCATCGCCGTAAGCGTGGGTTAAGTAATCATCCACGGCGGCATCATAATCCATATCGACATTGAAAAGCGTCTGCGCGTAAATGCTGAATGCCAGAGCGTTGGGGAAGAAGTTGCGCTGCGAGCAGTCCTCCATCACGCCGACATAGCGGTTTTTATAATAGGAGACGACATCCTCGTTCAGCCGCTTGGCAAAAGTCAGAGGACTCGGGCAGTAGAACTGCGCTTTCCAGAAGTGGTACTCATAGGCAAAGAGCATCGCACCGCTTTGCTTGCGCCATGCGTCGGCGTGCCACAGATATTCGTCCATCGAATCCAAACGACCGGAGACATTGCGGATATAGGGCGTCAATTCCTTCGGCTGCGGATTGACGCCGGAAGAGGAAAGATAACTGCGCGAGATCGCGGCGAGATTGCCGAGGAAGTGGTCGGGATTGCGGAACGATTCGTGTTCGGGTTCCCATGTGGTGTCGGAATAAATGGTGAAGCCCAGACGCTGGTGCAGTCCTGCGGCGCAAAGCGTCTCGTCGATCTCGTTGAGGAGTTTGACATACCAATCGGACGGGCGCATCTTGCGGCACTCTTCGCATTCGCAATGATTTTTCATATAGTCGGCGAGGGAGATTTTGAGGCAATGCACGTTTTCCGCCTGCTTGGCGTATTCCAGCACGCGCTTGCAGACCAATTGCCGCGCCTTGGGGTTGGACATACAGATGTTGGTGTTGAGCGCAACGCCGTGGTAAAGTTCGCGCTTGCCGTCCACCAAAGCGAGATACTGACGCATCTCTTCGGGGATCGTGGATGCGTCCTGCGCATCCCAGCCGGCAACGGTCGAAATGCCGAAGGATTCCGCCGTCCAGCCGTGCCCCATATCGAAAAGGCGCAATCCGCGTTTGCCGATCTCCGTCTCGGTCGCGCGTTTCCATTGCAGCACCGTGTCCACGCTGACCGTCTCCGGCTCGCGCGCGGGGTTGTAGAGATGATCGTAGTACTTTTTGTAATAAGTATAGGGAATGTCAAATTCCAGCATGAAGGTGTTCATGCCGATTTTGGGCGTGAAGTCGATCGCGTCGAGTACGCACTGCTGGCTTTCCGATCCCTCGTTGCACTGTGCGCGGTAACGCAAAGAGGGCTTGAAATGGTAGTGAGTCGGCTTGATATCCCGGATGGGGATGAATTCGCCGTCAACGCCGGGGAAGAGCCAACGGCAGCCGTTTTCACGCAGATACTGATAGACCGAGAGCAGGACGCTGCGCGGATTGGAGCCGGCGATAATGCCGCCGGTTTCGTTGGTGTCGATGTGCAAAATGTCATCCAGTTCGTAGTCCTTCGCCTCTTCGGTCGAAAGCGCAAAATCCGCCATCAGTCCGAGACGGAACCCGTCTTTCGCGTCGGGATCGTAGGAAATGACATACTCGCCCGCACGCGGCATCATCATGCGCAGGTACTTTTTCAGTTCCTCTGCGGCAAAATCAATGACGGGATGGGAAGAGATCTTATAAATGTGCTGCATTTTCTTTCTCCTTCGTAAATATTTTTACGCAGTTTTTGAATATAATGCCATTATAGTGGAAATCCTTAGTAATTGCAATAGGTTATGAATATTTTTAACAGCCAATGAAAACCGCCATATTGACAAAAAAATATCAAAAAAGCAAAAAGGAAACCGAAACTTGCAAAAAGAAAATACAATTGTAAAAATAGCGGCGATATTTGTACGATTTTGAATTTTTGAAAAATAATTCTTGCAAAAACGAAAAAAGTGTGGTAAGATTTTCCGTGTCAGGAAAACCGACATATCAGTGAATAAGAAAGGAAGATTGTGATGAAAAAACTCTTTGCATTGCTCTTGTCCCTCGCGATGATCTTTGCCCTTGCCGCCTGCGGCGCAAAGGGCGGAGAAACGGCCGGCAAGACCGAAAAACTCCGTTTTGTGACCGGCGGTGAGTCCGGCACATATTACGCCTTCGGCAGTGTGATCGCCCAACACGCGACCAACAACGCCGGTATTGCCGTGACCGCTTTGGTCGGCAACGGCTCGCAGTCCAATGTCATGGAAATGCAGGACGGCAACGCGGAATTGGCATTTTGCCAATCCGATGTGATGGCATACGCCTACAACGGCACCAACCTCTTTGAAAAGAGCGGCAAGGTGGATTGCTTCTCCACGGTCGCCGCACTTTACAGCGAGCAGGTGCAGATCGTTACCATTGATCCCAAGATCAAGACCGTTGACGATCTCAAAGGCAAGAAAGTCTCCATCGGTGCCGCCGGCTCGGGCGTTTACTTCAACGCCATCGACATTCTCGGTGCCTACGGTCTGACCGAAGAGGATATCAACCCGACCTATCAGTCCTTCGGCGACAGCGCGAACGATCTCAAAGACGGCAAGATCGACGCCGCATTCATCGTCGCCGGTGCGCCTACGACCGCGGTGACGGATCTGGCGACGACCAAGGATGTCAGCCTCGTATCTTTGGATGACGAACACATTGAAAAACTGCTCAAAACATCCGACTATTATGTCAAGGTCACCATTCCTGCCGATGTTTACGGCACAGAGGACGATGTCACCACCGTTGCGGTCGGTGCGGTCATTCTGGCGCGTGACGGCGTGAGCGAAGATGCTGTTTACAAGTTTGTCGCCGATATCTTCGACAATGCCGAATCTCTCGTTTCGAGCCATGCGAAGTACGGCGAACTTGATTTGGACTATGCCGCTTCCATCACTTCCGTTCCCTATCACGCCGGTGCCGCCAAGTACTTTGCGGAAAAGGGTATTGAAGTGCCCGTTAAGAAATAAAGGATGATAATTTGGAACTACGGCAGGCAATGCCTGCCGTAGTTTTCAGTATTTCGGAAAGGATACATTCGGATGAGTGAATTGCAAAAGAAAACCGCCGGCGCAGTTGACGGCGGCGATTTGGATGCGGTGATGCGCAAATACGACCGCGAGTCCAACACCCGTATCTGGACCGGT
Source organism: Oscillospiraceae bacterium (assembly GCA_045642405.1). Lineage (GTDB taxonomy): Bacteria > Bacillota > Clostridia > Oscillospirales > Oscillospiraceae > Hominicoprocola. Next base: position 14,590 of record JAZUIU010000063.1, read on the forward strand.
GCGTGGCGATGGATCATCGGCGGCGTGATGGCGCTTTTTTCGCTTTACTGCATCTATATGACGCTTTTTTCAACGGCTTTGCCCGAAACCCGATTGACGCTTTTTCTCGGCGCGATCGTGGTGATCGGCTTTTTGAATTTCCCCTTGCGAAAAGGAGCCGTGACGCCCAACACGATGCCGTGGTACGATATTTTGCTGATGATCCTCGGCAGCGGATGCTTCTTCTATTTTGCCTGCAACGCCAAAGCGATCGTGCTTTTGGCAACGCGCATTGAGCCGCTGCATGTAGCACTCGGCGTGGTCGGCATCCTCATTTTGCTTGAACTGTGCCGCCGTGCGGTCGGTATTCCGATCATGTGCGTGTTCGGTGTGTTGCTCGGCTATACTTTTTATAACCAACTGAGTTGGAATGCGGACTTTTATCAGGCACTCAAAAATATTATCTACAAACTGTTTTACACTACAAGTGGTGTAATCGGAACGCCGGTGAATGTCTGCTATACCTACATTGTGCTGTTTATCATCTTCGGCGCATTTTTGGAGCGCACGGGGATCGCCAATTTCTTCATCGCATTTGCCAACCGTATCGCCGGATGGTCTTCGGGCGGTCCTGCCAAGGTCGCCGTGATCTCCTCCGCACTTTGCGGTATGGTCTCGGGCTCTTCCGTGGGCAACACGGTGACGACCGGCTCGGTCACGATCCCGATGATGAAAAAGACGGGCTATAAACCCGAATTTGCCGGTGCGGTGGAAGCCGCCGCATCCACGGGCGGACAGATCATGCCGCCGATCATGGGCGCCGCCGCCTTTTTGATGGCGGAATACATGGGTTTGCCCTATGCCAAAGTTGCGGTCAAGGCGATCTTGCCGGCGGTGCTTTACTTTGCCGGTATTTTCATCGCCGTGCATCTGGAAGCAAAAAAACTCGGGCTCAAAGGACTTTCCAAAGAGGAGATGCCCAAGTGGAGCGATCTCGGAAAGCAAAGTTACCTCATTTTGCCGCTCGTTCTGCTCGTTTGGCTCGTGGCAAGCGGTGCGCGCACGATGCAGTTTTCCGCCGCAGTCTCCATTTTGGCGGCGATCGCGGTCGGCTTTCTCAATCATCGGGAACGCCTGACCTTCCGCAAGATTTTTGAGGCGCTGGAAGCCGGCGCAAAAGGTGCGGTGACCGTCGGCGTGGCGTGCGCCATGGCAGGTATGATCGCCGGATGTATCACCGTGACGGGACTTGCCTCCACGCTCATCAACGCGATCGTATCGCTCGCCGGTAATGCGACGGTCATCGGACTTGTGCTGACGATGATCTGCTGTATCATCCTCGGTATGGGCGTGCCGACTACGGCAAACTACTGCATCATGGCATCCACCTGTGCGCCGATTTTGGTGCAGCTCGGTTTCCCTGCCGTTGCCGCGCATTTCTTCGTGTTCTACTTCGGCATTGTTGCCGACATTACGCCTCCGGTCGCCCTTGCCGCATACGCCGGCAGTGCGATCGCCAAGGCAAATCCGATGAAAACGGGACTCAATGCGACGCGCCTCGCCATTGCCGCTTTCATTGTGCCCTTTATCTTCGCTTACAATCCTGCGATGCTTTTTGAGGGCGTGAGCGGCGTTTTCAGCGTGGCACAGATCGCCCTTTCCGCACTTTTGGGTATTTTCGGTGTAGCGGCGGCGCTGGGCGGTTATGTTTTCCGCAAAAATCCCGTTTGGATGCGCATTTTGTACGCTGTCGGCGGTCTGACGCTGATGATCCCCGGCACGATCAGCGATCTGATCGGACTTGCCGTTTTGCTGACGTTGAGCTTTTGGAATTATATTGCGGCGAAAACGACGGCGATTGCCCGATAAAGTCATAGAAAAGTGAGCGGAAAATCCGCTCACTTTTTTGCATTTTTTGCCGTTGCAACAGAAAAATTTTTGTGATATAATGAGCACATATTACAGAAAGGATCAACCGAAATGAAAATTAAATCATGTTTGGCATTTCTTTGCATTTTTGCCATGCTTCTCCCGATCGGTGCGACGGCGGAGGAAAATGTATCTGCGCCGAAACTCACGATGGAGATCACGGGCGACACCGCAACAAAGGGCAGTACCTTCACCGTTACGGTCGATTTGGAAAACAATCCCGGCTTTTTTGCCGGACAGTTTGATCTTACTTACGATAAAGAGGTTATGCGTTGTGATAGCATCACGAACGGCGCACTGCTCGGGGATATGCTCACTGCGAGTAATCCAAACGCCAAAGCGGGTGCCAAAATCGCCGCATCCAGCGCAACGGATGTGGAAGGTGACGGCACATTTGCGACCTTCACCTTTACCGTTTTGAAAGACAACGATGCCGAACTTTTGCTCAAAGAGGCTCGTTTCGGACAGGCGGACGGTACGAAACTGACCGTTCACCTTCCGCAGGGCGAAGAGCCGCAGAGCGAAGAGCCGCAAGGCGAAGAGCCGCAAGGCGGCGATCAGCCTTCCGGCGGAAACAGCGGCAGTGGCGGCGGCAGTTCTTCCGGTGGCGGCGGCAGTTCCGTTAAGCCGAAAGAGGACGAGCCGACAATGCCAAAGGATCCTACGGAGCGGATCGATATGCCGAAAAAGCCGACTTTCACCGATGTTCCCAGGACCTTCTGGGGGTATGTGTGGATCGAAAAAGCGGCGGCGGCAGGCTATATCAAAGGTGAGAGCGAAGGCATTTTCGCTCCCGACGCATCCATGACACGCGCGGCATTTGTCACGATGCTCTGGCGCAGAGCCGGTGAGCCGGCGGTCAAGTACGGGATCTCCTTTACGGATGTTGAGGGAGGCGCGTGGTATGAAGATGCCGTGCGCTGGGCGGCTGCCGAAAAGATCGTCAACGGTACGGACGAGACGCATTTTGCTCCGGATGAGGGCATCACGCGTGCGCAGATCGCCGCAATTTTGTTCCGCGAAAGCGGCGCACAGGTCGGACTTGAAGGAATGCTCGCTTCCACTTACGCAGGCTATTTCGTTGACAGTGCCGAGATCGAAGATTGGGCAAAGAACGCCGTGAATTGGGCGATTTACCACGAGATACTCGGCGGTACGGACGAAAAGAAACTCGAGCCGAACAAAGGCGCATCCCGTGCGGAAGTTGCAACCATGCTGATGCGCTATTGCGAAAAGGTCAGCAAGTAAAAAAAGACAAAAAAATACCGTATGGCGTTTGCCATACGGTATTTTCAGTTGTTTGCTTACTTCCAGGCGAAGGTGGTCAAGCCGATGACATAGATCAAGATGATCACGATCGGAACGACAAATTGGAAGACGGGCTTCATCCAATTTTTGACCTTCATACCGACACCGGCATTGGCTTCGGCAATGAACTTGTCCCAGCCCCAGCCGAACTTGTTGCAGCAGAAGAGGGCAATGACCAGCGAGCCGAGCGGCAGGATGTTGGTGGAAACGATGAAATCCCAGAAATCGAGGAAACCGGTGCCTTCCGCGAAGGGAACGAAGCCGGAGAGAACGGAGAAGCCGAGCGCAGTGGTCAAAGCGAGGGCAAACACGCCGACCGCGCAGATCACGCAGCCGAGAGGACGGCTCCAACCGAAGAGTTCGCGGAACATCGCCAAAATGGTCTCGCAGACGGCAAGCACGGTGGACATGGCGGCGAAGACCATAAAGAGGAAGAACAATGCGCCCCACCAGCGACCGCCGGGCATATTGTAGAACACGGTAGCCATGGTGTCAAACAGAAGGCTCGGACCGGCATTGAGTTCCAGACCGTAAGTGGAGCAGGCAGGGAACATGATGAGACCTGCCACGATCGCAACGAAGGTATCGAGGATGATGACATTGGCGGATTCACCGAGCAGGGAACGCTCCTTGCCGATGTAACTGCCGAAAATCGCCATCGAGCCCATGCCGATGGAGAGCGTGAAGAACGCCTGATTCATGGCAGAGACCACAACATTTGCGTTGATCTTGGAGAAGTCGGGCACGAGGTAGAACTTCAAGCCCTCTGCGGCGCCGGGAAGCATGGCGCTTCTCACGGCAAGCACGAGCATCAGGATCAAAAGCGCAGACATCATATACTTGGTGATGCGCTCCAAACCGCCTTGCAGGTTGAAGCAGAGAATGACGAATGCGATCACGACCGTGACACCGAGATAGGTGACATTGAGACCGGGATTGGTGATCATCGGGACGAAGCCGAGTACCAGATCGCCTGCTTCGTTGGCGATATTGCCGGAAACGAAACGCACGAAGTAGTGGATGATCCAGCCGGTGACCACGGTGTAAAACGCCATCAGAGAGATGTTACCGATGAGGGACACCCAACCGTGGATGTGCCATTTGCTTTTGGGTTTTTCCAAAGCCTGGAACATTTTGACCGGGCTTTTTTGCGAAGCACGGCCGATCGCGAACTCCATCGTCATAACGGGAAGACCGAGAACGAGGAGGCAGAGGATGTAGATCAGAATAAAACCGGCACCGCCGTTCTGACCGCACATCCAGGGGAATTTCCATACATTTCCGCAACCGATCGCACAACCGGCGGAAAGCATGATGAAGCCGAGCCGGCTTCCGAGTCTTTCTCTTTTTTGTTCCATAAGATTATCTCCTTTATCGTCTCAATAGACTTGACAATACTATATAATAAGTGTTATCATTTGTAAAACAAATTGATTTTATGATAACAATCGAAATTTTCGATGATAGGAGGCGGCGTATGGAGATCAAAAATTTAGAGACATTCTGTACGGTGGCGGAATTAAAAAGTTTCACACGCGCGGCGGAAAAACTCGGCTTTACGCAATCGACCGTTTCCTTTCAGATTCGGCAGTTGGAAGAGGAAGTGGGTGCGCCGCTTTTCGAGCGCATCAACCACAAAGTGTCGCTGACGAATGAAGGGACGCGCCTTTTGCCGCTGGCGCACTCCATCATCCGCCTTTCCGCAGAAGCCGCTCGTGTGGCAGGTGAGAGCGCAGAGCCGGGCGGCGTGGTGCGTATCGGGATCGCGGAATCACTCGCGGCGTGGCAGATCCGCACGAAATTTGCCCTGCTCCATCGCACTTTTCCGCAGATCCGCCTGAAAATCATCCATTCCTCCACGGCGGAGATTTTGCGCCTTTTGGGACAAAACGAGGTGGATTTTGCCTATATTCTCGATCGCGCCGTCTACGAAAACCGCTACGAGGTGGTCTTCGACCGTGCCGTGCCGATCCGTTTTGCGGCAAAGGGAGGGCATCCGCTTGCAAACCGCAAAGGCGTGACGCTTGCCGAGATCGCGGCATATCCGCTTTTGCTGACGGAGAAAGATATGAGTTACCGCGCCCTTCTGGACGAGGCGGCGGCGCAGCGCAATCTGGAATTGCGCCCTTTGGTCGAAGTGGGCGATACGCAACTCATCTGCTCGCTTTTGGAGCAGGGGCTCGGCATCTCCTATTTGCCCGATTTCGTCTTGCGCGAGGGGGTGGAAGAGGGCAGATTTGCGCTTTTGGACACCGAACCGCTCGACTTCACCGTGCATCGGCAGATTTTATATTTGCGCAACAAATGGCTCTCGCCCGAGATGCAATGCGTGCTCAATGCCTTTTGCGAGGACTGATTTTCCAAAAAATAACATTTTCGGTGTTGACAAAGCGAAAAAAGTGTGCTATATTGCATTTTGTTCGTTGAGAATGTTGGGATTTCCTGCGAAAGACCGATGTTTGAGGACGCTCTGGAGAATCTCATTGAGTTGAGTGCCGAAGGTGCAAAGCGAATCGGTTTCGCTGAATCTCTCAGGCAAAAGGACAGAGAAAAGTGCATTGATCCATGGTCACTTTTCGTTATTCTCCAAGCTGCCGCTGCGAACGGCGGCTTTATTTTTTATGAAGGAGGCTTTTACCATGGAAGCAACATTATTGAAGATCGTCTCTACGATCAACGCGTACCTCTCCGACTACATTTTGATCTTTATGCTCGTCGGCTGCGGTCTGTACTTCACCATTCGCACCCGTTTCGTGCAGGTGCGCTGCTTCGGCGAAGGAATGAGACGCGCATTCGGCAACATCAGATTGAACGGCGAAAAGCAGGAACACGGTATGAGTTCGTTCCAGGCACTTGCCACCGCCATTGCCGCACAGGTCGGTACCGGTAACATCGTCGGTGCTTCCGGCGCTATTCTGACGGGCGGTCCCGGCGCGATCTTCTGGATGTGGCTGATCGCCTTCTTCGGTATGGCGACCATCTACTCCGAAGCGACGCTCGCCATCAAGACGCGCGAAACGGATGAAAACGGCAACATCAAGGGCGGCCCTGTCTATTACATCACCAAGGCATTCAAGGGTGGCTTCGGTAAGTTCCTCGCCGGTTTCTTTGCCGTCGCCGCTACGCTGGCGCTCGGCTTTATGGGCAGTATGGTGCAGTCCAACTCCATCGGCGGCAACTTTGAAAACGCGTTCGGCATTCCTTCCTGGCTCGTCGGCATCATCCTCGTGGTGATCTGCGCATTCATCTTCCTCGGCGGTATGCAGCGTCTCGCTTCTGTGACGGAAAAGATCGTGCCCGTTATGGCGGTGATCTTCCTCATCGGCGGCCTTGCCATTCTCGCCGTCAACTACCGCAACATTCCCGCGACTTTCGCGATGATCTTCCGCTATGCTTTCCGTCCCGAGGCGATCATCGGCGGCGGCTTCGGCGCGGCATTGAAGATCGCCATCAGCCAGGGTACCAAGCGCGGATTGTTCTCCAATGAAGCCGGTATGGGCTCCACGCCGCACGCCCACGCACAGGCAAATGTGAAAGATCCGCACGAGCAGGGCGTTGTTGCCATGATCGGTGTGTTCATTGATACCTTCGTCGTGCTCACGCTCAACGCTTTGGTCATCATCTCCACGCTTTACACCAAGGGCGGCGTGCTGGCAAACGGCTATACGGAGACCGTTGCCGAGACGATTTCCAAAAACAACCTCGCGCAGACCGCATTCGGCACGGTATTCGGTACGAGTTTCGGCGGTATTTTCGTCGCCGTCTGCCTGTTCTTCTTCGCGTTTTCCACCATTTTGAGTTGGAATATGTTCGGTAAGATCAATGTGATGTACCTCTTCGGCAAGAAGAATCCCAAACTCTGCGCTGCGATCTATGCGATCATCGCGCTTGTGTTTGTGTTCCTCGGCTCGATTTTGCAAAACGACCTCGTTTGGGAACTGACCGATATGTTCAATAACCTCATGGTCATCCCCAACGTGCTGGCACTCGTGGTGCTCGGCGGCATCGTCGCCAAGCAGGCGAAAGAGCATAAGAGACTCAAAAAGTAAGTAACCGACTCAAAAAGATGCCCGACAAAGAAATGTCGGGCATCTTTTTTCTTTTATATCGGGCGGCAGTTTTACTCCTCGCGGATGTCGGTGACCTGATAGCCGGCTTGCTCCACTGCGGCGCGAAGTTGGGCTTCGCTGACAGCGTCATCTGTTTCGACATGGGCGCATTTTTGCTCCAAGTCCGCTTTGGCGGTGACATTGCCGAGGTCACAAAGTGCCTTTTCCACATGGGCGACACAGTGCATACACATCATGCCTTCAATACCGATCGTAAAATGTTTCATTGTCTTTCTCTCCTTTTTTATCTGAAAACGCCGTAAACGCAAGGCGTTAGTCACAACGCAAAGGGAACTTGCCGACATCGCCGCCGCGGCGATCATCGGATTGAGCGTGATGCCGCACGCCGGATAGAGGACGCCGGCGGCGAGCGGAATGCCCACGGCATTATAGAAAAATGCCCAAAACAGGTTTTGGCGGATATTGCGCATCACGGCGCGCGAAAGCGATATGGCGGTCACGACATCCCGCGGCTCGCTTTTCATCAAAACCGCATCGGCGGACTCCACGGCGACATCCGTACCGGCACCGACGGCGATGCCGATGTCGGCACACACCAGAGCCGGTGCATCGTTGATCCCGTCCCCGATCATGGCGACCACATTGCCTTTTTCCTGCAATGCTTTGATGCAGGCGGATTTCTCGCTTGGCATGACCTCGGCGAACACATCCGAAATGCCGACCTTTTGCGCGATCGCATGGGCAGTACGCGCATTGTCGCCCGTGAGTAAAGAAGAAGCGATCTGCGCTTTTTGCAACGCCTCAATAGCAAAAGAGGCAGAGGGTTTCACTTCATCGAGCAAAGCGAAAACAGCGCACACCACGCCGCCGCGTGCGAAAAAGAGCGGTGTTTTGCCCTCTTGCGCAAAGGTTTGCGCGGCGGTTTCGGCACGGCTCGTGTCGAGGTTTTGCGATCGCATAAAATCGGCGTTGCCGCAGGCGAGGACTTCACCGTTACAGACTGCCGAAACGCCGCCTCGGTGTATGGAAAAATCGGCGGCGGTCTTTTCAAAAGAAATTCCCTGCGCCGTCACATGGGCGACGATGGCACGCGAGAGCGGATGCTCCGAACGCCATTCCAATGCGGCGGCGAGCGATAAAATCGCCTTTTCTTCTCCTTGCAAAATCAAAACATCGCTCACAGCAGGCGCACCGACGGTCAGCGTGCCCGTTTTGTCCCACACCACGGCGTCCGTTTTTCCGAGTTGTTCGAGCGTTTCGGCGGATTTGATCAGAATGCCGTGCTCGGCGGCTTTTCCAATGCCGATGGTGACGGCGACGGGCGTGGCAAGTCCCAATGCGCAGGGACAGGAAATGACCAGAACGGCAATGCCGATGCGAAGACAAAACGAAGGCGGCATTGCGCCGACAAAGTACCAAAGAAGCGCCGACAAAAGCGCGATCGCCATCACAGTCGGGACAAAAATACCGCTGATGCGGTCAGCCAAACGGGCAATGGGCGCTTTGGACGCACTTGAATTTTCCACAATGCGGATGATTTGGGCAAGCGTGGTATCCTCACCGACGGCGGTGGCGCGAAAGATCAGAAATCCTTCGCGATTGACCGTGGCGGAAAAGACGCGGTCGCCCTCGCTCTTTTCGATCGGGATGCTTTCCCCTGTGAGTGCGGATTCGTCCACGGAGGCGCGTCCCTCCACGATTACACCGTCCACGGGGATTTTTTCGCCGCGCCGCACCAAAACTTCGTCGCCGCGGCGCACTTCGCTTGCCGCAATGCGCACTTCGTTCCCGTTTCGCCGCACCGCCGCGGTGTCGGGCGCGAGTGAGAGCAAAGCGGAGATGCCGTCGGTGGTCTTGCCCGTAGCACGCGTCTGCGCATATTTGCCGACAGTCACGAGTGTGAGGATCATACCGGCGCTTTCAAAGTAAAACTGCACATCCGCATTGCCGCCCAAAAGCGATAAAAGGCTATATACGATGCCTGCCGACGCACCGATGGCGACCAGCGAGTCCATATTCGGCGCAAGGCGGAAAAGACGGGAAAAACCGACCGTAAAATAATGGCGGTTGGCGATGAGAATGGGGAGCAGCAGGGCAAATTGCGCCGCGGCAAAAAGCCGCACGGCGGATAAACTGCCGAAAAAGAACGGCGGCAGGGGCAAAGAGAGCATATTCCCCATGGCGAGATAAAAAAGCGGAATAAAAAATGCAACGGAGATCCAAAGCCGCCGACGCATCGCCGTGATCGCGTGATCCTGCGTCTCTTTTTGCCGTCTTGCGTCGAGGGAGTCGGACAAAGCCGCACCGTATCCTTCCCGTATGACGGCGTCGCAGATCTCCTTTGCGCCAAGGCGCGTTTCGTCATAGGTGACGAGCATACGGCCGCACGGCAGATTGACCGAGACCTCGCTGACGCCCGAAAGCGCCGCAACGGTCTTTTCCACCCTTGCCGAGCAAGCGGCACAGGACATTCCGCTGACCGAAAACGATTGCGTCTGCATTTTTTTCACCTCAAAAAAGCATAAGTTGAAGAGAATTCAACTATAACACCGCGGCGGAAAAAAGTCAACGCTTGTCGCCCGGGCGCGTCAGCAATGCCGCAAGCACGGCAAAGAGTACGGCGGCGGAAATGCCGCCTGCGGTGGCGCGCAATCCGCCGTAAAGCACGCCGATGAGCCCGTCTTTTTGTACTGCCTCTTTGACGCCGTTTGCCAATGCGTAGCCAAAGCCCGTGAGCGGAACGGTCGCGCCGGCACCTGCCCATTCGACCAGGGGTGCATAAAGTCCGACGGCGGTGAGCAAAACGCCGCAGACCACATAAGCGGTCAGAACGCGCACCGGTGTCAGTTTGGTCTTGTCGATGAGAATTTGCCCGATGACGCAAAGCAAGCCGCCGCATACAAATGCGCGGATATATTCCATTATCTCGTACCTCCTTCGATGATGAGCGCGTGGCAGATGCCGGGAATGCTTTCACCCTGCATGGATGAGGTGGGCGAGAGCAAAGCACCTGTCGGCGCAAAGAGAATGCGCTTCCATGTGCCTTTGCAAAGCTGCGGCAAAAGATAGGCGCAAAGCACGGACGCACTGCATCCGCAACCGCTTGCGCCGCAGTGCATATCCTGCCCTTCACGGTCGTAGAGCATCAAGCCGCAATCCTTGTAGTTTTCTGTCTTCATGCCGCGGCGGCCAAAAAGTTCCTTCACGAGTTCGTGTCCCAGATATCCCAGATCCCCCGTGGCGATGAGGTCGTAATCTTCGGGCGCGGTGTGCGTGTCATCCAAAATTGTGCAGACGGTGTCGAAAGCGGCAGGCGCCATCGCCGCACCCATATTGTTGGCATCGGTGATGCCCAAGTCATTGATCTTGCCGATCGCCGCGTGCGTGATGCGTGGTCCGTATCCGTCACGCGAGACGATACAGCATCCGCTCGCCGTTGCCGTCCATTGGGCGCAGGGCGTGCGCTGAGAGCCGTAGGGAAGCGGCATACGGTATTGCCGTTCGGCGGCGCAGAAATGCGACGAGGTGAGTGCGGCGGCGTAGTCGGCAAAACCGCCGTCCACCGCCATGGAAGCGAGCAAAAGGCTTTCTCCCATCGTGGAACACGCTCCGTAAACGCCGCAAAACGGCACGGCAAAATCGCGCAGGGCAAAGGTCGAGCCGATACATTGATTGAGCAAGTCCCCTGCGTAGACCGTGTCGAGTTGTTTCGCGGTGAGATGCCCTTTTTCCAACGCTTTTTTCAGCGCGTGCTGCTGCAAAAAACTCTCCGCCTTTTCCCAGGTTTTCTGCCCGAAGAAATTGTCCGCGTAACTTTCGTCAAAATAGAACGAGAGCGGTCCCTGCTGCTCCGCTTTTCCGCCGATCGCGGCGAAGGAATGCAGCGTGGGCGTATGCGCAAAGCGCACCGTCTGTGCGCCGATTTTGTTTTCTGCCATGGTGATCTCCTCCCATTTGAAATCACCGTTAGTATGGCACATTTTGCAATTTTTTATGAATAGAAAAAAAGACGGACTGAAAAGTCCGTCTCAAAGGTTGCGGTATTATGCCAAAAATCCTTTTAAGATCTGCTCTTCGGCTTGCTCGGCGGTGAGACCGAGGGTTTGCAGTTTGAGCAGTTGATCGCCGGCGATCTTGCCGATGGCGGCCTCGTGGATGAGCTGCGCTTCGGTGTCGTTGGCGGTGATGGCAGGCACGGATTGGATTTTGGCGTTGCCCATGATGATCGAGTCGCACTGCACATGACCGAAACAACGCGCGTTGCCGATCATGGTGGGGTGGAAGCATTGACGGGAATTATCCTGCGCGACCGAACGGGAGATGACGCGACCTTTGGCGTCTTCACCGTCCAAAACGATATCCATATCGGAGTCGGCGGTCTGCTCGCCGTGCGTCAAAAGACGCTCGGTGACCACGATTTCCGCGCCTTTTTTGCATACGATCTTCGTTGCGCGCTTCGTTGAGTCGATGCCGCCGATCTGCACGGTGTCCATCTGCATCTGTGCGCCTTCTTCCAGATACACCACGGTCTGCGGATTCATGATTTTGCCGCCGGTGCCGTCCCCTTCGCCGTAATGCTTTTCGGCGTAGCGGACACGGGAATTTTTGCCGATGTAGAAGGTGTGGATGCCGTCGTGACGGCTTTCGTTGCAGCCGCTGTTGTGGATGCCGCAACCGGCAATGATCTCCACATCGCAGTTTTCTCCGATGAAAAAGTCATTATAGACCATTTCGCAAACACCCGATTTGCTGATGATCACGGGGATATGGCACACTTCGCCTTTCGTGCCGTCTTTGATACGGATGTCGATGCCCTCTTTGTCCTCTTTGGGCGTGATCTCGATATGTTCGGTGCTTTGACGCGCCTCACAACCGCTGTCTTTGCGGATGTTGAGCGCACCGACGGGCTTGCCCGTCAAATCTGCGATCTTTTCAAGAAGGGCAGAGTCGATTTCATTTAGCATTTCTATCCCTCCTTACTTGGCAAGTACGGGGCAGGAGCCGAGCGTATTTGCCATAATGAGCGGAAAGATCTCCTCGGTCGTGCCTTTGTGGAGCAATTCGCCGCCGCCGACGACCACGATCTCATCGGCAAGTTGAATGATGCGCTCCTGGTGCGAGATGACGATCATCGCCGCTTCCTGCTTTTGGTGCAGCTGCTCGAATGTTTCCGTCAGACGGGCGAAACTCCAAAGGTCGATGCCGGCTTCCGGCTCATCGAAAATCATCAGTTTACTGTGCCGGGCCAAAAGCGTGGCGATCTCAATGCGCTTGACCTCGCCGCCGGAAAGTCCGACATCGACTTCACGGTCAAGATAGTCGTTGGCGCAAAGCCCGACCTGTGTGAGATAGCGGCAGTACTGATCTTTGGAAAGTTTTTCTTCGCCTGCGGCGATCGTCAGAAGATCGCGCACGGTGATCCCCTTGAAACGCGGCGGCTGCTGAAAACCGTAACTGATCCCGCGGCGTGCGCGCTCGGTGACATCCAAATGCGTGATATCCTCGCCGTCAAATAAAATCTGACCGCCGGTTGGCTGTACCAAACCCATGACGATTTTGGCAAGGGTGGTCTTACCGCCGCCGTTCGGGCCGGTAAAGACGATCAAACGACCGTCGGGAATATCGAGCGAGATATCCCGAATGATCGTCAGATCGCCCTCGGGCGCAGAGACGGTATAGGAAATATGTTTGAGTTGCAGCATGGCTGATCTCCTTTTGCAAACGGTATATTGATATAGTATACCGATTTTTTTCAAAAAAACAACACTTCGTCATTGATCCTTTAACAGTATACCGAGCGCAGGGCAAAAATGCAAGAGGAAAGCGCATTTTTCTTTGTCACAACGAAGCGCAATATGCGTAAAATGGAAAAGTGAGGAGGCGTAATATGGAACAGGAACAATTCAACGATTACCGCGCCTACGATCGGATATGGAAACGCGTTTCGCCGACGGAAAATCCCTATCCCGAGGTGCGTGCGCAGAGACAGGAAGAGGAGCAGGAACTTATTTTGCCCGGTGCGGAGAGTGATCCGTGCTGCATGGGAACGATCGCGGCGCAATCGCTCAATGTGATACAGGGCTTTGCGGAGTTGGAAGCATTCGGCTACCGTGTTTATTCTGCATACCGCACCCGTGTGCCGCAGAGCGAACGCGCGCTTTTCGCCGATCTCGCGGCGCAATGCAAAGACCATCTGCGGCGGCTGCTCGCGGTCATTTACCTGATCTCGGGCGAGTATTTTACACCTTCGCGCAATGTCAGCATACCGGATTACATCAAGTATTGCGACCTTTTACGATACTGCTACCACGAACAGACCTGCGGCAGTTTCAACTACCTGCGCACCAGCCAGACGACCAACGATCCGTGCTTGCGCAGTATTCTGGCGCAGATCTCCGCGGAGGATTCCAAACAGGCGGATATTATTTTGAAAAGATTGGCGCAGTACATAGAAAACAAATAAAAAAAGAGTGGGATTGTTGACACAACAATCCCACTCTTTTGCATAGTTTATTCCATTGAAATAATGTAGGAGTAGACGGGCTGACCGCCTTCCATCACGGCAACTTCCACATTCGGACAAAGCGAGGTGAACACGCTCGCCATGGTGTTTGCCGTCTCTTCGGAGACATCGGCACCGTAGAAAATGTTGATGAAGGAGAGATCGCGTGAAGCGGCTTCCTTCGCCAAAAGGTTGATGAGCGCCGCCATATCGCGGTTAGTCCCGAACAGTTTCCCTTCCAAAAGCGCGAGATAGTCGCCCTCGGCGATGGCAAAACCGTCAAAATCGGAATCGCGTGCGGCGTAAGTGATCTGCGCGGTGGTGACGCGGCTTGCCGCATCGGTCATCGCCTCGGTGATCGCTTCGACCGTCTGCTCGGCATCAGCCTGCGCCATCAGCGCGGCGATCCCCTGCGGAACGGTGGCGGTGGGGATGACGACAATGTTTTGCTCGGTCAGTCCCACGCATTGCTGTGCCGCCATGATGATATTTTTGTTGTTGGGCAGGATGAACACCGTGTCGGCGTGGATACGCGTGACGGCGTAAAGAAGCGATTCGGTCGAAGGATTCATCGTCTGACCGCCGCTGACAATGCCGTCTGCGCCCAAGTCGCGGAACAAAGAGGCAAGCCCATCACCCGAGCAGACGGAGAGGAAACCGAAAGGCTTGTTGGGGACATCTTCTTCCTCACATTTTCCTTCGAGTTCCGCCTCGATCTTTTCCAGATCATCGGTCGTGGCGGCTTCTTTACCGGCGGCAAGCGCATCGCGCTGCGAGCGCATATTTTCGATTTTGGCGAGCTCGAGCGTGCCGTATTTCTGTGCCTCGCTCAACGCTTCACCGGGAATATCGGTGTGGACATGGACTTTGAACACCTCGTCATCTTCGCCGATGACCAGGCAGTCGCCGATCCCGTCCAGATAAGCGCGCAGCGGCTCAATGGATTTTTCCGCCGTGCGGCGCACGATGAAGACCGTGTCGAAAGTGTAGGTGATCTCTTCGTCGCCGAGTGCACCGAAGTCGGCTTTCTGTTCGCTCTTGCGCTCCACCTGCGGCATCGCCTCACCGTTGAGACAGGCGAGCATACCGCACATAATGACCAAAAAGCCTTTGCCGCCGGCATCGACCACACCGGCTTTTTTCAAAACGGGGTTTTGCTCGGTCGTCTGCGCCAGAGCCTCTTCACCGGCTTGGATCGCCTCGGTGAGTATGTAAACAAGATCGCTCTTTTCGTCGGCGGCGGAGACTGCACGGTCGGCAAAAAGACGCGAAACGGTCAAAATCGTGCCTTCCGCGGGCTTCATTACGGCGTTATACGCCGTGGCGACACCCTCTTGCAATGCGGCGGCGAAAGCCGCACCGTCGGCAGTTTGCACACCTTTGAGCCCTTTGGAAATGCCGCGGAAGATCAGCGACAAAATGACACCCGAGTTGCCGCGCGCACCGCGCAAAAGCGCAGATGCCGTCGCGGAAGCGACTTCATCCGCCGTAATAGCCGCGCACTTTGCCAGCGCATCGGCGGCGGTTTGGATGGTGAGCGTCATATTGGTACCGGTATCGCCAACGGGAACGGGGAAGACATTCAGATCGTTGATCGGCTGTTCCTCGGCGGCAAGATGAGCGGCACCGAAAAGCACCATTTCTTTGAGAATGGCACCGTTAACGGAATCTTGCATGAATCTTGTCCTCCTTGACTCAAGCGGTCATATTGTCAACACATACGCGGATCTTTTCAATTTGCGCGCCCGTGTTTTTCTGCACCAAAAAACGAACCTGCTCGATGATGGAGCGGCAGACAACGGGGATGTTGACGCCCTGATCGACGATGATGTGCAGTTCCACGGCGATGCCGTTTTCCGTTTCGATGATCTTAACGCCTTTATTCATTGCTTCGCGGCGCAGCAAATGCACCAAGCCGTCCGTCATGGAGCGCATCGCCATACCCTTTACGCCAAAGCAGCTCATGGCGGCGGCGCCGGTGATATTGGAGAGCGCGGCAGGGCTGATGGAAATCTCGCCGTGTTCGGTCTGTAATGTGATCATAGCAATTATCCTTTCTGTCGGAACTTATGTACACGCTACTATTATATACAAAGGATGTCAAAATGACAAGTATAAAAATTATAAACTTTTCTATTGAAAAATGAGAAAAAATTTCGTAAAATAGAAAAAGGAAAGAATCGAGGTGAGGATATGCGCGTGATCACAGGCTCTGCCCGCGGCCGCCGTTTGGCTGAACTCAAAGGCGAGCAGACGAGACCGACTACCGACAAAGTCAAAGAAAGTATGTTCGACGCCATCCAATTTGATGTGCCCGAAAGCCGCGTGCTGGATTTGTTTGCCGGAACGGGACAACTCGGGATCGAGGCACTTTCCCGCGGCGCAAAGTCAGCGGTCTTCGTCGATGAGCGCACGGACGCGGTGAAACTGATCCGCGAAAATCTGGCGCTTTGCCGTCTGACGGAGGGTGCACAGGTCATCTGCGGCGACGCAATGGGCTATCTCAACGGCGTGCGCGAGAAGTTCGACATCATTTTGCTCGATCCGCCTTACGAGAGCGGACTTTTGGAACGCGCGATCGCGCATATCGCAAAGTTTGACATTCTCTCACCGTGTGGTATAATGATAGCGGAAAGTCCGGCGGACAAGCAGTTACCCACACTGCAAGCACCGTACGGCATTTACCGCGAGCGCCGTTACGGCAAGATCAAAGTGACGATCTATCATCGTGAGGGGAGCGATCCGAAGTGAACATTGCAGTTTTTCCCGGCAGTTTTGATCCTCCTACGCTCGGTCATCTCAATATCATTTCCCGTGCGGCGCAACTTTTTGACCGCGTCTATGTCTGCGCAATGGTCAATGGCGAAAAAACACCGATGTTTTCTCCCGAGCAGCGTCTCGCCATGCTGCAAGCGAGCGTTGCGGAGTTTGAAAATGTGACCGCCGAAACGCATAGCGGACTGCTTGCCGCCTATGCCAAAGAGCGCGGTGCAAGGTATCTGATCAAAGGCGTGCGCAACGGCACGGATTTTGATTTGGAATACGGTCTGGCGCAGATCAATCGGGAACTTGATCCCCAATTGGAAACCGTACTTCTTTGCGCCGAGCCGCAATACGCACACTTTTCATCTACCATGGCACGCGATATGCTGCGTTATCATCAGCCACCGGAGCGGTTTTTGCCGCAGGCGGCAATTCCATTTTTGAAAGGACGGAACTAAATTATGGCAGTTGACATGAAAGACATTCAAAACCAGTTGGCACACCTCTATGATATGGTGGACGAGGCAAAGGGCGCTCCTTTTGCCGCAGATCGCTGCATCATCAGCCGCGACATTATGCTCGATGCACTCGACGAGATCCGCCGTATGCTTCCTTCCGAGATCCGCAGTGCGCAGGAACTGCTCTCGTCCCGTGACGAGTTTATCGAGCGCGCAAACCAGGACGCCAAGCGCATTTTGGATCAGGCGGAGCATGATGCCAAAGAGCGCGTTTCCGAAAGCCGCATCGTGATGGATGCACGCAACAAGGCCAACGAGATCGTCAAGGCGGCAGAGGCGCGTGTGCGTGAAATGTACCGCGTGGCGAACGAATATACCGAGGATGCCTTGCGCCGCGCAGAAGACGCGATCACCGCGGCACAAAAGGAAATGCAGAATTCCCGTGTGCGTTTCCGCGCCGCTTCTCAGGATCAGATGAAGCGCAAAAACGAGGAACTTTCCCATCCAATGTCCGGTTCTGACGAAATAGACAACTAATTGGTAAAAATTTCGTCATAATGCACAAAAATAGACGCATAATGTGTGTCGAAATCTAAATATTGTTGTCGAACAGGCGAGTATCACAAGATGTTGTGATGCTCGCCTGCTTTTTTTGCTCAAAAATAGAACAAACATTCCAAAAACGGACGAAAAACCATAAAAGCAACGGAATTTTAGGCACTTTTCTTGAAAAATTCTTCTTGCTTTTTTGGAAAAATCATCGTATACTACAAACAAGAAGTGGGGAAAAATGGTGGATAGTGTTTCCGTGGGGAGCAAAAACCCACGATTGTGTTTCTTCCGTGTGATGAGATCCGGCTTCTTGCGAGAGAGAAGCCGGATCACTCACTCCATCGAAAGAGCGGCACGCACCGTTTTTCGGACTATGATTTTTCAAGACAACTGTTTATGGATTTTTCGGAAAGGAGGACAGCGGTCATGATCGGCGAATACCAACATACGATCGACGCGAAGGGCAGATTGTTTATCCCTGCCAAACTGCGCGAAGTGCTCGGCGAAGTGTTTTATGTGACAGTCAGCGCAGACCGTTGTCTGACGGTTTATTCCGAGGCAAGTTTTTCCGCGATGCGCGAAAAGTATGAAAACCTTCCGCAGAAACTTGCCCGTCCTTTGGATGTGATCTTTACCACGGCTACCCGTTGCGAACCCGACGGACAGGGCCGTATCCTTCTGACACAAAAGCAGCGTTCCTTTGCCAATTTGGAAAAGGATGTCGCCGTTGTCGGACTTTCCAACCGCGCACAGATCTGGGATGCGCAGACATGGACACAGCGCGAGGCTGCTTACCTCACGCCCGAGAGCATCGAGGCGGCGATGGAAGCCGCAGGCATCTGATTTATGGACGCCGATTACGGGCACAAACCCGTTTTACTGCAAGAGTGCATCGACG
Source organism: Oscillospiraceae bacterium (assembly GCA_045642405.1). Lineage (GTDB taxonomy): Bacteria > Bacillota > Clostridia > Oscillospirales > Oscillospiraceae > Hominicoprocola. The sequence continues at coordinate 33,049 of JAZUIU010000063.1, forward strand.
CGCTTGCCATTCGTCCCGACGGTATTTATGTGGACGGAACGCTCGGCAGAGCAGGACATTCTCTTGCAATCGTGCGCCGCTTGACGAGCGGCAGACTCATTGCCCTTGACCGCGACAGTGCGGCGATCGAGGCGGCGGAAGAACGCCTGCACGATTACCGCGATCGCTTTACTCCCGTACACAGTAATTTCAGCCGTCTCGGCGAAGTGCTCGATGCACTCGGCATCGAAAGCGTGGACGGGATGCTTTTTGATCTCGGTGTTTCCTCTCCGCAGCTTGACGATGCGTCGCGCGGCTTTTCCTATCAGCACGATGCGCGGCTCGATATGCGTATGGATCGCGATGCACCGCTGACGGCGTACGAAGTCGTCAACACATGGAGTTATGAAGAATTGCGCCGTATTCTTTTCACTTACGGCGAAGAAAAGTGCGCACCGCAAATCGCCAAAGCGATCTGCCGTCGGCGCGAAGAAAAAGAGATCACCACCACGCTGGAACTTGCCGAACTCATCAAAGCGGCGATGCCGGCGGCGGCGAGACGCGAAAAACAACATCCTGCCAAGCGCAGTTTTCAGGCGATCCGCATTGCGGTGAATGACGAACTCGGCGAAATACCGCCGATGCTCGAAGCGGCGCAGCAACATTTGAAAGTCGGCGGCCGTTTGGCGGTCATCACCTTCCATTCGCTCGAAGACCGTTTGGTCAAGCAGACGATGAAATCGTTTGCACAGGGTTGTACCTGTCCACCGGAATTCCCGGTGTGCGTTTGCGGAAATAAGCCGAAAATGCGGCTTGTGACACATAAACCAATCGTTTCGACAGAAGAAGAACTCACGGGAAATCCCCGTGCCAGAAGCGCAAAACTGCGCGTGGCGGAAAAATGTTAAGGAGAGCGGGACTATGGCGCGTAACAACACGGCAAGTGAATACGGCTACATCCGGGGCAATTTGGCGTTTGCACCGAAATTTGAGGTGCGCGAGCAGGATGACTACGAGTATGAACGCCGACGCGAGCAACGCCGCCGTGAAGCGGAAAAGCCCAAAGCCCGTCCGCGTCAGAAACGCCGCGCGGCAGTGCGCATTTCCCCGATCAATGCGGCATCCTTTGTCCTTTTGGCTGTTGCGGCATTTTTGGTCTTGCTTTGTTTTGCGAGACTGACCGTGCTTTCTTCCGAAGTGTCGGCGCTGAACAAAGAGGCGACACTTTTGAGCGAAGAGAGCATCAAACTGAAAACAGAATACGAAAAATCCTTTGATCTGGCATCGGTCAAAGCCGCCGCTGAGGCAGCCGGTATGACCAAGCCGAGCGCATCGCAGATCTATTATATTGATATGAGCGGCGACGATAGTGTCACGGTCTATCAGAATGAAGAGGTCAATGTGCTCAGTCGGATCTTCACCTCGTTCGGCCACGGGATCGTTTCCGCGGTGGAATATTTCAGATAAGCGAAGCTTATACATAGAGGAGTAAGGAGCTTCCTTACTCCCTATTTTATTTCAGGCACCTCTCAAAATTCTCCTGCACGATCTGAGTACATCGGATTTTCAGAGTTGCCTTGTGGAAGAAATCCAATAACGGACAAAGGAGGAACTGCACCGTGGAAGAAAAACGGGAGAGAAAAAACGAACACGTTCGCCGCGCGAACCGCGTTATTCAGGAGCGCACCATCTGGCTTTTGGTCATTTTCGGTGTGCTGCTTTTTGTTGTCTTGTTTTTCAAACTCTACTATTGGCAGATCACGCGCCACGATGAACTGCAAAAAATGGCAGTCAATCAACAGACGATGCGCGCCACGGTGACGGCTTCGCGCGGTACGATTTACGACTGCAACGGCTACACGCTCGCCGTTTCCTCGACGGCGGAAGACATTTGCCTTTCTCCGAAAGAACTGAACGAGAAAAACGAGAAAGATATAAATGCGGCGCTGGCGTCGTTTTTGGCGGATACGCTCGAAGTGGATGAGGCGTCCGTTCTCAAACGCATGAACAAGACCAAGTCGCAGTACGAAGTGATCAAAAAACGCGCCGATGAGGAACTTGCCAACAAGGTGCGTGAATATGTGAACAAAAACAAGGTCAAAGGCGTTTTCTTCCAGCCGACGACGAAGCGGTATTATCCTTACGGCTCATTGGCGGCACACGCCATCGGCTTTACCAACGAAGCGGGCGGCGCATACGGATTGGAAGCGGTCTATAACAGCGAACTTTCGGGCGAGAACGGTATGGTCGTCTCCGCGAAAAACGGCGGCGGCGGCTCGCTTTTGTTCCAATATGAGCAGTATTTCGATGCCCGTGACGGATATAGTCTTCACACGACCATCGACAAGACCGTGCAGTATTACCTCGAACAGGGGTTGGAAGAGTTGGAGTCCCGTTTCGGTACGGGGCAGGGTGCCGCCGGTGTGGTGATGAGCGTCAAAACGGGCGGTATTCTGGGTTTGGCGTCTTTGCCGACCTACGATTTGAACGCGCCGAGTACGATTTACAACGATTTTATGAAGGGGCAGACGACGGATACCGTCAACGAGGACGGTACGACAACTTCCGCCATCGTTCCCGCATCCGATGCCCTGCTCAAACAATGGCGCAACAAGACCATCAACGATACCTATGAGCCGGGCTCTACCTTCAAAATTCTCACGCTTTCCATGGCATTGGAAGAGGGCGTGATCGACCTCAATTCGACCTTCGATTGCGCAGGTAAGATCCATGTTTCCAACGCGACCATCAACTGCTCCAACCGTAACGGTCACGGACATCAGACGCTGAAACAGGCGACGGGAAATTCCTGCAACCCGGCTTTCATCAACATCGGTCTTCGCGTGGGCAATGCGAAATTCTACCAATATATGAAGGATTTTGGTCTGACACAACCGACCAAACTCGACATTACGGGTGAAACGAGCGGTTTTGTCAACTCGGAAATCATGAACTCCACATTGGCACTTGCGTGCTACGCCTTCGGGCAGAACTTCAATGTCACGCCCGTCTCGCTCATCACGGCGCAGGCGGCTTGCATCAACGGCGGTTATCTGCGTACGCCCTATATCGTCGATGAGATCCGCGACAGCAACGGCAATGTCATTCATAAGCACGACACCACGCCCATCCGCCAGGTGATCTCCGAAAAGACTTCGGACACCGTGCGCGAGATTTTGGAATATGTCGTGGCGGAAGGTACGGGTAAAAACGGCCGTGTCGCCGGTTATCGCATCGGCGGCAAAACGGGTACGGCGGATAAAGTCAACGGCAATGTGATCGTTTCATTCGTCTGCTTCGCTCCTGCCGACGATCCCGAAGTCATTATGCTTTTGACGCTCGATGAGCCGAGCAAGATGACGGGTACTTATGTTTCGGGCGGTAATATGGTCGCGCCCGTTGCCAGCAGTGTGATGTCGGAGATTTTACCCTACCTCGGCTTTGAGCCGAACTACACGGCGGAGGAATTGGTCGGCGTGGATGCCACCACACCCAATGTGGTGGGACTTTCCAAGGAAGAAGCGATCGCAAAACTCTCTGCCGCAGGTTTCGGACACAAGATCGTCGGAAACGACGCCGTTGTGACCGATCAGACGCCGCTGGGCGGTGCGATCATCCCCAACAGTGCGGAGATCGTGCTTTATTGCGGCGCGCAAAAGAGCGATGCGCTTTGCACCGTGCCCAATGTCATCGGCGACAGCGCATCCGTTGCCAATCAGAAACTCACCAATGCCGGACTTATCATGGGCATTACCGGCGCGAAGAACAGCAGTTCTTCGAGCGTCCGCGCGATCACCCAATCGGAAACCGCCGGTGCGCAAGTGGCGGCAGGTACGGTGGTGCGCGTCCAATTCAGCGACAGTTCCGTAACAGACTGATGATAGCCAGACTCAATGAAGAAATGAGCGCTTTTTATTCATCTCCAAGCACTTTTTTCCCGTCTTGACCGTTTGCAGTTCCATACGGATGCCGATTTGGAGATCGGCGGTCTTTCGTTTGACTCCCGAACGGTGCAGCCGGGCGATGCCTATTTTGCCCTGCGCGGTGCGGTGCAGGACGGACACGATCATATTGCACAGGCGGTGGAAAACGGCGCCGCGTGCGTCATTTGCGAGCGTGTACCCGAAGCGGAGATCCCCTATGTTCTCGCACCCGATACCCATGCGGCACTTTCTTTTGCCGCTTCCGCGTGGTACGGTGAGCCTTCGGAAAAGATCGAAGTCATCGGCGTAACGGGGACGAACGGCAAAACGAGTACGACCTATTTGCTCCGCGACATTTTGCAAAACTGCACGGGGGAAAAGGTGGGCGTGATCGGCACGAACGGCAATGAGATCGACGGCGTGCAGTTCCCGACTTCCCGCACGACTCCCGATGCACTTTCGGTGCAAAAGTTACTCTATGAGATGCAGCAGGCAGGATGCCGCTATGCCGTGATGGAGGTTTCCTCTCACGCGCTTTGTCAAAAACGCGTGGCGGCGGTTTCCTTTGCCGTGGGCATTTTTGCCAATCTCACGCGCGATCATCTGGATTATCACGGCACGATGGAGGCGTATGCCGCGGCGAAAGCGATGCTGTTTCCGCTTTGCCGTCATGCCGCGATCAATACCGATGACGAATGGGGCGAAAAAATGGCGGAAACCTGTCCGTGCCCCTTCTTGACCTTCGGACAGAATATCACCTGCGACATCGTGGCGTGGCGCACACACTATACGCCGCTCGGCGTTTCCTTTACCGCCTGCGATGACGAGGAACATTGCCAAACCGAGATCCCGATCCCGGGCGAATTTTCCCTTTACAATGCGCTCGGCGTTTTGTCGGCGGCGAAATGGCTCGGCATTCCGCTTTCCCGTTCGGCGGCGGCTTTGCCGCAATGCCATGGCGTGCGCGGTCGGTGCGAGATCGTGCATCGCGGTGATGTTACCGTGATCGTGGACTATGCGCATACGCCCGACGGACTGAGAAATATCCTCACGGCAGTCAACGGAATCGCCGATGAGCGCGTGATCACCGTGTTCGGCTGCGGCGGAGACCGCGACCGCGGAAAACGCGCGGAGATGGGACGCATTGCCGCGGCACTTTCCGACTTTTGCGTGCTGACTTCCGACAATCCGCGCACGGAAAATCCCTATGCGATCCTGCACGGCATTTTAGACGGTATGGCGCAAAGCGAAACGCCGTTCGCCGTACTGGAAAACCGCAGAGACGCCATTCATTTCGCCTTGCGCACGGCGCACTCGGGCGATGTGGTGCTTTTGGCGGGAAAAGGACACGAAACCTATCAGACGGTGGGCAAGGAAAACCGACCGATGGATGAAAGACAGATCGTATGGCAGTATTATGCCGCGCGAGGAATAAACTAACGAAAGAGCCGGCTACGGCGAGGAGAGACTATGGAACTTTTATTTGCAGTGACTTGTGTGTTGAGTTTTGCGATCAGTGCGCTTTTGGGTAAAGTGCTGATCCCGTGGCTGCACCGTCTGCGTGCCGGTCAGAGCATTCTCAAAGACGGCCCGACCTGGCACGCCGCCAAGGAGGGAACGCCGACAATGGGCGGCTTGATGTTCATTGCCTCCACGCTCGTATCTTCGGTGCTCTGCGGATGGAGTACGATGATGGCGCACGATTACCTGCACCTTTGTCTCTTCCTTTTTGCCGTGATCTTCGGCTTGATCGGCTTTTTGGATGATTTCAAAAAAATCAGACAGCATCAAAATCTCGGCTTGACCGCGTGGCAGAAACTCATTTTGCAGTTTGCCGCCGCCGTGGCGTTTTTGTGTGCGATGCGCTATCTCGGCTATATGTCGCCGAATGTGTATGTTCCGTTTTTCCAAGCGGAATGGATCTTGCCGTGGCCGCTTTACTTAGTATTGGCATCGTTTGCCATCGTCGGTACGGTCAATGCCGTCAATCTGACGGACGGCGTGGACGGTCTGGCGACTTGCGTCACATTGCCGCCGCTCGCGTTTTTCGCGCTCTTTGCCCTCGCATGGCCCGGTTTTGCCGGCTGCGGTATCTTTGCCGCCGCCCTTTTCGGCGGACTTCTCGGCTTTTTGGTCTATAATCATCACCCTGCCAAGGTGTTTATGGGCGATACCGGCTCTTTGTTCCTCGGCGGTGCGATCGCCGCTTTGGCATTCGCTTTCGATATGCCGCTGGTGTTGCTTTTGGTCGGGTTTGTCTACTTCTGCGAGGCAATGTCCGATATCATCCAGGTGACTTATTTCAAATTGACGCACGGCAAGCGTGTGTTCAGAATGGCACCGCTGCACCATCACTTTGAACTTTGCGGTTGGAACGAGAAAAAAGTGGTGCGCGTGTTTACGGCGGTGAGTTTGCTGTTTTGCATTCTCGCTTACGGCGGTGTTTGGCAGAGATTTTATTTCTGATTTTAGCTTTTATCAAGACGGGAGGGATACACGATGACGGATGAAGAACGCCGTTTGCGCCATGAGCAGAAAGTGCGCGCCAAAGAGATCGCAAAAGCCTCGCACAAAGCCGCCAAAGGTCCGCTCGATGTGCCGTTTTTGCTTTTGAGCCTGATTTTGACGGGCATCGGGCTTGTGATGCTCTTTTCCGCGAGTTTTCCCTCTGCCTACTATGAAAGCGGCAACCCTGCCTATTACTTTTTGCGTCAACTCGGTTTCGGCGCGGTGGGGATCGTTTTGATGTATATCGTTTCCCGATGGAATTATGCGCGTTGGCGCGGGCTCGGCGCTGTTTTGGTCGGTATTGCGGCTTTACTGCTTGCCGCCGTCGCCTTTACGCCTTTGGGCATTGAGCGCAACAACGCGACGCGCTGGATCAATCTCGGTATCCAATTCCAGCCCTCCGAAGTGGCGAAGATCGCCGTGATCGTCTTTTTTGCCGACCGCATTTCGCGCAAAAAAGAGAAAATGCGCAACTTCAAAGAAGGCATTATGCCGTTTGCCATCGTACTGGGCCTTTTTGCCTTTTTGCTGATGTGCGAGCCGCACTTTTCCGCGACCGTTCTGATCTGCGGTATCGGCTGCGCCATGCTTTTTGCCGGCGGCGTCGAACTGAAATGGCTCGGCTACGGCGCAGGTCTTGCCGGTATCGTCGCTACACTGTTTTTTACGGGTGTCGTCAAGTATAACTCCTCGCGTATCACCGTTTGGCGCGATCCGCTCAATCCGGAATGGGCGAGAGACAGCGGCTATCAGATCCGGCAAAGTCTCATTTCCATCGGCTCGGGCGGACTTTTGGGCGTGGGGCTCGGCAAGAGCCGCCAAAAGCACCTCTTTTTGCCCGAAGAGCACAATGACTTCATTTTCTCCGTGATTTGCGAAGAATTGGGTTTGGTCGGCGCGACGATCATCATGGTGCTTTTCGCCCTTTTGATCATCCGCGGCTATTGGATCGCGCTTCGCGCGCGTGACCGTTTCGGAAGCCTGCTCGTCATCGGCGTGACCACGCAGATCGCCTTGCAGACGGCGCTGAGTATCGCCGTGGTGAGCAATCTGATCCCGGCGACCGGCATTTCTCTGCCGTTTTTCAGTTACGGCGGTACGGCGCTGGTCATCCAACTGGTCGAGATCGGCATCGTTTTGAGCGTTTCCAGGCAAACGCCGACGGAATAGGAGTGTGCCGATGAAAGTGATTTTTACTTGCGGCGGTACGGCAGGACATGTCAATCCCGCCCTTGCGCTGGCAAAGTATATGCAGGAAAAACACGCGGATTGCGAAATTCTGTTTGTCGGAGCGGAGCGCGGTCTGGAACGCGATCTCATCGCCCATACGCCCTATCCGTTCCGCTCGGTGCGGATCTCTTCGCTGCGCCGCTCGTTTGCGCCGAAGGATATCCGCCACAATATCATCGCCGTGCGTGATCTGCTTTCGGTCAAACGGCAGGCAGATCGCATCCTCGACGAGGAAAAACCCGATCTGATCGTGGGAACAGGCGGATATGCGAGTTATCCGATGATCCGCTACGGCGCCGCACGCGGCATCCCCACGGCGGTACACGAATCCAACAGCATCCCGGGACTGACCACACAGCAGTTGGAAAACTACTGCGCGCGCGTGATGGTCGGGTTTGAGGATTGCCGCAAGCACTACAAACATCCCGAAAAAGTGGTCGTGACGGGTACGCCCGTGCGCGGCGAGTTTTTCGCCCAAAGCAAGGCGGAAGCACGCGCGGCATTGGGCATCACGGATGAAAGACCGCTCATCGTTTCCTTTTGGGGCAGTCTCGGCGCGGAAGGCATGAACCGCAAAATGCTTGATTTCGTTGCGCTGGAAGCGCAGGAAGAGCCGTTCCACCATATTCACGCGGTCGGTACATTTTATTGGGAGAAAATGCAGGGATTTCTGCGCGAGCGGCATCTGACCGAGGCGGAGCATCCGGCAATTCGGGTGCGCGAGTATATCTACAATATGGCGACCGCCATGCGCGCCGCGGATCTGGTCATCTGTCGGGCAGGTGCGTCCACTTTGAGCGAACTGACGGCGCTCGGCGTGCCGGCAATTTTGGTGCCGTCCCCGAATGTCACCAATCATCACCAGGAGAAAAACGCCGACCTGCTCGGCTCGCACGGCGCGGCTTGTGTACTGCGCGAGGCGGAGTTGGACGGAAAGGGGCTTTTTGCGGCGGCTTGCGAAGTTTTGCAAAACAAAGAAAAACGCGAGCAGATGGCGCACAATATGGCGTCTCTCGGCGTACGGGATGCCACAAAGCGCCTTTATGATTGCGTGATGTCGCTTTTGGCATAAAAAAAACCGACGGTACACCGTCGGTTTTATTGTTTTATCTTCTGAAATAAACGCGCTCCCATTCCGAAGAGCCGATGAGAAGCGGCGGCTCGACGATCAGCCCTTCGTGACCGCCGCGGCGACCTTCCACCAGCGCAAGTGTAGGGGATTGGGAAAGGTCGGTGTGCAGAAAACGCAGTCGCTTCGGCTCGATCGCGGCACCTTTCATCGCCGCAAAAAGCGCGGCAAGCCGCTCCACGCGATGCACCACGGCAAAACTGCCGCCGTAGCGCAAAAGATATCCTGCCGCCGCGCAAAGTTCCGCAAGCGTGCAGGTCTCTTCACCGCGCTGACCTTTGCGCGTCCCTTTCGCCGCTTCACCGCTGCCGCTTGCAAAATAGGGCGGATTGGAGACGATGTAATCCATCGAGCCGGTGGGCAAAAGCGAGGAGCAGTCGCGCAGATCGGCGCAAAGACAGGTCACTGCAAAGTCGTTTGCCGCAAAATTTTTCCCGGCGACGGCGTGAGCCTCCGCATTGATCTCCATACTGCAAAGTTGCAGCGACGGCTCGCGCGCGAGCAACAAAAGCCCCAAAAGTCCGCAGCCGCCGCCCAGATCGCACACGCGATCCCCTTTGTGGGGACGGGCAAAATAGCCCAGCGCGAACGAATCCGTCGTCGGGGGAAAGAGCGTGGCGTCATATTCATAAAAAGGCCCTTCGGGGCGCAAATACTCTTTTTTCATAATGACTAAGCAAAAAAACGCGGCTCAATGAGCCGCGTTTTTTTAAGCCTCTGCAATTGCACCGTTGGGGCAAGTGTCAGCGCAAGCGCCGCAACCCAAGCAGGCATCCGCGTCGATCACATACTGGGTGTCGCCCTGAGAGATCGCACCGACGGGGCAAGCATCTGCGCAAGCACCGCAGCCGACGCAAGCGTCACTGATTTTATATGCCATAGTGAAGCACCTCCATTTATTGATACTGCCATTTTACCATAAACGCGCAAAAATGCAAGTACAATTTCCGACTTTTCGAAAAATATCAAAATGCGGCGGAAAATGAGAGCAGGGATCCCTGCTCTCATTTGACAAATCGCCCACAGTATTGCGCCGTTTTCAGCTCGTGGGAGAAGTCAGATTTATTATATGCAACTGTCGGCGCGAATTATATCAAATTTTGCCAGTCGGATGGAAAACCGTAATATTTCATTTGAACAAAAGGAATTTTTTGCGTAAGCAGCAAAAGTTCATCTTTGAAATCGCAAAATTCAAAGTTCGCAAGCAAACGCTTCATGATCAAAATAAATCCGAACAGGTGTGCATTATCGACTGCACCGTCGGAGTTCTTTCGCAGTAGGGCAAGTTCGCTTCTGCTGAGACTTGGTTTTTGTTCAAACAAGCGGTTATAAAGCCGGGATCCGTGTGCGCACAAATTCCGGATAATTGTCATGCTGTGCATAAATTTACCGAGTAACGCTGCTCCTTTTTTTGTAATGCCGAAAGAATTTGCAACCGCAGTTTTAATTTTGTGATCTGAAATGGAATAGAGAAATGAAATGTCGGAGATCGTCAGAAGGTCAATATATGCCCACAGTGGGAGATTTTCTTTTAATTCTTCAACATAATGTTTCAGAAATGCTTCGTTAGGCAATCTCTTTTCCTTTTGGGCTTCGGCTTTTTGAAGTATTGCGGTGTGCCGCTTTGAATCGGTGAAATGACTTACATCCAAGTATCCCGTGGGACCGTACTCCTTTGTAAATTCATAGACATACGCGGATTTGAATTTAATCTCGATCATCTCGATATACTTCAAAAGAATGTGGCGGAATTCGTGGTCAAAGTTATAAATATCAATGATTTGTTGAAAGGAAGCACTTTTTGAGAAAATGTCGTGATTTCGCAGTGTGAGTGAATATCCGCTGATACGATAGTAATTATTAAAGTACAGAAACTGCTTTGCGCATTTTTCATCTGCAATCGCCAATCCGCGCTGTCTTAAAAGCGAAATCTGTTCGCTCAGTGTTTTGAATTCTTTTTGAGCCATATCGTTACCTCATATGAAACAAAACGCCCCCAAGTGTGCGTATGCAATCCGAAAATTGCAAAGAGGCCTGGGGGAGATGTTGTATACATTATATCAAATGCTATTGAAACTTGTCAAGTGCTTTTTACCCGAAAAATATCAAAATGCGGCGGAAAATGAGACCGCATTCTCAGCGGTTTTTGCCGCCGGCGTACAGTTTGCCGATCAGAAACGATTTGAGAGAACACGGCAGAATACGGGCGAGAACGGAGAAAAACCGATACGGCAGTCCGATGGCATACTCCGGTTTGAGATGCCGTTTCAGTGCCAGATGCGCAATGTATGCTCCGGCGACCTCCGGTGACATCCCGTGCTGTTCGTCCTGCTCCATCTTCGCGACATTTTTGCGGATGCGTTCGCCGTAAATCTCTTCTCCCGCTTCGCTTTTCTCCCGTGCCGCGGTGAAATTGCTGGAAATGTCCCCGGGCATAACGGCACAAAGGGAAATGCCAAAGCCGTTGAGCTCGTTTCGCAAAGCCGCCGTATAGGTGCTGATGCCGGCTTTACTTACGGAATACCAAGCCTGAAAGGGGATGGGGACGACCGCCGCGACCGAACTGAGGTTGATGATCCTGCCGCATCCCTGCCGGCGCATATAGGGGATCACGGCTTTGCATCCGTTCACAACGCCGAAGAGGTTGACATCCAAAAGCCGCTTCGCATCTTCGTTTCGCGTGAATTCCGCGGCACCGGAAATGCCGAAACCGGCATTGTTGATCAGAATGTCGATCCGACCTTCCTGTTTCGCAACGGACGCAACTGCTTCGGCAAAGCGATTTTCATCGGAAACATCGCAGTCGATATGATGAATGCCGCCTCCGCTTTCGCCGTGACGGGAAAATTCATAGACCGTACAGCCTTTTTGCAAAAGCGCGAGCGCCGTTGCTTTTCCGATCCCGTGACTGCCGCCGGTGACGATCACGACTTTATTCTTCATAGTGGTTCATGGTATCCGCAATGATGTCAACAGCCTCGTCGATCAGCGCGGTGGTGTGCGTCGCCATCAGACTGCAACGCAGCAGACATTCGCCCGGTGCGCAGGCAGGCGGAAGCGTTGCATTGACATAGACGCCGCGCTCGTACAATGCTTTTTGGATTTGCAGCGTTTTGATCGGCTCATAGGTATAGATCGGGATGATCGGCGTTTCGCTCATGATGATCTTGATCCCTGCCGCGAGCAGTTTTTGACGCATATAGTTCGAGATCTCTTTTAACTGCTGAGGGAGTTCCGGATGCGCGATCAGATAGCGCAGTGACGCCGTGGCGACGGCGATCTGCGTCGGCGGAACGGAGGCGGCAAAAATATAGGGGCGCGAATGGCAGCGAATGTAGTCGATCACCCTTGCGTTGCCGGCGATGTAGCCGCCGAGCGATGCCAAAGACTTGGAAAAAGTGCCCATATACAGATCGACCTGATCTTCCAGACCAAAATGGCTTGCACTGCCGCGTCCGCCTTCTCCGAGAATACCCAGCGCGTGGGCGTCATCGACCATGATGCGTGCGCCGTATTTTTTGCCGAGCGCGCAGATCTCCGGCAGTTTTGCGATGTCGCCTCCCATGGAAAACACGCCGTCCGTCACGATCAGTTTTCCGGCGGTTTCGGGTACTTTTTGCAATACTCTTTCCAAATCCGCCATATCGCTGTGGCGATAGCGCAGCATTTTACCGTAACTCAACTTGCATCCGTCGTAGATGGAAGCGTGGTTTTCGCGGTCGCAGATCACATAGTCTCCGAGACCGACTACGGCGCTGATGGCACCGAGGTTGCTCTGAAATCCGGAGGGGAAGGTCGCAACATCGTCTTTTCTGAGAAATTGCGCCATTTCACGCTCAAACTGCTGATGCAGTACCAGCGTTCCGTTGAGCAGACGCGAGCCGGAACAACCGGTGCCGTATTCGCTCAATGCCGCTTTTCCCGCTTCGATGATCCCGGGATTGACGGTCAAGCCCAGGTAGTTGTTGCTTCCGAGCATGATGCGGCGTTTTCCCTCCATGATGACTTCGGTGTCCTGCCTTGACTGCAACTCACGGAAGTAGGGGAATAACCCCATTTCGCGGTATTCATCCGCCTGAGAAGGTACCATACATTTTTCAAAAATATCTTTCGTAGAAAATCCCTCCCATAAATTTATCCGATGTGGTTATTATACTGTCATCAGCGCACAATGTCAAGAAACCGCAAAAAAGAGTCCCTGCTATTGCAGGGGGGCTTTTGGGAAATCTGATTAACGCTTGCTGAACTGTCGGGGCGTATGGAAATCGTGCCGGCGGCACGATTTCAGCTTCCGACCGCAGCGGCTATGCCGCGAGGACGCCTCTGTTCTTAAAGCGTTTGTACAATGATGAAAAAAACTCCCTGCTATTGCAGGGAGTTTTTCGGGAAAACGAATTAACGCTTTGAGAACTGAGGCGCACGACGGGCTGCTTTGAGACCGTATTTTTTGCGCTCTTTCATACGAGGATCGCGGGTGAGGAAGCCGGCTTTTTTCAAAGCGGTGCGATATTCGGGATTGACGAGGAGCAGTGCGCGGGCGATGCCGTGGCGCAAAGCACCTGCCTGACCGGAAACGCCGCCGCCTTCCACGGTGGCAACGATATCGACCTTGCCGAGTTCTTCGACGGCCTCAAGGGGCTGACGGACGACCATCTTCAAGGTTTCCAGACCGAAATATTCATCGAGGGAGCGGCCGTTGATGGTGATGGAACCGGTGCCGCCCTGGAACAGATGCACGCGGGCAACGGAGGATTTTCTGCGGCCTGTGCCGTAGAGATAAGGCTTTTTAGACTGATACATTCTTTATTTCCTCCTTACTTCACTTCGTAAACTTCGGGCTTTTGAGTCTGCTGTTCGTGGGTATCGCCGGCATAGATGTGCAGGCGCGTCAAAGCATCCTTAGTGATGATGTTGTGAGGCATCATACCGCGCACGGCGACGCGCATGGCGAGTTCCGGCTTATCCTGCATGAGGATGCGGTACTTGGTCTCTTTCAGACCGCCGACCCAACCGGAGTGGGTGCGATAATACTTCTGCTCGAGTTTGTTGCCCGTAAGCACTGCCTTGGCGGCATTGATGATGACGACATAGTCGCCGCAATCGGCGTGCGGGGTGTAGGTGACTTTGAGCTTGCCGCGAAGCAGATCGGCAGCCGCAACAGCGGTCTTGCCCAACGGCTTACCGGCGGCGTCGATCACGTACCATTTACGCTCGACATTGCCCTTGTTTGCCATAAAAGTGGACATAGTTTTTTCCTCCGTATTCAGTGTGGAAAAGCAAAGCCTTTCCCGATTTTCGCGAAATATTTTCCGAACAATGGAGAGTGTACCACGCCGCAGAAAATTTGTCAACAACAAATTCATTTAACTATACAAGAACTCGTAAAATCTCTTGTTTTCTCGTTTTTACTCTTGATTTCTTATATACGAAATGAAAAATTTCGCGTCTCTTGACAAAAAGACGCGCCTTGCGGTACAATAAAAATCACGATAATTCGGAGGAATTTGCACGATGGATATGATCAAACGAAGAGACGAACAAAAAGCCTATGTGGTCGACGAAGCCGTGCTGGAAGAGCATTGCGCCTGCCAGCGCAGATTGCAGGAATACAATAGCGCCGATTGGGGCGATTTCGACCTTTTGCGCCGTTTGGCGAAAGATTTGCTCGGCAAGTGCGAAAATGCGCTCATCAAACCGCCGTTTATGTGCGATTACGGCACGCATATCTTCGCCGGCGACAATCTTTTCATCAACTGCAACTGTACGATTTTGGATGTTGCGCCCGTGACGATCGGGCATGACTGCCGTTTGGCACCCAATGTCGGCATCTACACCGCAGGGCATCCCATCCATCCCTCTACCCGTGCGACGGGGTATGAGTACGGCAAAGAGGTCACCATCGGAGACTATACCTGGATCGGCGGCAGCAGCGTGATCTGCCCGGGCGTGCATATCGGCGAGTGCTGTGTCATCGGCGCAGGCAGTGTGGTGACGCACGATATCCCCGCATGGTCGATCGCAGTCGGCAATCCCTGCCGCGTGGTGCGCAGGATCACGGAAGAAGACAGAAGAAATCTCCTCCACGGCGAACCGATCGACGAAGAGGCGTGGCAGGATATTTTGGGGATCTTTCCGTTTTGAAGGGAGCATCCATGCAGGAAATTTTAGGACTTGTCCGCCGCTGTGCGGAGGACTACGATATGATCGCCGCGGGTGAGACCGTGGCGGTCGGACTTTCGGGCGGCAAAGATTCGCTCGTGCTGCTCGCGGTATTGGCGCGGCTAAGGGAGTTTTACCCCAAGCCCTTTTCGCTTGTCGGTATCACGATCGACGGCGGCGTGCCGGGTTTTGACCTTTCACCCGTGGCGGATTTTTGCCGCAGTCTCGGCGTGGAGTACATCCGGCAGGAAGTGCCGATCTACGAGGTGGTGTTCCAAGAGCGCAAAGAGAGCAATCCCTGCTCCCTTTGCGCCAAACTCCGCCGCGGTGCGCTCAACACCGCCATCACCGAGCGCGGTATCCGCAAGATCGCGCTGGGGCATCATTTCGACGATGCCGTGGAGACGATGCTGATGAATTTGCTCTTTGAGGGCAGGATCGGCTCGTTTCAGCCCGTGACCTATCTTTCACGCATGAATGTGACGCAGGTGCGTCCGCTTTTATATGTACACGAGAGCAAGATCCGCGCGGCGGCGGAACAACTCAGACTGCCCGTGGTGAAAAATCCATGCCCGGCGGACGGCTATACCCGTCGGCAGGAAGTGAAGGAACTGCTGGTGTCGCTCGAGCAAAAATACCCCGATCTGCGGCAAAAGATCTTCGGTGCGATGCAGCGTTATCCGCTTTACGGCTGGGGTACGGCATCAGAGAAAGACCAACTTCAAAAGGACGAGTAAAACGAGTCCCGGCAAGCCGAATACCCCAACGGTCAGCGCATTGACCAAACTGAAACCGGGGGAGATGCCGGGGAAATAGCGCAGCAGAAACAGTGCCAAAAAGCCAAGCGCCGTGTTGAGAACGAGGCGCAGTAACAGTTTCAGCGGTGTTGCGAAAAGGCGCAGAAGCGTCAAAAGGAGAAAGAGCGCGATCACGCCGACGGCAACGGTTTCACCGATGCTCATTCGTTTCCCTCCTCCTTGATCCTGCGCAGCAGGTAGTTGTAGCGCGCTTCGACGGCGTTGATCTCATAGACGCAGGCGTCGACCAATTCCGGTGCGGTGACGGCGTCGAATTGCGCGTAAGCGTGTGTCAGATCGCGGTGCGCGGCAGATAAAGCGGCACGCAGATGTGCCGCACGATTTCCCATTTTCATTGTGTTACCCTCCTATATGAATAGTGTATGGAGAGTATGGACAAATATGCCCGAAAGCAAACGGACGGGAGGTGCTTTTTTGTGACGGATCGGGAAAAGTGGATGCAGGAGGCTCTTTTGCTGGCAAAAGAAGCCGCGCAAGACGGCGAAGTTCCCGTGGGCTGTGTGATCGTGCAGGACGATCAGATCGTCGGCAGGGGGCGCAACAGGCGCGAGGCAAAACAGTCCACCGCATCCCACGCGGAGATGGAAGCCATCGCCATGGCGAACGAAACGCTCCACTCGTGGCGTTTGGACGACTGCACACTCTATGTGACGCTCGAGCCCTGCCCGATGTGCGCCGGAGCGATCCTCAATGCGCGTATTCCGCGCGTTTATTACGGCGCAAGGGACGCGCAGATGGGTGCTTGCGGCGGCGTGATGAATTTGTTTATGGAGTCCTTTGCCCATACGCCGGCACTTGTCGGCGGCGTATGCGAAGAAGATTGCAAAGCCGTATTGAGTGAGTTTTTCAAAAAAAGACGGTAGTCGGTGCATACGGATTGCCACGGCGCGAAGCGCCTCGCAATGACGAAAAATTTGGATGTGTAAAAAATCGTGTCATTCCGAGGCAACGAAGTTGCCGTGGGAATCCGTTTTTTGGACGGGGGATGCGGATTGCCACGGCGCCACGCCCCGCAATGACGAAGAGACGGGAGGAATTTCGTAGGGGAGGGGCTTGCTCCTCCCGTGCGCGGGGACGGAAAATCCCTCCGTCACTCGCTGCGCTCGTGCCACCTCCCTTTACAAGGGAGGCAAAGGGGAAAAATGCCCCCCTTGCAAAGGGGGGAAGAAAAATCCTTGATTTTTCAGGGGGGATTGGCGGCGAAAAAAGACGGATTTCAGATAGAACATCCGTAGGGGAGGGGCTTGCTCCTCCCGTGCGCGGGGAGGGGCGGCAAATCCCTCCGTCAAAATCTTCGCCATTTTGAGGCAACGAAGTTGCCGTGGGAATCCGTTCTCTTTGTCTCGCAATAACGGGAGACACTATTCCCGAAAAGCAAGCCAAACGAGTTGCTGAAACAGTCCGGTAAATAGTTAAAAGACGAATGGGAGCAGAATTTCTGTTCCCATTCGTCTTTCAGATCAAGTGTGCCGTAAAATGAAATTTCTCTGCCGCTGAGATAGTAGATCACCATTGAATGATCATTTGATAAAAATTTTTTTCCATATTCCCCGTTAACGGATTTCTGAAATGCTTTTTATCAAATCAAAAACCGCTTTTTTCGTTTCGTCCGACAGTTGATTGAAGTATTTTTCAAGTTCATTATAATCCGTGTGTTCGTTTTCTTTTTCTTCCCTAAAAAACTCCGATAAGGATATGTCAAAAGCCTTGCAGATCGCATCCAAGGTTGTGATTGAAGGCAATGTTTCCCTGTTTATCATATTGGTTATAGTTGACTGCGGCAGATCAGCCTCCACCGAAAGGCGGTAAACCGACCAGTTTTTTGCAAGCCGAAGTTCGTTGATCCTTTTTAATACATTCATATATATAATCCCCTTATGTAGTGAATTATATTATACATTTGTAAAATAATATCTACACATATGTGTTGACATTACAATACATATGTGTTATAGTATGTTTATGATATGACGAATTTTGTCGTATGAACAATAATAAGCAGGAGGATTAATCATGGATAACACTCAGGAACCGGTACAAGTTCAAGCAAAAGAAACAAAATTTTGCAAGGAATGCGGACAGGTTATTTCCGCAAAAGCCGAAATTTGCCCCAAATGCGGTTGCAGGGTGGAAACACCTGCGATGGGGCAGACTCCCCAAATCGTAATCAACAACAGCAACGAAAACAACAATCAAAACAATAATCAGGTGAATGTACTTGGTGCAAGAGCAAAGAACAAATGGGTAGCATTTTTCTTGTGCCTGTTTCTGGGCGTGTTCGGCGCTCACAAATTCTATGAAGGCAAAGCGGGTATGGGTATTTTATATTTGTTTACCGCCGGTCTTTTCGGCATAGGTATATTCATCGACCTTATAAGCATTTTGTGCAAACCTAATCCATACTATGTGATTTAAACTGCGAGGGACGAGATGTTTGAGAATAATGAATTTTTCAATAAACAAAATCATTACCAAAGTAAAACCGATATAGAGGTCAAACTTCCGACTGTGAACAGCGGCATTCTTTTCGGGATGATCTCTCTTATTAGTTCCGCGATTGGATTTGCGATCCTGTTCGGAGGATATTCAATGCTAAATATTTCCAAAGAAATTGCGAACCGTCCGTTTGCAAATATCAAATTGATGATTTTTGTTGCACTTGTTATGTTTTCCTTATCCGCAATCGTTTTCGGAATAATAGGTGCCTTGCATTGTTTCAAAAAAGAAAAAAGCGGCACCGCAAATACCGTCAGCGCAGTATTGTCTGTTTTCGGTATTATATTGGGAATCACAACGGTTTTGATGAGTTTTCTGTTCTTTTTTATGGGGCAACCCGTTTGATCATATCCAAGTGCTTTAAGAACGATATTAAGGCAAAAACAGGCTGATTTATCAGCCTGTTTTTTCATTTCACGATGTCTTTGCGATACTGCGTGGGGGTGAGGTTGGTGATGCGCTTGAACACGCGCGCGAAATACTGCGGATTGTCAAATTGCAGAAGGTCGGAGATCTGCGCGACATTGAGCGATTGCTCGCGCAGCAGTTTTTTCGCCTCGCGGATGCGCAGCGCGATCTGATAATCGACCAGCGTATAGCCCGTCGCCGCCTTGAAAATGCGCGAAAGATACGCACGCGAATAGTTGAGCCCTTTGCACAGTTCCTCACAGGTGACTTTACGGTAGATATTCTCTTCGGCGCGGCGCAGCAGTTCCGAGACCAGGTGATTTTCCATACTTTCGCGCGAAGGGAAGATACCGACGCTCTTTTGCGCCGTCTCCTCTCGGATGAGCATGATGAGAAATTCTTCGAGGCGGATGCGCGCCATCTGCTGACCGCCGATGGGCGAATCGTCGCGCAGCGTCACCTCTTCGCCCATCACGGGGAGGACTTCATAGGTGTGCGTACACTCGCTGATGAGCGCGGCAACGGTTTTGTGCAGTTTGGACGGCACGCGCAGCACTTTGCCGCGGAAATGCGCCATTGCCGCGGATGAGGAGTAAAACGAGATGACGAACACATCGGCAGGGTGCATCCCGTCGGCACGGATGGTGTGGAATTCGTTGGGCTTATGAAAGACCACTTCACCCTGTTTGAGACAAAGGTCCTGCGCACCGGCGCGAATGAAGACTTGTCCGCGATCCACATAGACCATTTCCCAATGGTTGTGGCGTTCGCCCTCAAAACGGAAATCTTTGGCGAATTCATAGTAATGCACCGTCTTGATCTTGGTCACTTCGATGACATTGGCGGACTCTTTTTTGATATAACTTACTTTCATGGCGGTTACTCCGTTTCAAAAAGTGCACATTTAGGTCAAAAAAATAAACTCCAATTTCCCGAGAGATATTGTACAATAAATTTATCCAAAATACAAGGAGGGATTTTTCGTGAAAAAAGGAATCAGTATATGGTCTTTTGCCGCAGACGTGCAAAACGATTTGGAGCAGGTCTTCACCCTTGCCGCCGATGCCGGTTATGAGGGCGTGGAACTTGCGCTTGCGGAGACGGGACCGGTCAATCCGCAAAGCACCAAAGAGGATATGGAGAAGATCCGCAGTCTTGCCGCAAAGCACGGCATCGAACTTTACAGCCTTGCCAGCGGTCTTTATTGGGACTACAACTACACTTCAAGCGATCCCAAAATGCGCGAAAAAGCGATCGAGACGACCAAAAAACAGTTGGAACTCGCTTCCTATCTCGGCGCACAGACGATCCTCGTCGTGCCCGGCGCGGTCGGCGTCGATTTTATGCCCTATGACGATATTACGCCTTACGATGTCGCCTACGACCGCTGCCGCGAGGCACTTGCAAAGCTCGTGCCCGTCGCCGAGCAGTACAAAGTCGAACTCGCCATCGAAAATGTTGCCAACAAATTTTTGCTTTCGCCGCTTGAAGTGCGCGATCTGATCGATTCGTTCCACTCTCCCTATTTGCAGGCGTATTTCGATGTCGGAAACGCCCTGCCCAACGGCTATCCCGAACAGTGGATCCGTATTCTCGGTCAGCGTATCCGCAAGGTGCATTTCAAAGATTACAGCCGCTCCATGGCGAACTATGTCGATCTTTTAGAAGGCGATGTGGACTATATCGCCGTGATGCAGGCATTCAAAGACATCGGATATGAGGGCTGGGCTACTGCCGAGATGATCCCGCCGTACAAACTCTATCCCGAGACCATCCTCTACACCACATCCATTGCCATGGATAAGATTTTAGGAAGATAAGGAGATACAAATATGCTCAAAGTTGGTTTGATCGGCTGCGGCTTCATGGGCTCCATGCACGCCGCTTGCTACAAAGTCCTCTCCGACAAGGTGGAGATCACCGCCATCGCCGATGTGCGCGAAGAAAAGGCGCTGGCACAGGGGACAAACGCGAAAATCTATCGCGATGCGGACGAATTGATCGAAAACGCCGATGTCGATTTTATCGACATTTGCCTGCCGACTTATCTCCATACGGAGTATGCGGTCAAGGCGATGAAAAAGGGCAGAGATGTTTTCGTGGAAAAGCCCCTTTGCCGCACCGAGGAGGAAGCCGAACAGCTTCTCGCCGTGCAAAAAGAGACCGGACGCACCGTGCAGGTCGGTCAGGTCGTGCGCTTCAACAAGCCCTATAATTGGCTCAAAGACGCCGTGGAGAGCAAAAAATACGGCAAACTCCTCTCCGCGTCTTTCCATCGCCTTTCGCCCTATCCCACCTGGGCATGGGACGGCTGGCTGCACGATTTCAAGCGCAGCGGCAGTATGGTGCTGGATCTGCACATCCACGATCTCGACTTCGTGCGCTATATGCTCGGTGAGCCCGATACGGTTTCCGCCGTCGGCTCGAAGCGTCCGGACGGACAGACCGATTATGTATTTACGACGATGAACTACGGCGATGCCGCCGTCAAGTGCGAGGCTTCGTGGAGTTTCCCCGAGTCCTACGCGTTCTCCGCCGGCTTTACCGCGCTTTTTGAAAAAGCAGCCGCCACCTGTGAGGGTGCGGATCTGACGCTGTTCCCGGAAGACGGTGCAGCGCAGAAGATCGTCCTTGCGGAGGAATTTGCCGGTAAACTCGAAGGTCAGGGCAATATTTCCAGCCTCGGCGACTATTTCACCGAGATCAAGTATTTCGTCGAGCGCATGGAAAATCGCGCCATGCCCGAGATCGCTCCGATGTCTGAGGGCGCAGCTTCCGTGAAATTGGCACTCAAAGCCTACAAATGTATTGAGTAAGAAGGATCGGTTTTTACCATGGTAACTTGCATTGTCGTGGGAGCCGGCGGTCGCGGCAAAGACTCCTATGCACCTTATATCAAGCAAAGCGGCGTGATGCAAATTGTCGGTGTCGCCGAGCCGGATGACAAAAAACGCGGCGAATTCGCAAAGGATTACGGCATATCCGACGAGATGTGCTTTGCCGATTACCGTGACCTTTTCGCGCGTGAGCGGATGGCGGACGCGGTGATGATCTGCACGCAGGATCGGATGCACTTCGAGCCGACAATGATGGCGATGGATCGCGGCTATCACATTTTGCTTGAAAAGCCGATCTCCGCGCTGGAAGAGGAAGTGGATGCGCTTTGTGCGCGCGTTTCCCGTTACGATAAGGTCTTTTGCACGGGGTTCGTTCTGCGCTACACGCCGTTTATCTGCAAGATCAAAGAATTGCTCGATGCCGGCGAGATCGGTAAGGTCATCAGCGTCCAGCACAACGAAAACGAGGGCTTTTGGCACCATGCCCACGCCTATGTGCGCGGTCAATGGAACAACGACGCGACTTCGTCGCCGCTCTCGCTTTCCAAATCGTGCCACGATTTCGACTTGCTGCTGTATCTGATCGGCTCAAAATGTACCGCGGTCTCATCCTACGGCTGCAATACCTATTTCAAAGCGGAAAATGCGCCGTGCGCGGATGTGCCGCTTCGCTGTACGGACGGCTGTCCCTGCGGTGATACCTGCGTTTATAACGCCGTCAGCCTCTACACAAAGGGCGAGGGACGCTACTTCGTGCATAAATTCGAATGCGGCGAGCGCGATGAGGAGATCATCGAGGCACTCAAAACCAATATTTACGGGCGCTGCGTTTACCGCTGTGACAACAATGTCTGCGATCATCAGGTCGCCGCACTCAATTTTGAAAGCGGCGAGACGGCGGTCTTTACCCTCTCGGCATTTACCAAGGAAAATACGCGCACCATCAAGATCATGGGGACGCGCGGCGAGATCGGCGGTTGCCTCGAAAGCGGCGAGATCGTGCTCAAACGCTTTGCCGATATGCAAAGCGAAGTGTTCCGCGTGACGCATGACGGGACAAAGCATTGCGGCGGAGACGGCGGCTTGATGCGTCACTTCGCCAAGCGCATCGCCGAAAACGATGTTCAAAACGATCTCAATATCTTTTTGGCGCATAAGATGGCATTTGCCGCCGAGCGTTCGAGAAAATCCAACCGGGTTTGCTATTTATAAGATGAAAGGAAAGGATTATCCCCGAACATTCCACAGGTTATTTGAATGAACCGCAGAAAATTACGCATAATAAATACGCATAGCCTGTTGACATACGCATAAAAAAGGCGTATTATAATAGTGCGAGGAGGGGGAAAGATGCCGCAGACAGTAAAAGAAATCCTGAAACAGTTACACGCTGACGGCTGGCAGGAGGTTCCGAACCGGACAAAAGGTTCGCACATTCAGTTGAAGCACCCCACGAAGTCGGGCAAGGTGACAATTCCCCATCATTCCGGCGACATTCCTGCCGGAACACTCAATAGCATATTGAAACAGGCGGGGCTGAAATAAGCCCAAAGAATGGAGGTATATCGTATGCGTAAAGTGTCATATCCTGCCGTGTTTGAGCCGAGTGGAGAAGGATACAGTGTTTATTTTCCCGATCTTCCCGGCTGTATCAGTTACGGCAACTCATACGAGGAAGCACAAAGAGAAGCGGAAGATGCTCTGGGACTTCATCTGTACGGAATGGAGAGGGACGGAGAAAAAATACCCGCTCCGTCGAAAAAACCGCAGGTCGATCCCGCAACCGCTCCCGGTTATCTGCTTTCGCTTGTCACCGTGTATCCTGACATTGTGACAAACGAACTCGACAACCGCAGGGTAAAAACGAATGTTACGCTTCCTGCATGGTTGAAAGAAGCAGCAGAGACCGAGGGTGTGAACTATTCAAAGATTTTAGAAGCCGCGCTGACCGATTATATACGCAGTCAGGGAAAGCCGTTCACGAAAAGGGCATAAGAAATATTTTAGGAAGCAGAGAACCCGTCTCTGCTTCCTTTTTGTATCACGAAAACCGTCTTTGTGCAAAGAAAACGCGGATTGCCACGGCGCGAAGCGCCTCGCAATGACGAGATATTTGCCTATCTGTGGTTATTTCGTCACGGTGATGCGGTCGTCTTTGACGGTGACGACGGCAGTGTCGCCGCTTTTGAGTTTGCCTTCCAAAATCTGCTCCGCCACGGCATCTTCCACACTGCTGCGAATGGTGCGGCGCAGCGGACGCGCACCGTAGGCGGGATCGAAGCCGACGGCGGCGAGTTTGCCGATCGCGCTTTCGTCCGCGGTGAGCGTGACGCCCAGATCGGCGATGCGTTTGGCGGTCATGGCGACCATACGGCGCGCGATCTCGGCGATATCCGCCTCACTCAGACGGCGGAAGACGATCGTCTCGTCGATACGGTTGAGAAATTCGGGCTTGAATGTGCGCCTCAGTTCCGCCGTCACGGCATCCTGCACACGCGCAAACTGCGCACTTTCGTCTTCGTTTTCACCGCTCGTGAAGCCGAGTTTACTGCCCGTGTTCGTGATCTCTTTCGCGCCGACATTCGAGGTCATCACGATGACGGTGTTTTTGAAGTCGATGTGTCTGCCCTGCGAGTCGGTGACGATACCGTCTTCCAAAATCTGCAAGAGAATGTTCCACACATCCTCATGCGCTTTTTCGATCTCATCGAACAGCACCACGGAGTACGGCTTGCGGCGGACTTTCTCGGTCAACTGTCCGCCTTCGTCAAAGCCGACATAGCCCGGAGGCGCACCAATGAGGCGCGAGACCGTGTGCCGCTCCATATATTCGGACATATCAATGCGGATCATCGCGTTTTCGTCGCCGAACATCGCCTCGGCGAGCGTTTTGCAAAGTTCCGTTTTGCCCACACCCGTGGGACCGAGGAAGAGGAACGAGCCGATCGGACGCTTGGGGTCTTTGATGCCCACTCTGCCGCGGCGGATCGCTTTTGCCACGGCGCGGACGGCTTCATCCTGCCCGACCACACGCGCGTGCATCGTCTCTTCCAATTTGAGGAGCCGTTCGCCTTCGTCCTCCGTCAGACGCGTGACGGGAATGCCCGTCCAGCCCGACACCACGCTTGCAATATCATCCTCCGTGACACAGTCGCGGTGCGTTTTTTGTTCGCGTTTCCACTTTTCGCGTTCGGTTTCCGCCTGCTCGCGGTAATCTTTTTCAATGTCGCGCAGCTGCGCGGCTTTTTCAAAGTCCTGCGCGGCAACGGCGGCGGCTTTTTCCTTGCCCAAAGCCGCCAACTTTTCCTCGATCGCTTTGAGGTCGGGGGATGCGCCCTGCGTGTCCATACGCACGCGCGAGGCGGCTTCGTCCATCAGGTCGATCGCCTTGTCGGGCAGAAAACGGTCGTTGATATAGCGGCGCGAGAGATCTACGGCGGCTTGGAGCGCTTCGTCCGTGATGGTCAGATGGTGATGCTCTTCATACTTCTCGCGCAAACCTTTGAGGATTTCCAGCGACTGCTCCGCCGTCGGCTCGCCGACATGGACGCTCTGGAAACGGCGTTCCAGCGCGGCATCTTTTTCGATATACTTGCGGTATTCGGCAAGCGTGGTCGCGCCGATGACGCGAATTTCGCCGCGGCCGAGCGCAGGTTTGATGATATTGGCGGCATCGACTGCACCCTCGGCACTGCCGGCACCGACGATCGTGTGCAGTTCGTCAATGAAGAGGATGACATTGCCGTCCTTTTTGACTTCTTCCAAAAGCGTTTTGATGCGCTCTTCGAATTCACCGCGGAATTTCGTGCCGGCAATCATGCCCGAAAGGTCGAGCGAGAGCAGTTTTTTATCGAGCAGTTCCTCGGGCACATCGCTGCATACGATTTTTTGCGCCAATCCTTCGGCGATCGCAGTCTTGCCGACACCAGGTTCACCGATGAGCACGGGGTTATTCTTCGTGCGGCGCGAGAGGATCTGGATGGTGCGGTTGATCTCCTCGTCTCTGCCGATGACGGGATCGAGTTTGCCTTCGCGCGCCATGGCGGTCAGGTCGCGCGTGAATTCTGCGAGACCTTTTTCGCTTTCCTTTTTCACCGCCGTCTTGGCGCCTTTTTTGATCCCCTCATGCGGCGCGGTCATCTTTTGCAAGGTGGCGTTGTAAATCTGCTTGGGATCGGTGCGCAAAGTGTTGAGCATCCGCACCGCCATATTGTTGCCGTCGCGCAAAAGTCCCAGCAACAGATGCTCTGTGCCGATGTCGGCACTGCCCGAGCGCAACGCTTCCGCTACGGCAAGTTCCATCGCGCTGCGCGCATGCGGCGTGAGCCCCTGTGCCGGATCATTCCCGATCGCGCCGCGCCCGATCGTGCCCGACATCAGTTTTTCCGCGATCTCGGCGGTCAGACCTGCTTCGCGCAAAGACTCATAGGCGATGCCGCCCTTGTCGCGCAGCAATGCGAGGAGCAAATGCTCACAACCCACATAACTGTGTCCCATTTCGCCTGCGGCTTCCTGCGCAAGGCGCAGAACATTTTCCGCACGCTTTGTAAATTTCTTTTCGTTCATCAAGATCGCTCCTTTGTCATTCCTGCTGTAATTGTTTCAGTTCATCACGCAAAGATGCGGCTTTTTCGTAATCTTCCGCCGCCAGCGCATCGCTCAGCGCCGCCTGCAACGCATTGACGGCGCATTCTTTTTGCAGTTCCTCCTGCTCTTTTTCGGAAAGACCGAAATCCTCCGTTTCCGTCTGCTCCGGCGAGACGGCACGCAGCGTGCGCCTTGCCGCCGGCGTAAAGCGCGGCATATCGAAAAAGTCCTCCGCGCCCACCACACGGGGAAGCAGGGAGAAAAGATCGTCAAATCCGCTGCCGAAATCGACACCGAAACCGGCGCGATAGCCGAGTTTCTCCGCACATTCTTCGCACAAATGCGTCTCCTGCGCCTGCCCGTTGATGACGCTGCGATAGTAAAAAGTCGCTTCGCGTTTGCCGCAATTCTCACATTTCATAATGATTGCCTCCTATCCAACATATTAAACCAGATGAATTAAAATTTGCCGCATCAGATCGGCACGCACGGCGTTGCGCTCCATGCGCGGCACATGGATGAGACTGCGCTCGCTCAGTACGACCGACATCAACTGCGCCGTCTCTTCGCAAACGGCTCCGGCGTGCGCCAGATTTTGCACGACCGCCGCGGCGCTTTGCGCGTCGATCTCATCGCCGATGGAGTTGATGAAGTGCATCAAAAGCGTCGGGCGATCCACACGCACGCGCGAAATGCGGATGTATCCGCCGCCGCCGCGCCGACTTTCGACGATGTAGCCGTGTTCGGGGGAGAAGCGCGTGGACATCACATAGTTGATCTGACTCGGCACACAGTGAAACTGCTCCGCCAAGTCGTTGCGCTGTAATTCCAGCACGCCGCCTTCGGCATCCTCCACCGCATCCCGTATGAATGCGGCGATCAGATCGGAAATTCCCATGTTGTTCGACCTCCTCATTTGTCTTTGACTATCTTTGACCTTTCGAGCATAGTATAACACCGTTCGGCGAAATGTCAATAGGAAAATTTGACTTTCTTTGACCTTTTACAAATTGTTCACAATTCGTTGGAAAAGTTTGGATATTGCAGAATAAAAAAGCCTCTGTTTTCGTTGAAAACAGAGGATTTTAGGTGGTCGGCAGCTTTATCGGCAGTCAAGCGTGAGAAGTGTTTGCTTGACGATATTGGCGGAAGAGTGCGCCGCCGCGGTCTCGAATGCGTCGTAGGATGCCGCCGCCGTGCCGTCGGCAAGGTCGGAAACGGTGCGCACCACGCAAAACGGCACGCCCGAAAGATAAGCGGTGTGGGCGATCGCGCCGCCTTCCATCTCCGCGGCGGTGGCGTGGAATTCATGCAGCAGGCGCTCTTTTTGTGCGCGGTCGGCGATGAATTGATCGCCCGTTGCGATGATGCCGCGGTGGACATGGTTTTCCCCCAGAATGCCGACGGCGGCATCGGCGATCGCGGCGCTCAGATCGGGATCGGCGGGGAATTGCGAGGGTTTGTCCTTCTCGCCGACTTGCAGATAACCTTTGGCATAGCCGAAAATGGTGAGGTCGAAATCATGCTCGACCAACGCGGTCGCCACCACGGCATCGCCCACGCGCAAAAGCGGGGAAAGACCGCCGGCGATACCGGTGTTGATGATGTGTGTGACGGCAAATTCATCAATGAGAATTTGCGCGGTGCGTGCGGCGTTGACCTTGCCCATACCGCATTTGACCACGATCGCCTGCTGGGAGGCGAGTGTGCCGACATAGAAGGTGAGACCGTGTTTTTGCTGCTCACGGACGGGGTCCATGGCGCGCGTCAACTCGGCGATCTCCACATCCATTGCACCGATGATACCGATGATGTATTTCTGACTCATAAGCGTTCTCCTTTGATTTGTTTTGTAAAATGTTGTTGTACGGATTGCCACGGCAACTTCGTTGCCTCGCAATGACGAAGGGATTTTTGCATTTTCCGTTTTTGTCATCGCGAGCGAAGCGTGGCGATCCGTTCTTTTGGTAGGAAGATAAAAGAGGGTACGGATTGCCACGGTGCTGCGCACCTCGCAATGACGGGAAAGAAATGAGAAAATGCGGACAACGGGAAAAGAACTGTCATTCCGAGGCGGCTTTGCCGCCGTGGGAATCCGTTTTTGCAAAGGTACGGATTGCCACGGCAACTTCGTTGCCTCGCAATGACGAAGGGATTCAACTAATCATTGCATCGTATAAATCTGACCAACTCGGATTAAATTCTGAAATCAATTTGTTCTTTTTTGCCCGGTTCCAGTCTTTTAGTTGCTTTTCTCTTGAAATTGCTTCATAAGAACTGTGATAGATTTCAAAATATACAAGTTTATGTATGTTATACCTTGCAGTGAAACTTTTTTGATCAAAATTTTGCTTGTGCTCCCATACACGGCGAATCAAATGATTGGTAACACCGATATATATTGCGACATTTGTGTGGTTGGCAAGGATATACACATAATACTGCATAAACAACTCCTTTCGGGGACAGGGGACGGGGGATGCGGATTGCCACGGCAACTTCGTTGCCTCGCAATGACGAAGGGGGACGGGGGATGCAGATTGCCACGGTGCTGCGCACCTCGCAATGACGAAGGAAAGAAATGAGAAAATGCGGACAACGGAAAAAGAACTGTCATTCCGAGGCGGCTTTGCCGCCGTGGGAATCCGTTTTTGCAAAGGTACGGATTGCCACGGCAACTTCGTTGCCTCGCAATGACGAGAGGGGGACGGGGGATGCGGATTGCCACGGTGCTGCGCACCTCGCAATGACGAAGGGATTTTTTTCCATTATAAGCCTTTGTCGGCGGATATGCAAGCCAAATGCGAAAACGGTCGAAAAAACAATACGGAAAAGATTTGAAAAATGGTGGTAATTTTGTGCCTTTTGTGTTATCCTATTAGAAAACAGGCAAAAGGAGTATCGGTATGGAATACATCCGCGAAAAACTTTCGGACGGGGTTTCTCTCACGCACATCCCTGCCGACAAGTTCAAAACGGGACTTTTGAGCGTGCAGTTTCTCACGCCGCTTTGCGAAAAAACCGCTTCGCTCGGTGCGCTTTTACCTGCGGTTTTGCGCCGCGGCACAAAGCAGTATCCCGATATGCGTGCGCTCTCCTGCGCGCTCGATCGGCTCTACGGCGCATCCGTTTCCTACACGGTGCGCAAAAAGGGCGAGACGCAATGCGTCGGATTTCTGGCATCGTTTGTCGATGACCGCTTTGTGCAGCCCGGCGAAGCGCTTTTGGAGAAAATGTGCGATCTGCTTGCGGAACTTTTCTTTCATCCGGTGATGCAAGACGGCGCATTTTCACGCGAATATGTCGAAAGCGAGCGCAGTAATCTGGTGGATGAGATCCGCGCTTTGATGAATGACAAGCGCGATTATGCCGATTTCCGCCTGCTCGGGGAACTGTGCGCAAACGAGCCTTACGGCTTGGAGCGTTTCGGCGGCGAGGAAGCCGCCCGGGCCATTACGCCGCAAACGCTCACGGCGTACTATCGGGAATTACTGCAAAATGCGCCCGTGGAGATCATCTACTGCGGCAGTGCGCCGCTTGAACGCGCGGAAAGTGCCGTGGGGCGCATTTTGTCGCAACTGCCCGAAGGGGAGCGCAAGGCGCTGCGTGCCACAACGGTGCACGAGCCGCGCGGCGAAGTCAAACGCGTGGAGGAGCGGATGGATGTCACGCAGAGCAAACTTTCGCTCGGTTTTTCCGTCACTTCCGACGACGAGATCGCCGTGATGCTTGCCAATTTGCTCTTTGGCGGTTACAGCAATTCCAAACTCTTCCTTAATGTCCGCGAGAAACTCTCGCTTTGCTATTACGCCTCTTCTTCCTATCACCGCTCCAAACACATCATCACGGTCTCTTCCGGTGTTGCGCGCAAGGATGAAAAGACGGCGCACGAAGAGATTTTGCGCCAACTTGCCGCCGTGCAAAAGGGCGAATTCGAGCCGTGGGAGTTGGAAGGTGCGCGCAGTTGCCTGCTCGCGTCCATCCGTATGCGCGACGATTCTCCCACGCGGACGGAGGAATTCCACCTCGGGCAAGCCGCCGTGGGCGTAAAGGAGACGCAGGAAGAACTGTTGCAGCAGCTTACCGAAGTCACGCGCGAGCGCGTGATGGCGGCGGCTCAGACGATCGTGCCGGACACGGTCTATTTACTCAAAGGAGAGGGGGAAGGCGCATGAAAGAACAGGAATATCCCCGTTTGGGAGAGCGCGTTTTGCGCGAAGTTCTGCCCAACGGTCTGACGGTGTGCATCGTGCCCAAACCCGATTTTTGCAAGAAATACGCCGTTTTCGCCACACGCTACGGCGGAATGGATCTGCGCTTTTGCCTAAATGGGCAATGGCTCGATACGCCTGCCGGCATCGCACACTATCTCGAACACAAAATGTTCGACACCAAAGAGGGCAACGCCCTCAAAGAACTCTCTCAAAACGGCGCAGAGCCGAACGCATTCACCGCCAACGCGATGACGGCGTACTATTTCGACTGCACCGAGCATTTTGACGAAAATCTGCGCATTTTGCTCTCGTTCGTCTCCGTGCCGTATTTTACGCAGGAGAGCGTGGACAAAGAGCGCGGTATCATCGCCCAGGAGATCCGCATGGTCGAGGACAATCCCGATTGGCAGGTCTACGAAAAACTGCTCGAATGCCTCTACCGCAATTCCCCTGCGCGCGTGCCGATCGCCGGAACGGTGGAGAGTATCGCCGCCATTACGCCTCAGACGCTTTACGATTGCCACAAGGCATTTTACGATCCTGCCAACATGATCTTGTGCGTGGTGGGCGATGTCGATGCCGAGGCGGTGTTGCAGGCGGCGCGCGAGGTCTTGCCCGAACGGGGCGCGGAGCCGATTTTGCGCGATTACGGCGCAAAAGAGGACGGCACGGTCTCGTGCGAGCGCAGTGTTTTGCAGATGGAAGTGGCGCAGACGCAGTTTTTGCTCGGCTTCCAATGCGATACTTCCGCGGACGGCGAAGCGTTACTGCGCGAAAATGTCATCGGCGAACTCGCCTGCGATCTGCTTTTGGGCGAGAGTGCGCCGCTTTATCAGAAACTTTACGCCGAAGGGCTCATCAACAGCAGTTTCGACAGCGGATTTGACCAACTGCCCGGCATTGCCTATCTTTTCGCCGGCGGCGAAAGCCCCGATCCCGACCGGGTGCGCGAGGCGATCTTGCAGGAGGCGAAACGCCTTTTGGATGAGGGCATCGACGAGGATTTTTATCGCCAGATCCGTCGGGCGAATTTCGGCGCATCCCTGCGCGCCCTCAACTCGTTTGAAAGCATCGCCGTTTCGGTGTGCGACAGTTATTTCCGCTCTTACGATTTCCTCCGTTTCCCCGAAGTGTACGATTCGGTCACGCGGAGCGATGTGGAGGATTTTCTGCGCCGCTTTATCGTGCGCGAACGCTGTGCCGTTTCCGTCGTGGAGCCAAAGGAGAAGAAAAAATGAACGATTACGAAATGCCCATCGGCTTCCCCGGACTGTTCGGGGATTGGCAGTTCAAAGTGAGCGGTGTTTTGCTCGATGTCGGCAACGGCATCCGCTGGTACGGCTTGCTTATTGCCGTCGGAATGCTCTGTGCGCTGGCACTTTGCATCCGCCTTGCGCCGCGCTACAAATTAAAAAGCGACGATCTTTACGATGTCATTTTGTGGCTTTTGCCCATCGGCGTGATCGGCGCGAGGCTTTACTATGTGCTTTTTTATCTCGACTTGTTCCGCGCGAAAGACGGCAGTCTCGATTTCGGCGCGATGCTTCGTATCTGGGACGGCGGCCTTGCCATCTACGGTGGTGTGATCGCCGGTGCGGCGGTGGTGTTTTTCTTTACGCGCAAGCGGAAAATCCCGTTTTTGGCGCTGTTTGACTGCATCATCCCCGGGCTGATGCTCGGTCAGGCGATCGGACGCTGGGGCAATTTTATGAACCGCGAGGCTTACGGCGCGGAGACTTCCGTGCCGTGGCGGATGCGCCTTTTCCAAAGCGCACAGCGGTACATAGATGTGCATCCGACTTTCCTCTACGAAAGTCTGTGGAATGTCATCGGATTGCTCGTTTTGCTCTTCGTGATTGCAAAAATACGCAAATTCAACGGAGAAAACGCTTGTTTTTACTTCGTTTGGTACGGGATCGGCAGATTTTTCATCGAAGGTCTGCGCACCGACAGTCTGTACTTTTTCGGCGTGCGTCTCTTCGGTCAGCCGCTGCGCGTGTCGCAGGCACTTTCCGCCCTGCTTGTGCTCGGCGGTGCGGTCGCCTGGATCATCGGCAGGCGGAAAAGTTCACAGATTGTTGATAATTCCGCCGCCTGATATGCTATAATGGGCGCACTTCATCAAGGAGGACAGATTTTTTGAAATTTTTATCCGATGCCATTGACCGTTTTTGTATCCGTCACCCGAAATTCGGTATTCCGCATCTGATGCGTTATATCGTGGTGGGCAATATCCTGCTCTACCTTCTGATGATCCTCACGCCGCAGACGCAGAATTTTATCGGCGTGTTCGGTTTTTCTTTGCAGACCTTTTTGCACGGCGCGATCTGGCAGCCGCTGACCTTTTTATTCGTGCCGCAGACCGCAAGTGCCTTGGGACTGCTCATCACCTGCTTTTTCTACTACTCGATCGGCAAAGCCCTCGAAGCACAGTGGGGAACAGCAAAATTTACGATCTATTACGGAAGCGGCGCGTTGCTCATGCTCCTTTGCACGGTGGCGGCGAGCCTCATTTCGGGTAATTTTACTTATACGCTCACGAGCAGTTATTACCTCAATCTGACGCTCTTTTTCGCCTTTGCCACGCTCTATCCCGACGCTGTGGTGCTGCTGATCATCCTGCCCGTGAAGATCAAATGGCTCGCCTATCTCGACGCCGGTTTGTTCCTCTTTGAGATCGTCAGTTTCCTCATGGCGCACCAATGGTTTTACGCCGTGCTTCCCGTGGCGGCGGTGCTCAACTATTTCATTTTCTTCGGGCACGATCTTTTGCACGGCGCCGAGCGCAAAGCCTATGAGCAGTCGCGTCGGGCGGAGCAGTTCCGCCGCGTGTATGAAAGCCGTAAAGCCGAGGAGCATCGGCGCGATTTCGCGGAAAAGAAATGCGCCGTGTGCGGCCGCACGAGCGAGAGCAATCCGGAATTGCAGTTCCGCTTTTGCTCGCAATGCGCCGGCTATCACTGTTTTTGCTCCGACCATATCTTTTCACATGTCCATTTTACGGATGAAATGTGACAGGCTGCCAAGAAAGCCGCCGACCGTCAAAAACAAACAAAAGAACAAAAGAACAAAAGAACGAAAGGAACGGGGTCTGCGTAATGCAGACGCCGTTCCTTTTCGGTAAAAATTATTCTTTTTCAAAGTTGCGGCAGTTGGTGCCGATGCCGTCGTCACCGACTTCAATGGATGAAAGACCGCAATACTGTGCGTCTTGGCAGTGATGGTGGCAGGCACTCACCGTGCAGCGAATGCAATGGTTGGGTGTGCAGCCGCAGCCGCCGTTGGTACAATCCTGACTCATAGTTGATGTCCTCCTTGTAAAAATTGGGTTTTGCTACAAGGAGTATGCCCGGTTTCAGCGGAGATTATACATTTCAGCCTACGGTGCGAGCGTCACGGAAACATCGAGCGTTTTGCCCTCGCGCCAAATGCGAAGGGGGAGATCTTCACCGATACAGTATGCGCGGCGGCGGCACAAAAGGTCATTGCTCGTTTTTGTCGCGGCGCCGTCCGCCTGCACGATATAATCGCCCGAGCGGATGCCGGCTTGATCCGCAGGGCTGCCTTCGTTGATGCTCAAAACCAAAAGTCCGCTTCCGCTTTGATCGGGGAGCGGCAGCGCGAGCGTTTGCACGCTCAGACCGAGCAGACCTTCGCCCTGCACCTCACCGCATCGGATGAGGTCGTTGACGATGTACGCCACTTCCGCGATGGGAACGGCAAAGCCGAGTCCTTCCACCGTGGCGGAAGCACTGCGCTGATTGCCCATTTTCAGCGTGTTGATGCCGATGACCTGTCCGCAGGAGTTGATGAGCGGACCGCCCGAATTGCCGTTATTGAGCGCGGCATTCGTCTGAATGACGGACATCTGTCCGTCTTCCACCGTCAGATTGCGCGAAATGGCGGAAATGATGCCGTCCGTCATCGTACCGCGCAGTTCCAGCCCCAGCGGATTGCCGATGGCATACACTTTGTCACCGACCGAAAGTGCATCGGAGTCGCCGAATACGGCGGTGGGGAGATCGCGCGCATTGATTTTGAGAACGCCGATATCGTGCGCGGCATCCGTGCCGACCAGCGAAGCGAGGATCGCATCGCCGCTCGCCAAAATCACGGTGCAGCTTTTCGCATCTTCCAGCACATGTTCGTTGGTGAGGATATAGCCGTCTTCCGAGAGGATGATGCCCGTGCCGACATAATCGCCTTTTTCCGTGGACGAGACGATGGCGACAACGGCAGGATTGACCGCGCGGTAGATTTGCTGGGCGAAGAGGATCTCGTCGTGTGCCGTCGTATAGCGCAGACGGAAATCACCGTGCGCTTCATAGCGCGGCATGGAGGGCGTTTCCGCTTTTTTCGGGAAGGTGAAATCGAAATGAAACGAGGGGATATCCCAATCAAAATAAGTGAGCGGAATGCGGTGCAGGACAGATCTTCCCATCACACCGAGCACGGTCAAAATCACGATGACCGGAATGAGCCATTTGGGAAAGGGCTTTTTGCGCTCCTTGTCCGCCCGGGCGTGCGCAGGGAGAGGCTCGGCATGGATATAATACTCCGTGACGGGCTTCGGCTCCTGCACATATTGCAATTTGATTTCTTTATCTTCGTCCATGGAATGCTCCTTTATTTGGCGGTCAACTGCATGGTGAAAGCAAAGGTCGTGACGCCGTTTTCACTTGTGACCGCGATCTGTTCATGGTGCTGTTTCAAAATGGTCTGCACGATATAAAGTCCCAAGCCGACACCGTCTTTATCCATCGAGCGCGACTTGTCGCTTTTGTGGAAACGCTCAAAAAGAAGCGGAATTTCCTCCGGCGGAATGGTTTCGCCTTCGTTGCGCACCGAGACCACGGCTTTCGTGCCGGAGATGCCCAGCGAAAATCCGAGCGTGGAGTCCGGTGTGGCGAATTTGACCGCGTTTTCCAAGAGATTGTAGATGACCTGCGTGATGAGATCGACATCGCCGAAGACATTGACGGCATCTTCGGGGATGACGGCATCCACATCCAAATTCTTCGAGCGGATCTTTTCTTCCAGCGAAATGAGCACGCGGCGCATACTCTCGCAAAGGTCGAACGGGTGCATATTGCGTGCGGCATCCCGGGATTGCAGTTGGGAAATATCGAGCATCCGCCGCACCAGACGGGAAAGCCGACGGCTTTCCTGCGAGATGATGCGCAGATATTGCTTTTCCTGCTCGGGCGGGATCGTACCGTCCAAAATGCCGTCCGTGTAGCCGGCGATCGTGGTCATCGGCGTTTTCAGTTCGTGCGAAACATTGGCGATGAGTTCGCGGCGCTGACGCTCGGTCTCTTCGAGGGAATCCGCCATGTGGTTGAATGAATTCGCCAATTCTCCGATCTCACCGACACCGTAGTTGCGCATCCGCACATCGAATGCGCCGTCGGCGAATTGCCGCGTTGCCTCCGCCATCTCCAAAATCGGCTTCGTCTGCTTGCGCGAAACCCAGAAACTTGCCAAAACCGCAATGAAAAGCGCAAGGGCGGCGAGCAGTAAAAAGCGCATGAACATGGCACCCCAAATATGCGAGACCGTGTCCAGCGGCATCACCGCCAAAACCATTCCCACCGTCTGCATACGAAACGAGAGCGGTACGGCGGTGATCAGACGCTTTTTGGGGAAGAGTCCGCCGAGTGTACCGCGCGAAACATCATGCCCGTCCTCTTCCACGGCGGAAAAAATGCGCGCGGGAACGCTTTTGTTTTCGATTTTCAGCGTCTCGTCGGTGCAAAAGAGGATCTCGCCGTCCCGACTGCACACCAAAAAGTCGATATTCGTCATATTGGAGGCAAAGCGTGTGAGTTTTTGCATATCGGGGAAAGAGCCGTTGTCCATGTACTCCGTGATCGTATGGCTGACGATGGAGGCACGCTCTTCCATTGCGCGGCTTTGCTCGCGGAATGTGTAGGAATAACTCACGGAGAAAAACGCCGTGCCGAGCAAAACGAGCGTGAAAAGCACCACAATGGCGGTGAGCACAAAATTCTGCCAATAGATGCTCTTATACTTGTTCGTTCTCGGGTGCGAGGAAAGCAGTTTCACCGTGCCCACCTCATTTCACTTCGAATTTATAGCCCACGCCCCAAACGGTGCAAAGATTCCATTGCTCGGAGACATTTTCCACCTTTTCGCGCAAACGCTTCACATGCACATCCACCGTGCGCGAGTCGCCGAAATAGTCAAATCCCCAAACTTCGTCGAGCAGTTGATTGCGCGTATAGACGCGGTTGGGCGTCGCCGCCAGGTGATAGAGCAGTTCCAATTCCTTCGGCGGCGTGTCGATCTTTTTGCCGTTTACGATCAGTTCGTAGGAGTCAAGGTCGATGATCAGTTTGTCAAATTCCAGCTTCTTATGCGTGTCGTCCGGAATTTCCGTGCGGCGCAAAACGGCATTGATCCGCGCCATCAGTTCCGACATCTCAAAGGGCTTGACCACATAGTCGTCCGCCCCCATCTGCAAGCCCGAAATGCGGTCGCTCAACTCGCTTTTGGCGGTGAGCATGATGATCGGACAGCGCGACATACTGCGAATGCGCGCACAAACGCCCCATCCGTCCAAAACGGGCAGCATCACATCAAGCAAAATGAGATCGGGCGTCTGCGCGGTGAATTCCTCGATGGCTT
Organism: Oscillospiraceae bacterium; assembly: GCA_045642405.1. Taxonomy (GTDB): domain Bacteria; phylum Bacillota; class Clostridia; order Oscillospirales; family Oscillospiraceae; genus Hominicoprocola. The sequence continues at coordinate 69,985 of JAZUIU010000063.1, forward strand.
TGCCGCCGTCGGGCGCGATGCGCGTTTCAAATCCTTCCTTGGTCAGATACATCCGGATGAGGTTGGCGATGTTGGCATCGTCCTCCACGATCAAAATATTACGCGCCATTTACATCGGCTCCTCTCTTTTTTTCTTTATTATATCCCGAAAGAGCAGAATTTCCTGAACTTTTTGTAAAGATTATCTCGCGTAATTGACCTCATGGATCGCACGCAGGGTGCAGTTTCCCTTTTGCAGGGCGGAAACGAGGGAGGAAAATGAGGCGGCGAGATTGTCTCCGCCGTCCAAAAGGAGGCGGCAGGTGCCGTTTTTGGTGCGCGCGAGCAGGTCTTCACTCAATGCGCCGGCGCGGAACGAAGTGCGCATCACATGATAAGAGATCGGGCAGTAGCCTGCCTCCTGCAACATCGCCAGCGTTTCCGCGGTGGCGTTTTCCGCATAAATGAGGCGCGTACAACTGCCGCTGACCGCGCGCAGGGTTTCGTTCGCCTTTTGAATGCGCAAAAGAAGCGTATCCGCTTGCGCGGCATCCATACGCAAGACGAGGGGATTTCCGCTTGCCGCCGCGCGGCGCAGGGATTGGCTTTCTGCGGCGATCTGCGACGGCGCAACGAGAATGTCTGCGTGCAGACCGTTTGCGGCGAGCGTTTGCAAAATGCGCCCGAGCGTTTCACCCTGTGCGCAGACGGAAATATAGAGCGTTGTGCCGGCGACCGGCGCATCCTCTTCCGCTTGCGGCGGATCGTTCTGCACGGGCGGCGTCTCCGGACGGTGTGCGCGGTCATATTGCGCATAACGCTGATCCATCAGCGGTTTGGCGGCATCCGCAAAGGCGGCGTCGGACAAAACGGTTTTGGAACAGATGCGCACCAGCGTGCCGTTTTCCACCTTGGTCGAGGTGGTGGTGAAGCCGAAGCAGGAGGAGAGCAGCGATGTGGAAACGAACACTCTTCCGCCGCGTATGGCAACGCTGCCGCTGATGATCCTGCCGTTAAAAACGGCGGTTTTGCTTGCCATATCAATGGTGATCGTGTCGCGCTGGCGATAAAGAACGGCGGCGTTACTGCCGCGCAAAGTGGAAAAGTAAACGCCCAGCGCATTGCCCGAAAGCAGTTCCGCAGAGACGAAAAGCGAGCCGTTTTGATAAAACGGCATCGTGGCATCGCTCAACTCGCAAAGCGTGTCGTTCGTCGCCGTGAAGGAAACATTGCCCACTGCCCGGGAGGGAAGAGAAACGAGCGTGAAAATGAGACAAAATGCCGCGAAAAGCGACAAGATCCGTTTGCGCGTTTTCATATAGGAAGCCTCCTTTTGCAAGTACTGCTGTTTTCTCAGTATAATGATAGCACATCCTTTTGCTTTTTGCAAGAGAAGAGATCATGTGCCGAGGGTGATGTTTTGATAATAGTGCGACAAAATGTCGCGGTAGGTCGCACCCTGCGACGCCATGACCTGTGCGCCGTACTGACTCATTCCCACGCCGTGACCGTAGCCGCAGACGGAGAAGGTCAGTGTGTCCTTTGCCGCCGTGACCGAAAAGGCGCAGGAGCGAAGCGAGAGGATCGAGCGCAGTTCCGCCGCGCGCAAGGCGAGATTGCCGACCGTCAGGTCTGTGACATAGCCGGCGTCGTTGCGGCGGATGTCCCGGATCCATGCCGTGCAGTCGCCCGACAAAACGCAGTCGGGATGCGCGCAGAGAACGGCGTTTTTGAATGCCTCCGCGGTGAACGACACCTCCGTGCGCCAATCGGGGACAGTCTGTTCATTTTCGGGACTTTCCACGCTTTGGAGATATGGCAGATCGTGCTGCCAGACCGCGGCGGCATTTTGCGTATAGCCGTCGGTGGACGAGCAGAACGCCGCAAGGATCGCTTTGCCGTCAAAGCGCATCACTTCCGCGTCCGTTTCGCGCACCGCTTCGAGCAGTTTTTTTTCATAGAAATCGGCATTTTCACCCCACTTTTGCGCCGCATCCTCCGCCGTCATAAACGCCTTGCAGCAGTTGATGTCATCGCAGGTGTCGGCATCGGGATGCGCCGCCATACCGCCGTTTTCCATGTGATAGACGGTGAATGTACGCGCCGCGACCGCCTGCGCTTTGAGCGCCTCTTTTTCAAAGGCGGCAGGCATTTCCGCACGCAAAACGCCGACCAGATAGGTCTGCATATCCATTTCTTCGATGCTTTCGCCGCGTTTGACGCGCAAGATCCGCTCGCGGTCGGCAAAATGCGCTTCTTTTTTCGCCTTTTCGCCGCCTCCGGCGCAAATTCCCGCCAAAACCGCGATCAAAAGCCACAGTGCAAGCACCATTCGTCTCTCCACCTTCATATTCCGTCCTCCTTGTCCTTCTATTTTTATGGGACAAGGCGCAAAAAAATGCCTGCGGAGAACGGAAAAACCGACTGATACGGTGATCAGCCGGTTTTGGAAATTGAGGACGGGGGAATGCGGATTGCCACGGCGCGATGCGCCTCGCAATGACGAAATATTTGGATGTGTAAAAACATTCGTCATTCCGAGGCAACGAAGTTGCCGTGGGAATCCGTTTTTTTGGACGGGGGATGCGGATTGCCACGGCGCTGCGCGCCTCGCAATGACGAGGGGGGACGAGGGATGCGGATAGAATATTCGTAGGGGAGGGGCTTGCTCCTCCCGTGTGGGATG
>JAZUIU010000064.1:0-24792 GCA_045642405.1 Oscillospiraceae bacterium
TCACCTTCCTCGAACATTTGTTCTATCGACATTGTACACCCCAAAAGATTTTATGTCAACCAAAACTTTTCCTATCTCGAAGAGATATACCGCACTTATCCTTTGACAAGGGGGGTTATAAAGGAGCGTCATTGCGAGGCGCGCAGCGCCGTGGCAATCCGCATCCCTCGTCCAAAGAGAACGGATTCCCACGGCAACTTCGTTGCCTCGGAATGACGAAGATTTTCGCAAATTTTCGTTTTTCCCCTCGTCATTGCGAGGCGCATCGCACCGTGGCAATCCGTATCCCTACCTCTTAGCCTCCCTTGTAAAGGGAGGTGGCAAAATCTAAGATTTTGACGGAGGGATTCTTTCCCCTTAGACTCCCTTGTAAAGGGAGGTGGCACGAGCGCAGCGAGTGACAGATGAGGTTGTCTTTGCGTCTGCGGACGCAGGAGTGTTGTGACTTTCCTTGCGCAAGGAAAGTCACCAAAGGAGCGCAAAGGGGAAGGGGATTTCGATTTCCCCTTCCCCTTTGAAACCCTATTCCTTGAAACGACGCAAAGGAAGGGGCAAATCCCCTTCCTTTGGAAACTATCCCCTTGTTATCGTACATCGTACAAATATTTTGTCATTGCGAGGCGCGCAGCGCCGTGGCAATCCGCATTGCCTTCCCCTTGGGGGAAGGTGGCATTTGCGAAGCAAAAACCGGAGGGATTCCGCTTTTCGATTTTTGCGAAACTGAAACAAAAAACAGACTTGTTTTCACAAGCCTGTTTTTTCTGATATGCTTATTTTAAGAGCAGTTCCGCGATTTGAATGGTATTGGTGGCGGCACCCTTGCGTACCTGGTCGCCGCAGCACCAAAGGTTCAGACCGCGCTCATCGGTCAGATCGTCGCGGATGCGCCCGACGAAGACGATATCCTGGTCGGAGGTATCCAGCGGCATGGGGTAGACCTTATTTTTGAGGTCATCGACCAAACGGCAGCCTTTCGCTTTGGCGATCAGTTCGCGTGCGCGCTCGACGCTGATTTTTTCCTTTGTGCGCAGGACCACACTCACGCTGTGACTGCGCACCACGGGGACGCGGACGCAGGTGCAGCTGACTTTCAGATCGGGCAGGTGCAGGATCTTGCGCCCTTCGTTTTGCATTTTCATTTCCTCGGAAGTGTAGCCCTCAAAGGCTTCACCGCCGATCTGCGGAATGACATTGTAAGCGATCTGATATTGGAAGACCTGCGGCTCGTAGGTCTCACCGCGGGCAATGGCATCGACTTCCGCCATCAGTTCCTTCGGACCGCCTGCACCTGCACCGCTGGTGGCTTGATAGGAAGAGACGATCATCGTTTCGATCGGACTTTCCTCACGCAGGGCGTTGATCGCCACGAGCGTGACGATCGTGGTGCAGTTGGGGTTGGAGATAATACCCTTGTGCCACTTGACATCGTCGGGATTGATCTCGGGGATGACCAAAGGAACATCGGGATCGAGGCGAAATGCGCTCGAATTATCCACAAACACCGCGCCGCTTTTGACGATCGCAGGTGCAAACCGCTGCGCAATGTCGTTTTCGGCGGCACCGAGAACGATGTCCAGCCCTTCAAATGCGTCATCACTCGCTTCCACGATCGTGACTTCCTCACCGCGGAATTGGAGTTTTTTGCCGGCACTGCGTGCGCTGGCGATGGGACGAAGCGAGGCAACGGGGAAGTTGCGCTCTTCGAGAATTTTCATCATTTCCTGACCGACGGCGCCCGTTGCGCCGAGAATACCGACATTTACCTGTTTCATTTTCCTTGTTCTCCTTTTACAAAACTGTCATACAAAACGCGGATCGCCTGCTCGAAATCTTTTTCCTCGACGCCGACGATGATGTTGAGTTCTTCGGGACCTTGCGTGATCATGCGGATGTTGACGCCGCTTTCACCCAAAGTGGCGAAGATTTTACCCGAAACACCGGGTTGATACGCCATTTTTCGACCGACGGCGGCGACAATGGCGATATGTTCCGTTACAGTAATTTTATTCGGCTGCACCGTTTTTTGCAACTCACCGAGCATTTCATAAAGGCACTTGGAAACCTTACTTTCCGAGACGACCAGCGAGATGATGTCGATGCCCGAGGGGATGTACTCGACATTCACGCCGCGCTTGCCGAGGATATCGAGGATTTTCAAAAGCGTACCGGACTCGGAGGACATACCGTCTTTGGAAATGGTGATCACGCAGTAGCCCTTTTTGCCGGCGATACCGGTGATGAAACCGTTTTCCTCTTCACCGTCCGGAATATCGTCCATAATAAGCGTGCCGGGATGCTCCGGCTCGTTGGTATTGCGGATATTCAGCGGAATATTCTTCTCACGCACGGGGAAAATGGTGTCCTCATGCAGTACCTGCGCGCCGATGTAACTGAGTTGGCGCAGTTCGCTGTAAGTGACGCGGCGGATCGGCGCGGGATTTTTGACGATACGGGGGTCCGCCATCAAAATGCCCGAAACATCCGTCCAGTTTTCATAGACATCGGCGCCCAGCGCGGCGGCGGCATACGCACCCGTGATGTCGCTTCCGCCGCGCGAGAAGGTGCGGATATGACCGTCGGGCATCACGCCGTAAAAGCCCGGAATGACGATCTTGCGCCCCTCGGCAATGTGGGAGAGCGCCTCATAGGAGGCTTCGGCATCCACCGTGCCGTCAAATTTGAATTTGAGCCACATAGCGGCATCGACAAAATCGAAACCGAGATACGCCGCCATCAGTTTGGCGGAGAAATATTCGCCGCGCGAGGCGAGTTCATCGCGAGAGATGCCCTTTTGCATCTTTGCCCACAATGCGTCAAACTCCTCCGAAAGATCAACGGCAAGACCGCAGGATTTGACGATCTCTTCATAGCGCGAACGGATGAGTGCGAAGATATCCTCGCAGCTCACGCCGTATTTGATGTGCGCTTCGCAAAGATAGAGAAGATCGGTGATCTTGTGATCCTCTTTGAAGCGTTTGCCGGGCGCGGAGACGATCACCACGCGGCGCGCAGGATCGCTTTGCACAATGGATTTGACTTTTGCGAACTGCTCGGCATCGGCAAGAGACGAGCCGCCGAATTTCAATACTTTCAACATTTTTATGCTTCCTCCGCTACACGCGCGAGCAATGCCTGCGCGTCTTTCTTTTGGATTTCGTCAAATTTTTTGAAGGCGTCCGCGGCACTCATCTTTTCGGTGAAGCCGACGAAGACCTTACTGCGGATATACCACCGGTACATCGCCTGCGAAAGATCAAGCGCGCAGGGCTTGTGCGCATCGGTGTAATAAAGAGCCGTTTCCTCCCGGAGCGCGATGCAGTCATAAAGCACATTGCTCCCCGTGGGATATCCGCCGGCTCCGGCACCCGAAAAACTCTGCTTGCCGATTTTTTTGGCATAGAGCGTGACGAGATTGCCCGTCCCATCGGTGTGCGCTTCGGGGGAAGTGACGGGGAAGAGCGTAGGCGTGACGAATGCCGCGACGCGATCACCGCTTTTTTCCGCATGGGCAATGAGTTTGAAGGTGAGCCCCTCTTTTGCCATATCGGCAATGTCTTCATCCGTGATGCGCGAAATGCCGACGCAGGGGATGTCCTCTTCGCAAACGCTTACACCAAAGGCGAGGTTGGCGGAAAGCACGATCTTGCGCCGCGCGTCATAACCTTCCACATCCGCGGTGGGATCGGCTTCGGCGTAGCCGAGACGCTGGGCTTCCTGCAAAATATTTTGATAATTTGCCCCTTGCGAAGTCATCGCACTTAGCATATAATTAGTAGTGCCGTTCAAAATGCCTTCCACGGCGAAAACCGTGTCCATCTTCACGACGCGCGCAAGCGAGGTCAGCCACGGGATACCGCCGCCGGCGGCGGCAGTACAGCGCAGTTTCACGCCGCATTCCTTCGCCAGATCAAGCAATTCGTCATAATAGGCGCACATCAACTGCTTGTTCGCTGTGACGACATTCTTTCCGGCGCGCATCGCGGCGGTGATATATTCATAAGCAGGGGACAAGCCGCCCATCACCTCGACCACGGTGTCGATCGACTTGTCGCGCAAGATCTCGTCAAAATCCGCCGTCACCGTGCAGGAAAGTTCCGGACGGGCGCGGCGCGAAAGCACGGCGGTGACCGTCAGATCGCGGCGATTTTGCGCCAATGCGTAAAACGCCGAGCCGACCGTGCCGAAACCGAGTAATGCTATGTTCATCGTTTTTTTACCTTCTTTCCCTATCTCACGGACAGATTTGGTGAAAATCACCGAAAAGTCCACGAGAGAAAAACACTTGACTTTTGAGCGAAAACAATATATCATAGGTTTTGTGAAAAATCAATAGAAAATGCAAAAAAATTTGAAAAAACGCGAAACTCTTGGAGGATTTTTGAAATGCAGTATCAAAGCACACGAAATGCCGCTATCAAAACGGACTCCGCCTCGGCGGTGCTGGGCGGTCTTGCACCCGACGGCGGTCTTTACAGTATGCCCTCTTTTGCGGCGATGTCGTTTGATTGGGAGGATGTACTTTCGCTTCACACGCAGGAGATGGCGGTGAAGATTTTGCACGCGCTTTTGCCCGATTATTCGGAAGAAGAGATGGCGCAGCTGGTGCAAAGCGGCTACGCCGGCAAATTTGAAACGGCGGAACTGACGCCGACGGTCAGCGTGGGCGAGGACACCGTGCTGGAACTCTTTCGCGGACCGACGAGTGCTTTCAAAGATGTGGCGCTTTCCATGCTGCCGCGATTGATGACGGCGGCGCGGAACAAATGCGGCGTGGACGATGAGATCGTCATTCTGACGGCGACTTCGGGCGACACGGGCAAGGCGGCAATGGCAGGCTTTTGCGATGTACCGGGCACGAAGATCATCGTTTTTTATCCCGACGGCGGCGTGAGTGCCGTTCAGCGTGCGCAGATGGCGACGCAGGAGGGGAGCAATGTCTGCGTTTGCGCCGTCAAAGGCAATTTTGACGATGCGCAGACGGGCGTGAAGCGGATTTTCTCCGCAGTCAACGACGAGCATCTGCTCGAAGGCAAAGGCGTGCGCCTTTCCTCGGCGAACTCCATCAACATCGGGCGTCTGGCACCGCAGGTGGTCTACTATTTCCGCGCCTACGCCGATTTGGTGCGCGAGCATAAGATCACCGTGGGCGACAAGGTCGATTTCTGTGTTCCAACGGGGAATTTCGGCGACATTTTAGCCGGTTACTTTGCCCGTGAGATGGGCTTGCCCGTAGGGAAACTCATCTGCGCATCCAATGCCAACAATATACTCACAGACTTTTTGCAAACGGGCTGTTATAACCGCAACCGTCCGTTTTACAAGACGGTCTCGCCCTCAATGGACATTTTGGTTTCGAGCAACCTCGAACGACTGCTCTTTTTGCTCTCAGGCGATGAAACGCTTGTGGCGCAGTTGATGCGCGACCTTTCTGAAAAGGGCGTATATGAAGTGCCGGAGGATCTTTTCAAAAAACTCAAAGCGATCTTTTGGGCAGGCTGCTGTGACGATGCGGCGACCAAAGAGACCATCGGCAGCGTTTGGAAAAACGAGCAGTATCTGTGCGATACGCATACGGCGGTGGCATGGAATGTTGCCCAGCAGTATAAAAAAGCGCACCCCGAGCATCATCCCGTGGTCATCCTCTCCACGGCATCGCCGTTCAAATTTCCGGCAGCCGTTTTGGAGGGCATCGGCGAAAAGGCGGAAGGCGATGAGTTTGCCGTCATGGAGCAACTTTCCCGTCTGACGGGCATACCCGTTCCGAAAAATCTCGCCAATCTGCGCGAGAAGACGGTGCGGCATAAAGATGTGATCGAAAAAGACGAAATGCTTGATTATGTGATGCGAAAAGTGTCGCAAAAAGAGTGGTAAGGAGAAAATATGGATATTGTATGCTTGGATTTAGAGGGCGTTTTGGTGCCCGAGATCTGGATCGAATTTTCCAAAGAAAGCGGCATCCCCGAACTCAAACGCACCACGCGCGATGAGCCGGATTACGACAAACTGATGCGCTGGCGGCTGGGTATTTTGAAAGAGCACGGTTTGGGACTGCGCGAAATTCAAGAGACGATCGAAAGAATCGAGCCGCTGGACGGCGCACGCGCATTTCTGGACCGTCTGCGCGAGAAGACGCAGGTGATGATCGTCAGCGACACCTTTTCGCAGTTTGCGAAGCCTCTGATGAAAAAATTAGGCTGGCCGACGATTTTGTGCAACACGCTGGTGGTCGCTCCGTCCGGCGAGATCACGGATTTCAAAATGCGCATCGAAAACTCCAAACTCACCACGGTCAAAGCCCTGCAATCCATCGGCTTTGACACCATCGCCTCGGGTGACAGTTATAATGACCTCGGAATGATAAAAGCGAGCAAAGCGGGATTTTTGTTCCGCTCCACGGAGCAGATCAAGAAGGATCACCCCGAATTGCCTGCCTTTGAAACTTACGACGAACTCTACAACGCCATCATGCAAGTGATCGGATAAAAAAACGATGTATTCCACATAGTGGAATACATCGTTTTTTATGGAAATACCCACCGTAGGGGCGAACTGTGTTCGCCCGCATTGTCTGACACTCTTTCGTATAAGGACATTCTGTCAGTGCATAGGTTGAGTCAAAAGGAGAGATGCAGTATGCTCGGCATTGCCTTATGGCTCTTGACAAACGGTATTTTCATGACCTTGCACTTGGCTGACCGCAGCGGTTCTTTTCCCAAACCGCTGAGCAGTGAAGAGGAAAAAATCTATCTCGAAAAGGCGCAAAAGGGCGACATTGCGGCGCGTAATCACTTGGTGGAGCACAATTTGCGCTTGGTGGCGCACATTGCCAAAAAGTATTATACGCAGACCGATGAGCAGGACGATCTCATCTCAGTGGGCACGATCGGGCTGATCAAGGGCATATCCAGTTATAAAAGCGACAAGGGAACGAGGCTTGCGACCTATGCCGCGCGGTGCGTGGAAAACGAGATTTTGATGTACTTCCGCGCACGCAAGAAATTACAGGGCGAAGTTTCGCTTTCCGACTCGCTCGATACGGACGGCGACGGCGAAGCCCTCTATCTGATGGATGTCGTGGGCGTGGAAGACACGATGTGCGCCGACATCCAGCAAAAGGACGACCGCATTCTGGTCAGGCGACTTGTGCGCGAAGTTCTCACCGAGCGCGAGCGCGAGATCATCGTTTTGCGCTACGGATTGGACGGAAGAGCCCCCAAAGCCCAACGCGAGATCGCGCAGAAACTCGGCATTTCGCGCTCCTATGTTTCGCGCATCGAAAAGAGGGCACTTGCAAAGTTAGAACAGGCACTCGGCGGCAAAAGATAAAAAAAGACGCTTTGGAGCGATCCGAAGCGCCTTTTATTCAGATTTCCCAAATGACTTGCCGCAGTACGGCAATGCCGTTGATATTTTCATAGTACACGCTTAAAAAACTGCCGTCTTTGCGCAAGACCGTGGAGGTGTACCCCAAATCGGCTGTCTCGCTGTCCGCAAGGTGCATCTCTTCGCCCCATGTTTTGCCGTTGTCGCGGCTCAAACGGGCGCGGATGCCGCGTCTCCCTTTGGCGCGGCAGGCGTAGGAGAGGAGCAGATCGCCGTTTGGCAAAGGCAGCAGATGCGGCGGAGCGCCGTCATCGTCACCGAGGATCTGACGCGGCAAAGACCAGGTTTTACCGCCGTCTTCCGACTCACAAAGATAAGTGGTCAAAATCTCCGCGCCTTTTTGCGCGCGAATGGCGGTCAAAATCGTACCGTTTGGCAAAACGGCGGCGTGCAGTTCGCAAGGCGTTGCGCCGTGATAGAGATCGGGAGAAGAGGGAAGTGTGCCGATCGGGCAGAAGCGGTCCTCGCGATCCAATTTACAGCAAAGAAGCGCATGGTCGTCCACTCCTGCTTCCATGTGAACGCCTACCCAAAAGACATCGCCGTTTGGCGCGGCGCACGGTCCGTGCGGAGAGGTGACGGGTGCGCGGTGCAAAGCACCGAAGTGATAACCGCCGTCCTCGCTGATGCGGTAAGTCGAGCCGAAAAACCGCGCTTCTTCCTCATCCGTCACCGTATCGAGATAGGCTTGGATGAGGGGAGCGAGGGCATCGTCCTCTTTCAGCCTGCCGCGCTGGAAAGCACGGGTATTGTTGAAAGAGGTGACGATCACGCGCTTTCCCACCGTGCAGATGCCGCCGTCACGGTCGTCCAGCGCCGTGTCGATCACAGGCGTGGGAGAAGTCCATGTTTTGCCGTCATCGGTGCTGTAACCGATCACGGTCTTGCCGAACGGACACACATGGCGCAGACGGAAACCCGACGACACAAACGCAAGAGAGCCGTCCGGCAATCTGCCTACGGTCGGCCAGGCGAAGTAGGCAAAATGCGACAGCGGATTTTCGCAGATCGTGACAGGGGTTTGCAGAATTTTCATCTTACTTTGCCAAAGCGGCGGTATCCATCGCGATCATCAGTTCCTCGTTGGTCGGGATGAGCAATACCTTGACCTTGGAGTCGGCGGCGGAGATCACGCGCTCTTCACCGCGGCACTTGTTGGCGTTTTCATCCATCTTCAATCCCATGAATTCAAGACCGGAAGCGATGGCGAGACGCTGATCGGCGCTGTTTTCGCCGACACCGGCGGTAAAGATCACGGCATCCACACCGCCCATCGCGGCGGCATAAGCACCGATGAGTTTCTTCACGCCGTAGTTGAACATATCCACGGCGAGCGCGGCACGGGCATTGCCGTTTTCGCCGGCGGCGGTCAGATCGCGGAAGTCGGAGGAGACGCCGCTGACGCCCTGCACGCCGGACTTCTTGTTGAGGATCGTGAGCATTTCACCGATGTTCATATTGTACTTATTCATCAGGTATTCGAGGATACCGGCATCCAGATCACCCGAACGCGTACCCATGGGGAGACCGGCAAGCGGTGTGAAGCCCATGGAAGTATCCACGCTCTTGCCGCCGTCAATGGCGGTGACGGAAGAGCCGTTGCCGAGGTGGCAGGAGATGAGTTTCAAAGACTCAATGGGTTTGTTGAGCATCGCGGCGGCACGGCGGGCGACATACTTGTGGGAAGTGCCGTGGAAACCGTAGCGGCGCACCTTGTCCTTTTCGTAATACTCATAGGGCAGGGCATAGGTGTAAGCCACGGGAGGCATGGTCTGATGAAAAGCGGTATCGAACACGGCGACCATCGGCACGCCGGGCATCAGTTTTTGGCAAGCCTTGATGCCGATGATGTTGGCAGGATTGTGAAGCGGCGCGAGGGGGTTGCACTCCTCGATCGCCTGCATCACTTCGTCGGTGATGAGGACGGATTCGGCGAATTTTTCACCGCCGTGCACCACGCGGTGCCCGACCGCGTCGATCTCCTTCATCGAGGCGATCACGCCGTTTTTCGCGTCGACCAAAGCGTTGAGAACGGTGGCAATGGCTTCGCTATGCGTGGGCATTGCCACATCCACGGCGTCGAGTTTTTCTTTGCCGTCGACTTGGGGCTTGTAGGTAAATTTACCGTCGATGCCGATACGCTCGCAAAGACCTTTTGCGAGCAGGTCGCCCGTGGCGGGATTGAGCAGTTGATACTTCAAAGAAGAGCTGCCTGCGTTGATAACCAGAATGTTCATGATTTTTTCTCCTTTTTTCTTTTTCACTCTTGCAAGAAAGGTGAAATTTAGATACAATATAAACGCTACCTCTTATTATAACAAATAATTTTGTAAACACAACCCAAAATTTACAAATAAAGCAGGAAAAAAACAATGAAAATCGTCGGTATGATCTGTGAATTCAATCCATTTCACGCACTCCATGAAATCAGGCTGCAAAACTGCCGTTCCGGCGGTGCGGCGGTGGTATGCGTGATGAGCGGCAATTTTGTCCAGCGCGGCGATTTTGCCATTTGCCGCAAGCATATCCGCACCGAGGCGGCTTTGCGCGGCGGAGCCGATCTCGTGCTGGAACTGCCCACGCCCTATGCCGTTTCTTCGGCGGAAACCTTTGCGCGCGGCGGTGTGGAGATCCTCAATGCCTGCGGCGTGGTGGAGGAAATGGTGTTCGGCAGTGAATGCGCCGACACCGCAAAACTTCTGCGCGCGGCGGATGCTTTAAAAGACGAACGCTTTTTGCCGCTTCTGCGCGAAAAATACGAAAGCGGCTGTTCCTTTGCCGCGGCAAGAGAAGCGGCGCTTTTCGACCTCATCGGGCAGGACAGCGCCGTTTTGCGCGAGCCGAACGACATTTTGGGCGTGGAATACTGCAAGGCGTTGCGTGAGACGAAAAGCCGCATCGTGCCGCGTGCCGTTGCGCGGATCAAAACGGCGCATAACGGGACAAATTCGGCGAAAGACCTGCGCGAACAGTTGGCGCAGGGGGCGGATGTCGGGCAGTTGACCGCTTGTATGGCGCAGGGCTTTGCCGCCGAGCGGCAAGCAGGCAGAGCGCCCGTTTTGACTTGCGCGGCACAGCGTGCGATTTTGGCGAGACTGCGTGGGATGCAAGAGGACGATTTTGCCGCTTACGACGGCGGAAACGAAGGACTCTATCACCGCTTTTACGAGGTGAGCCGCACTGCGCGCAGTGTGGAAGAACTGCTTGACGGCGTAAAGACCAAACGCTACGCCTACGCCAATTTGCGGCGGATGCTGCTGCGCATCTATTTGCAGATTTTACCGCAGGAGAGCCGAAAACCGATCCCCTATCTGCGCGTACTCGGCAGTACGGCGACAGGAAGAGAGATTTTGCGCAAAATGCAAAGCGCGGCAACATTGCCGATTTTGACCAAGCCGGCGGATGTGCGTAAACTTTCGGCGCAAGCCGTCGCGCTAATGGAGCAGGAGGCAAAATATACCGACCTCTATACGCTTGCCTATCCCGATCTTTCCGCCGCAGAGGGCGGCACGGAATGGCGGCAGGGACCGGTTATTTTATGAGGAGAAACATAAATCGTCATTGCGAGCGAAGCGTGGCAATCCGACTGCCTTCTCCTAAGGGAAAGGCAAAGAAGCAGAAAATTTTACGGATTCCCACGGCAACTTCGTTGCCTCGGAATGACGAAGATTTTGGCAAATCTTCGTTTCCCCTCGTCATTGCGAGGCGGCTTTGCCGCCGTGGCAATCCGACTGCCTTCTCCGGTAGGAGAAGGTGGCACGAGCGCAGCGAGTGACGGATGAGGTCGTTACCGTTTCTCTAATTTTCAGCAAAAATAACTTTTCTCCTTGCGAGAGGACAAAAGCGGCACTTTCCTCGCGGAAGGAAAGTGCCCAAAGGTCCGTTAGGGGAAGGGGATTTCGATTTCCCCTTCCCCTAAAACCCCATCCCTTGAAACGAGCAAAGGCAAGGGGGCGATTTCCCCCTTCCTTTGCAAACCCACCCCCCCTCTGCATTGCAGTTTTCTGCGTATAAACTGCCTTGTGCATTTTCTCCCGCACCCTCCTCGTCATTGCGAGCGAAGCGTGGCAATCCGCAAATGACGGATGAGGTCTTCCCACACGGGAGGAGCAAGCCCCTCCCCTACGAATGACCTCTTCACTCAACCTTTCTCCGCCGTAGGGGCGAACTGTGTTCGCCCGTTATAGTATTACGAAATTCTGCGGGCGAACGCAGTTCGCCCCTACATTCCTGTTAAGCGCAAAAAAGACTTGCTATCGGAAGATAGCAAGCCTTTTTGCAATATCACAGGAGCAATATGCCGCGCTTTTCGCACTCGGTGCGCGTTTTCTCGTCCCACAGGCTCGCCTGCACTTCGCCGATGTGCGCCGTACCGATGAGGAGCATACAAAGGCGGCTTTGCCCGATGCCGCCGCCCATGGTGAGCGGAAGTTCGCCGCCGAGGAGCATCTGATGGAAGGGGAGAGCGCGGCGGTCGTTGCAGTTTGCCGCATCCAACTGGCGCGAGAGGGACGCTTCATCCACGCGGATGCCCATGGACGAAATCTCAAACGAGCGTCCGAGCGTTTCATTCCAATAGAGAATATCGCCGTTGAGGTCCCAATCGTCATAGTCCGGCGCACGGCCGTCATGCTTTTTGCCGGATTTGAGCACTTTGCCGATCTGCATGAGAAAGACAACGCCCTTTTCGCGGCAGATGGCATCTTCGCGCTCTTTGGGCGTGAGATCGGGGAAGCGGTCTTCCAATTCCTGCGTGGTGATAAAGTACACATCCTGCGGAAGCGAAATGTGCAAACTCGGGAATGCGATATTGAGCGCGTCATTCGTTTCGGAAATGGCGGCAACGATGTCGCGTACGGTGCGCTTTAAGTACTCGATCGTGCGGTCTTCACGCGCGATGACTTTTTCCCAGTCCCATTGATCCACATAGATGGAGTGGATATTGTCCACCTCTTCATCGCGGCGGATGGCGTTCATATCGGTGAAAAGTCCTTTGCCGACCTTAAACATATATCGTTTAAGTGCCAGACGCTTCCACTTTGCCAGCGACTGCACGACCTGCGCATTGGCATGGACATCGGGAATATCAAAAGAAACGGGGCGCTCGACACCGTTGAGGTTATCGTTCAGACCTGAGTTTTCCTCCACGAACAAAGGTGCGGAAACGCGGCGCAAATTCAGCGCATTACTTAAATTCACCTGAAAATTACTCTTGATAAACTCGATCGCGCGCTGCATTTCATAGACGGATAACGGGGTATGATAACCCTCGGGGATATAGGTCTTGCTCACATCAAGCACCTCCTTTTTCAAAATACAAAACATATTATAAGCGCAAATGTGAGAAAATACAATAGAAAAGTCATTAAAATTCAAGGAAAAAAGCAAAATAGTGTTGACGGGGCAATGGAAATAGGGTAAAATCGGCGTCATAAAAGAGGTGAAGAGATGAAACAGTGGTCATCCCTGCGCATCGCGGTGGTGTTTGCAGGGTGTTTTTTAGGCGCCGGCTATGTTTCGGGGCAGGAGATCTGGCAGTTTTTCGCGTCCTACGGCTTGGGCGGCATCCCCGGTATCTTTTTGGCGGTTTTGCTGATGACGGTGCTGGGTATCATCATTATGCTTTGCGCCAAGCGGTGCAAGATCGTGGAAATGGATCGGCTGATGATCCCGTGGAAAATTCCGGCTTTGCGTACCTTTTGCGTGGCGGAAACATCCGTGCTGCTTTTTGTCAATATCGCGCTGATGGTCGCAGGGTGCGGTGCGCTTTTACATCAACTCTTCGACATACCGACGGCGCTGGGAACGCTCGCGATGTGCATTCTTTCTGTATTGGTGGCATCGCTCGGACTGCGCGGCATTGCCAATGTCTATTCGGCTTTGACGCCGCTTATCGTTCTCATCACACTTTGCGTGGTGTTTGCCGCGCTCTCCCGATACGGGTTCGGGACGGTCGTGCCGAGTGAGGTAAAAAATCCGATGATGCCGTTTTGGTGGATCGGCAGTCTGCTTTTTATGTCGTATAATGTTTTCGGCGCCGTTCCGGTCTTTGCACCGGTCGGTATTGAGGTGCAGGAGGAGAAAAAAGTGCGGCGCGGCGTGATTTGCGGCGGCATTGCCCTGCTTGTCATCGCGCTGGGTTCTTTTACCGCCATGTTTACCTATCTGCCCTGCACCAAAGAGGAACTGCCGATGGTCGCGCTGGCGACGAAACTGCATCCGATGCTCGGCTATGTCTACGGACTTCTGCTCCTTTTGGCGATGTTCGGCGTGAGCATTTCAAGCATCGTGGCATTGCAGATCTACGGGGAAGAGCGCATCCCGAAACTGCGCAAACACAAAACCGCCGTTTTGATCTCCATTGCGGTTTTGGCATTTTGCGGCAGTTTTGTCGGTTTTTCCGGCATTCTCGGAAAAGTCTTTCCGATCTTCGGCTATGGCGGATTGTTCTTTTTATGCGGTCTGGTGGTTCGATTTGTGCATAGCAAAAAGACGGTCTCTTGAAAGAGACCGTCTTTTTTTATCATAGTAAAAGCGGCGTGAGCAGGGTTTCGATGCAGGCTGCGAGCAAAAGAAGCGGAAGCACACCGCACCAAAAGGTCGAAAGACATTTTTGAAATGCCTCGGGAATGGTGTCCGCGCCCTCTTTATGGCGGATGCGATCGGAGATCACACCGCAGAGGTACAATCCGGCACTGCATGTGAGGACGATGGCGGCAAACTCAAAAATGCCGTGCGGCAGCGTGCCGAGCAAAAGGGCACGCAAAGACATTCCCTCTTGCAAAGAGTAAGAGGAAAAACCGCCAAGCAGCAGAGCGTTGCCGCAAAGAGAGAGCGCCGCCAAATTCAAAAACGGAACGAGGCTCCACAAAAGCGTGGAGAACAAAGAGTAGGCGTTATTGAAAAAGTACATGGCGATCTCGGCAGGTGCAGAGACGGTTTGCGTACTGCTTTGCGCTTCTTCGGCAGGGACGGCTTCCAGCACCGCGTGCAAAAGATCCATCAACCGCTCCATAAGCCGCGGATTGCGTTGGCAGACAAAAAATCCGACCGCGGCAACGGCAAAAAAGAGCAGTGCCGTGAGGCAAAATTGCCGATGCAATGTCTCTTGCCAGAAGGCGCGGAAACAAAGCCAATATTTTTTCATCTTGACCTCCTTATCAGGAGAGTTTTTCGATGCCGATTTTGATGCGGCGCAATGTTTCTTCGCGGCCGAGGATATGGCAGATTTCCACCGCGCCGCCGGGCGTGACCAATTTGCCTGCCGCGGCAATGCGAAGCGGCCACATCAGCGTGGCATTTTTCACGCCCAGTTCCTCGGCGTAGGCGACAAGCATATCGTGAATGGCATCGTTGCTCCACTCGGGAAGCGTTTCGAGTTTCGGCAAGACCTTTTGGAGCATATCGAGCGATACGGCGGCATCGGTCTTGGACTTCTTGTTGGTGTAAAATTCCACATCGTATTCGGGCAAAGCGGCGAAAAAGTCGATCTTTTCGGCAATATCCGTCAACTTTTCACATCTCGCCTGCAACAGCGCGGCGATCTCGGCGGTGGGCAGGTCGGTGCCGACCACGGATTCGATCGTCGGTGCGGCGACCGCGCAAAATGCCTCGGGGGAGAGACTGCGGATATAGTTGGCGTTGAAATAGGTCAGTTTTTCAATGTCGAAGATCGCCGGAGATTTGGAGATACCGGCAATGTCGAACGCTTCGACCAACTCATCGAGCGTGAAAAATTCCTTTTCCGCCTGCTCGCCGCGCGGAGACCAGCCGAGCAGTGCCACATAGTTCAAAATGGCAGGCGTCAGAAAACCCTGTGCTTTGAGGTCTTCGTAACTCGGATCGCCGTTGCGCTTGCTCATTTTATGCTGGGCATCGCGCATCACCGGAGAACAATGGACATAGGTGGGGACTTCCCAACCGAAAGCCTGATAGAGCAGGTTATATTTCGGTGCGGAGGAGAGATATTCACTGCCGCGCACGACATGGGTGATGCCCATGAGGTGGTCGTCGATCACATTGGCGAAGTTGTAGGTCGGCATTTTGTCGCGTTTGAGAAGGACCTGGTCGTCAAGCGTTTTGTTTTCCACCGTGATATCGCCGAAGGAAGCGTCGTGGAATGTGGTCGTGCCCTCGTGAGGGATTTTTTGGCGGATGACATACGGCTCGCCGGCGGCAACACGCGCTTTGGCTTCTTCCAAAGAGAGCGTGCGGCAGGGATCGTCCGCGCGGTTGAAATCGCCGGAGTCTTCGGCACTTTCACTGCGCTCGCAGAAGCAGTAATAGGCGCCGCCGCGTTCGACCAGAAGTTCGGCAAATTTGCCGTAGGTGTCGCGGCGCTCGGATTGGATGTAGGGGGCAACGGGACCGCCGACATCGGGACCTTCATCGTGGATGAGGCCGCATTCTTTCATCGTGCGGTAGATGACATCGGTCGCACCTTCCACAAAGCGCCCCTGATCGGTGTCCTCAATGCGCAAAATGAAGGTGCCGTCCGCGTGACGGGCGATGAGGTAGGTGTAAAGCGCGGTGCGCAGATTGCCCACGTGCATATAGCCCGTGGGAGAAGGAGCGAAGCGCGTACGGACTTTGCCGTGCGGAATTTGCGCTTCCAGCGCGTCAAAATAAGATTGGTCAACAGACATAAGTATATCCTCCTGTTTTTGGTATCAAGAAATCAAAGGAACAGACAAAGCAAGATCGGGAAAAACATTGCCGGAATGAAATTCATCACGCGCAATTTGGTCAGTCCCATCATATTCAGTCCGATCGCCAAAATCAAAAGCGAGCCGACGCATTTCATTTCGTTGATGACCACTTCGGTCAGAAGCGGTGCGGCGAAGGATGCGCAGATGGTGATCGCGCTTTGATAGAAGAAGACGGCGATCGCGGAAAATGCCACGCCGATGCCCATGGTCGAAGCATAGATCAGGCTGGTCACACCGTCGAGCAGCGCCTTGGCATAGAGCGTGGAATGGTCGCCCTGCAAGCCCGAATTCATCGCCCCGACGATCGCCATCGCACCCACACAAAAGAGAATGGAAGCGGAGACGAAACCTTCGGCGATGGAGTTTTGTTTTGTGCCGTTCGGATCGGCGTTCTTTTTGACCGTCTTTTCAAGCCGGCGTCCGAGAGTTTGGATGCGGTCTTCCAGTCGAAGCGCCTCGCCGAGCAAAGCACCGAACACCATGGAAAGAATGGTGACAAGCGTCTTTTCGCCCGAAAGCATACCGCTGATGCCGATATAGATGACGCAAAGCGCGACCGCTTTGCTCAATGCGTTGCTGAATCGGCGCGAGAGAATTTTGCCGAGCAGTAAGCCCAAAATACAGCCGATCACAATGGCGGCGGAATTGGCGATCGTTCCGAGCAAAATCATGGCGTTACCCCCTTGCTTGCAAGCAGTTGCGTGATCACATCGCCTGCCATCATCAGCCCTGCGCACCCGGGCACCCATGCCACGCTGGCAGGCAGACTGCGCCGACCTTGCGGCAAAGGCTCCAACAAAAGCGGTTTTCGCGCAAGTTCGGGGGAGAAGAGAACACGCAGATGATCAATGCCGCGCGCTTTGAGTTCCTTTCGCATCACACGCGCGAGCGGACAGTTGTAGGTTTTGGCGATGTCCGTCACGGTGAGCAGGGAAGCGTCCAACTTGTTCCCCGTGCCCAATGCGCTGAGAATGGGGATGCCGCGCTTTTGCGCCGTTTCCACGAGGTCGAGCTTGGCGGAAACGGTGTCGATCGCGTCAATGATGTAGTCATAGTGCGCGGTGAAGAATGTTTCGCGCGTTTCTGCCTCATAGCGAGCGCAAAGCGCGTGCACGGTGATGTCGGGCGTGATCGAGCGGATGCGCCGCTCCATCGCCTCAACTTTGTTCTGCCCCAGCGTATCGCGTGTGGCTTCCAACTGACGGTTGAGATTGGAGACGGCAACGGTGTCGTTATCCACAAGCGTGAGTTCGCCGATGCCGGAGCGCGCCAGCGCTTCCGCGGCATAACTGCCCACACCGCCTACGCCGAAAACGGCAATATGACTTCTTCGCAGAATTTGCATGGCTTCGTCGCCCAGCAGCATACGGGTACGGATCAAATAATCCATAGTATATCCTCTTTCAGTCTGTCGTATAGGCACCGACTGTCAAAATCGAACAGAAAGCCGGTCATTTAAGACCGGCTTTCTTTCAAATTACATCAGTGCCAAATGCTGTCGAAGCCTTCGCCCTGTTCCCACTTGGCATCCTTGGTCTGTTCGGTATACCAGGTCTGATATGCGTCATTCTTCAAAGAAATCTGAACTTGTTCCTGCCAATAGGGAAGCGCGTTCTTCGCGACAAAGTACATCACATGGTAACCGTAGTCGGTCTTCACAATACCGGTGTCGCCGGCTTTGCGCGCTTCATCGAAGCACCAGTCGTTGAACTCGGCGACCATTGCGCCGGGGATCACGCCCTCATAGAGACCGCCGTTGGAAGAAGAGCCGGGATCGGTGGAGTTGTCCGTTGCGAGTTTGGCAAAGGAGTCTTCCGTCTTTGCACCCTTTTCCCACTGCGCCAAAAGATCATTTGCGGTCTTTTCATCTTCCACGAGAATATGGCGGACGCTGACTGCATGGAAATCGTTGCGCGCCACACCGTGGAACAAAGCGGTGATATAGTAGGTCTCACCGTCGATCGCGGCAATGTCGCCATCCTGACGGGCGGCATCAAAGAGCCAATCGGAGAATGCACCGGTGTTATTGGAAAGACCGGTGCTCGTTTCGTAGGTGCCGCCGAGATCGGCTGCGATCGCTTCGAGCGTTTCGCCGGCTTTGTAGCGGTTGACGGCGCTCTCTGCTTTTTCCTTGATCGCATCGTGAGCGGCAGCGGCGGCATCTTCATCGCCATCTTCGGTCGTTTCGGGAGTGAAGTAGATGTAATCCGCGGCGGCTGCCTGATAGTCTGCCGGTGCTTTTTCGTAAGCGGCGTTATAGTCTTCGTCGGTGAATTCCAAAGAGTTGAGATATTGGTTGCTGTATGCCGCGACGATGGCTTCCATCGTGACATTGCGCTCGAAGATCTTGCCCGTCATACCGCTGCCGAAGAGGATCTGCAAGGTGGTGGCACGGGAGGTCTTGTTGCTTGCGGCATACTGGTCGATGGTCGCCCAGGCATCCTTCAAAGCTTCCTTGACGGCATCCTTATCCTCAAAACCCTCTTTTTGAGCCTTGTGGTAAAGAGCGGCGGATTTGGCGAGATTGTCAGCGGCCTGATTGCGGAAATAGTCGAACCAGGTGGTATCCTCACCGAAGGGGCAGGACTGCTCACGCAGATCGGTATTGGTGTCCAGACCGAATGTTTCGAGATTGTCGTTGTAATTGTTGACGAAATTACTGTATGCCGTGAAGAAATGATAGTTCATATCCTGCACGGTGTACGCTTCGCCGTCGGCGGTCAAAGCGGTCACAGGTCTTTTGAAAACGCCGGAGTTCCAAGCGATCAAAGCGGCGGCGATCAGTACGAATACGATGATGCCGACGGTGATCCATGTGTTGGAGCGGCGGTCTGCGGCTTGCTTTTTCTGCTTTTCGGCGATGCGGGGGTCCACATAACCGGAAGATTGCAAATCCTGACGGGTTCGTTTTTCTCTTGAAGCACTCATAGTTGATAATTCCTCTCTTTGTTCCTTTGATCGGAACGGTATTACATAAAGTGGGTACACTCAATCAAAGTGTACCCACTTATTATATACGATATAAGATGAAACTGCAAGAACAAATTGTAAATTTTTTGTAATTATTTCGTGCCGAAGATACGGTCGCCTGCATCGCCGAGACCGGGAACGATATAACCGCGCTCGTTGAGGTGGTCATCCACTGCGCCGCAATAGATCTGCACATCGGGATGTTCGCTCAGAACCCGCTCAATGCCTTCGGGAACGGCGACGAGGACCATCAGTTTGATGTTGCGGCAGCCGCGTTTTTTCATTTCGGCGATGGCGGCGGCGGCACTTCCGCCGGTGGCAAGCATCGGATCGACGATCAGAATGTCGCGCTCGGCGATATCTTTGGGCGTTTTGCAGAAGTAGACATGAGGCTCCAGCGTCATCTCATCGCGGTACATACCGATATGGGCGACACGGGCGGAGGGGATCATGCGCAGTACACCGTCCACCAGACCGAGACCGGCGCGCAAAATGGGGACAACGGCGATCTTTTTGCCTGCCAGCGTGGGCATATTGCATTTGCAGATCGGCGTTTCGATGGCTTTGGGCTCAAGCGGCAGATCGCGCGTGGCTTCATAGGTGATGAGCATACCGATCTCGGAGACCAATTCACGGAAATCCTTAACGCTGGTTTCTTTGCTGCGCATGATGGTCAGTTTGTGCGCAACGAGGGGGTGGTCCATGACATGGACATTTTCATGGTTGTACATTGCTTATATCCTCCAAATAAAATTTATTTTTCTTTTTCTTTTCGCTCCGCCAGCGTCTGCGCCTGGGCAGGACGCAGATAA
Source organism: Oscillospiraceae bacterium (assembly GCA_045642405.1). Taxonomy (GTDB): domain Bacteria; phylum Bacillota; class Clostridia; order Oscillospirales; family Oscillospiraceae; genus Hominicoprocola. The sequence goes on from JAZUIU010000064.1 coordinate 19,874, forward strand.
AACGGCAGAAGTTCCTGCGCCGTTTTGGCTTCACCGCGTGCATTTGCATCTTCGGCGGCAAGCGATACACCGATCGCATTCTGATAAAGGAGCGGATCTTTTGCCAAAGTGCAAACGATGCCGGCATCCGCCAAAAACGATTGGCAAAGTTCACCGCCGTCTCCCAGCACGATCTTGGGCATGGGGTTTTCTTTCAGTTCTTCCGCCAAAAGCGAAAGCGCGATCGCACGGTCGTCGCAAAGACGCGTCAATTTGCCGTCTTTCGCCTCAAAGAGCGCATTATAAATCTGTCCGCGGCGCGCATCCATCGCACAGATCAAAAGCGCGTCGTTTTGTATCATATTGTACGCCATGGCTTCCAGCGTGGAAACGCCGAAACAGGGCTTGTCCGTCGCCCAGGCGAGACCTTTGAGCGCGGCGATCCCGATGCGAAGCCCCGTAAAAGAGCCGGGACCTGCGGCAACGGCAAAAGCGTCGATCTCCTCTATGGCGATCTCCGCATTTTTCAGCATGGCATCCACCATCGGCATCAGTGTACGGCTGTGGGTGAGTGCTGTGCATTGAAAGGCGGAAGCGATCACACGGCCGTCTTTCGTCAGGGCGACGGAGGCACTTTTTGCCGAAGACTCCAAAGAAAGGATCATCATGAAAAATCGCCTCCCGTCACGGTGATCGTGCGGCGGTTTTCGTCCGCTTCGTCATGCCGTATATCCACAAAGACCGTATCTTCGGGCAATGCTTCGCCTGCGCGTTCGCTCCATTCCACGGCGCAGATGCCGCCGCGTGCGAGATAGTCATCCCAACCGATGTCGAAAAGTTCGTCGCAAGAGGAGAGACGGTAGAGATCAAAGTGGAACAAAGGGATCGTGCCCTCATATTCGTTGACAATGGTAAAAGTGGGACTTGTAACGCGCCCCGTAAAGCCGAGACCGCGTGCCAAACCGCGCGTAAATGCGGTTTTGCCTGCGCCCAAAGAGCCGCAAAGCGCCAAAACCGTCCCCGGCAGAAGAGAGGATGCCAACTGCTCGCCGAACGCTTCCGTTTCGGCGGTGCTGTTTGAAATCAACTGCATTTTCTCCACTCCCTTCTCAAACCGATGGTATTATAACACAAAGGAAAGGCGTTGACAATTCCCTTTTGCGTTTTTTGTCAAAAAATGTTTTGTTTACACGCGGCGCCTTCTGTGGTATACTAACAAAAAATAACAAAAGAGGAGGGAAAGGGATGTTTCGCCGGATCGGAGGTTTTCTGCACGATGTGGTGTTGCAGGCGGATTGGATCCTGCTCGGACTTTGCACCGCCGCGACATTTTACGGCATTTTGCTCATTGCGAGCGCTACACGCTTCATGCACTCGTATCGCTATATCATCACGCAGGGCGCAGGCTGGTTTTTGGGCGTGATTTTGTATTTTGCCTTTTCCTCCGTGGATCTGGCAGGTGTTTCGAAGAAATGGAAACCGCTTTTGATCTTCAATGTCGCCTTTATCCTGCTTTTGCTCACGCCGTTCGGTGTGGAAGGCGGCACGGGAAACCGCGCCTGGCTCGATTTTCCGTTTCTGCCGGTCAATATCCAGCCGGCGGAGATCGTCAAGGTCAGTTTCATCCTTCTTCTGGCGCGTCAGCTCGACTATTTCCGCAACCGTCCCGGCTCTCTCGTGCGATTGAGCAATGTGATCTTTCCCGTGGGGCATACGGTTTTCATGGTGCTTTTGATCTATGCTATCTCGTCCGATGCCGGAAGCGCATTGGTCTATGTGTTCGTCTTTCTCTGCATGGCATTTGCCGCGGAGATGGCGTACCGCTGGTTTGCCATCGGACTCGGAACGGTGGCGGTCGGTGCGGTTGCCGTTTGGAAACTCGATCTGCTGCCGCAATATATGCGCGACCGCTTTTTGGTCGTTTTCGACCACACCTATCAGCCCCTGGGCAAGGGATGGCAGCAATCGCGCGCCCTTCTTGCCGTCGGCTCGGGACGCTTTTCCGGACAGGGACTTTTCAAAGGAATGCAAACGCAATCACCTTATAAATCAAGCCTTCCTGCCCGTCAGACGGACTTCATTTTCTCCGTTTGCGGTGAGGAATTGGGCTTTTTGGGCTGTCTTCTCATCATCGCGCTGCTGCTTGCGATCATTTTCCGCTGTCTGATCGTGGCACGCAACGCAAGCACGAAGATGGAGAGTTATGTCTGCGTCGGCATGGCGGCAATGCTTTTATTCCAGGCGGCGGCGAATATCGGAATGTGCCTTTTCATCTTGCCCGTGGTCGGTTTGACCTTGCCGTTTTTCAGTTACGGCGGCTCATCCATCGTGACGCTTTTCGCGGCAATGGGTATCGTTTCGGGTATTCAGAAACGCTCGCGTCCCGATTGGCTGATTTCATAAAAAAATCACGGATGATTTCTCATCCGTGATTTTCTCATAATGTGATCAGTCCGGCATCCGCCATTTTCTGCACGCTCAGCAGTACGCCGATCTTGGCGTGCGCCCAGGTGAGACCACCTTGATAATAGACAGCGTAGGGCGGACGGACGGGGCCGTCGGCGGAAAGTTCGATGGAACTGCCCTGGACGAAGGCACCGGCTGCCATGATGACGGGTGCATCGTAGCCGGGCATCGGCGCCGGAACGGGCGTTGCGTAACTGTCTACGGCGGCGGCGGATTGGATGCCCTTGCAAAATGCGAGCATCGCCTTTTCGCTTCCGAGCATGACGCATTGGATGATGTCGTGCCGCTCCTCTTTGGAAGAGGGCAGAACGGAAAAGCCGAGGGCTTCATAGCACGCGGCGGCGAACACCGCACCTTTGAGTGCGCCGGAGACCACGGTGGGCGCAAGGAAAAATCCCTGGTAAAGAGACGGCATCAAGCCTAAATTTGCGCCGACTTCCTGCCCGAGTCCCGGTGCGCTGAGACGGTAGGCACAGCGGTCGATACATGGTTTCGTGCCGCAGATATAGCCACCGATGGGGGCAAGACCGCCGCCGGGATTTTTGATCAGCGAGCCGACGATCATATCCGCACCGACATCGCTCGGCTCCTGCAATTCGACAAATTCGCCGTAACAGTTGTCCACCATGACGATCACATCGCTTGATTTCCGCTTGCATACGGCGATCGCCTCGCCGATTTCTTTGACCGAGAGCGTCGGACGGGGACAATAGCCTTTGGAACGCTGGATATGGATGAGTTTGGTTTTGGGTGAGATGGCATCCGCGATCGCCGCAAGATCCAAATGCCCGTCTTTCGTCAGATCGACCTGGCGGTAGGTGACGCCGTATTCCATCAGCGAGCAGGCACTCGGACGAAGCCCGATGACCTCTTCGAGCGTATCGTACGGCTTGCCGGAGATCGCGAGCAGTTCGTCACCCGGCAGAAGATTTGCACCCAGCGCCACGGCAAGTGCGTGTGTGCCGCAGGTGATCTGCGGACGGACGAGCGCGGCTTGGGTGTGGAATGTGTCGGCATAGATGCGCTCTAAATTGTCGCGGCCGTCATCGTCGTAACCGTAACCCGTGGTCGCGGCAAAATGCGCGGCGCAGACGCGGTTTTTCTGCATCGCCGATAAGACTTTGGCTTGGTTTTGCTCGGCGACGGCGTCGATCGTATCAAATTGCCCCCGGATCGTGTCGAGGATGCGTTTTCCGAACGCTTCCGTCTTTTTGTCGATCCCGAGTGCGCGGTAACTGTCAAAATGTGACACGGCGTTTCCCCCTTACTTGTTCGGAAATATTATAAAGGAGAAACGCCGAAATGTAAAGTCCTTTTATCCCTTTGCCCGACGGTAAAATGCAAGATTTTGCGCTAGCCGTTCGTTGCTTTTGTCCGCTTCTGCGGCTTTTGTGCCGTATTGCAAAGCCATTTCATACTGCCCCAAATGATAAAAGGCAAGCGCCGCAAGATCATAGGGCAAAGAGCCCCAGGCATCCGCTTCGCAGATATAGGTGCGCGGACGCTCGGTGATCTCCAATGCACGCAGGGCAAAAAAGGCAACTCCCGCCCAATTTTCCTCCCGGTAAAGGTGCATGGCGTAGTCCGTGTACCCTTCGCGCAGATGCGGTGCTTCCCCGATGGCACGCAAAAGCCATCGTTCGGCTTCTTTGCGTTCACTTAGTGCATCGTAGGAACGGGCGATGAAGCGCATGGATGCCGCACGCTCATCCGCCCAATTTGACTCGGGCATGGAGAGGTGATAAAGAAGCGTTTCGATCGCCTGTTGCCACTTGCCGTGAAACATATACTCTCTGCCCAGATAGTGGCGGTTGCGGTCGCTGTGCGGATCTTCCCTGACGGCAAGTTCCAAAAGCGGCAGATACTGTCCGCGTGATTTCCGCTCATCGGGATGGTGGTCGAGTTGTACGCCTTCGGCATCGGTGAAAACTTCTTGTCCTTCTCCGGTGTATTGCAAAGTCTCATGTACGGCGCCTACCCAGCGGTAAACACCGTTTTTGTGGATTTTATCCGTCCAAAAAACGTGCCCTTCACTGCCGTCGGGACGAAAACTCCATGTGTAGCGGTATCGGGCGCGTGTGGTGTCCTCTCGCCAGGCGGTTTCCAATTTTTCGCGCCAGCCGCTTTGAAAGACCTCGTCGAGGTCGATGCAGGCGCAGATGTCCGTCTCATGCGGAATGAGGCGCATCGAGCGGTTGCGCGCCGCATCGAAACGCCACGGTGTGATGATCTCACGCTCCGCGATCGCACCGCGTGCGCGCAGTTTTTCAAGCGTGCCGTCTGTTGAGCCGGTGTCCAGCACGCAGACGCTGTCCGCTTCCTGCATCGAGTCCATGAAGCGATCGACGAATTGCGACTCGTTTTTCGCGATCGCTTAGGCTGAAGGGAGTCGAACTCTGCATGGTTTATCAAGGCTGATTTTTCCCAACTGTGCGTTAAATCCCTTGAAAATACGAAAGTATGTTCTTCGGGAT
>JAZUIU010000065.1:0-1960 GCA_045642405.1 Oscillospiraceae bacterium
CCTGCTCGCTACCTCTTCCGGTTCTCCCTATGCAACCGTCCAGGCTTGCCTGCAAATGTGGGGACTTGCCACCAAGGACTCCGCTTTGGACTCCTACTGCGTGGTCAAGAAGGGCAAAGTTTCCCTCGCTCCGATGATGGACGCTTATAAGGAAGCCATCGCTCAGGTCGCCGCCTGGTACAAAGAAGGTTTGATCTGGTCCGAAATTTACACCGCCAACCAGGAAAGTTTCAAGGCTCGTTTGAACAACATGACTTCCTGCCAGTTCGGTGCTACCTTCGGTGCCATCCACCTCAGCGCTTCCGTTCCTTATGCTGACGACATTCAGCCTGTTATGCTCCCGAGCGTCAAGGGTTACAATCCTTGCGCTTATCTCAACCCCGGCTATAACGGCTATAAGAACACGCTCACCATCACCAACAACTGCGAGCATCCCGAGATCGTGTTGGCATACTTCGATAAGATCTACTCCGCAGACGGCACTTTGGCTGCGATGTACGGTCCCGTCAGCAACAACGACATCGAAGGTTACACGCCGCGTTACACCATCAAGGACGGCAAGGTCAACTGGGAACCCAGCATGACTCCCGAGCAGTCCGATGCCAACGAAAAGCTCGCTCCCTCGTTTGCCGATTGCGTCAGCGGCTCTTATATCTTCCTGCGTACGATGGAAGACTATGAAGACGGTCACATCATTCTCGATGCCACCTATGAAAAGAAACTCAAATCCTACGAAGAGTACAAGGATATCATCAATCCCGAGATCTGGCCCCGTCCTTACTACACTCAGGAAGTCAATGACGAGATCGGCGTGATCCGCACGGATGTTTACAACATCATCACCCAGTATGAAGCCAAGTGGGTCACCGGTCAGTCCGACATCAACAAGGACTGGGATTCCTACAAGAAGCAGATGGAAAATGCCGGTGCTTCCAAGTTGACCGACTTGCTCCAAAGCGCTTATGACACCTGGGCAAGTGCCAACAAGAAGTAATCTAACATTCTATAAAAGAGTGGAAAGAGAAATCTTTCCACTCTTTTTTGTGCTTTTTGTCAAACCCGTTGCTATTTTTTTCTCTTGCGTTTTTTCTCATCCGATTGCCGGTTAAATTTTTATCATTGACATTTTTTGCTTTTACATTTATAATAATAGAAGATACATTTGTAATAAGCCAAATGTACTTATCGTTTTTCTGCCTTGGCAGATCAACAGTAAATGGAGGAGGAAATTATGAAAAAATTCACAAAGCTTATGTCTCTCTTTCTTGCCGCTTTGATGCTCCTCGCCACCCTCACCGGTTGTGCAGGCAACGATGACAAGAAAAACCACAACAGCAATGTCCCCGAAGTCAAATTCCCGCTCGAAGAAACTTACACCATAAAACTGATGGTCACCGGTACCAAAGATCAAGCCAAACTTGAAAAATGCACATTCTATCAAGATCTGTTCAAAGAAACCAATGTCAAAATCGAATTGGTCTCCCTCGGTGATGAACCCACCACCACTTTGAACGCCATGCTCTCCGCCGGTACTTACGGCGATGCGATCATCGGTGTTCTGACTGACTCCCTGCTCACCGATATGGCTTACGGCGGATTCCTTACCCCAATCGAAGACTATATCCTTGACCGCGACCTGATGCCCAACTACAATGAACGCGGTGTGGACAACAATCCCGATGTTGTCGGTACGATGACCTTGCCCGACAATCACATCTATTCTCTCGCCCGCCTCGACCTCAACCCCGCCGCTTATCTGGAATCTCCCCTGGTCGTCAACACCGCATGGGTCAAGAAGTCCGGTGCTGATATCTCCACCATCGACGGTTTCACCGAATATCTCCGTTTCGTTCGTGACAACGATATGAACGGTGACGGCAACCCCAATGATGAAGTTCCCTTCCTGCTCGCTACCTCTTCCGGTTCTCCCTATGCAACCGTCCAGGCTTGCCTGCAAATG
>JAZUIU010000066.1:0-50788 GCA_045642405.1 Oscillospiraceae bacterium
AGCAATGAAAGAATATAAAGAACCGATCGTAGAGATCGTGACCTTTTCTGCGGAGAATATCATTGTCACGAGTTTCGGACTCACCACCGGCAAAGATATCGAAACGGAAGAGAGCAACAACCTCCTCGGCATCAACAGCACTATGCGCTTTGACTGAGAAAGCGAAAAGAAATACAAAGAGGGGAGTTCCGGTCATGGATGAGCAAATCACGGAAAATAAAAAAGCGACACATCATCATACATATATACAGCCGCCGACTGTTTGGGTGATGCTATATGAAATTTTCATTCGAACGCTGATTTTTCTTGCGGCGACGGTTTTGATTTCTATTGTGTATAAATTTATCGTCAATACGGGAGTTTTTGGCTTGATCGCAAACGAACGCCTTTGCCGGGTGGTTTTTTGCCTTTTCGAACTGCTGCTCTTGGGCGTGTATTGGCACTATGTATTTATATTTTCCAAAATATGCCGCCATTGCAGTTATTCTTTGAAATTCTATCATATTCAGGCACTTGCCGTTTTTCTTGTTTTTTGTGTTATCTACGGTTTATCGTATTTGCTTATGAGCCGCGATTTGTTTTTGTGGGCGTTTCGCGTTACGGTCAATCTGATCGGAGTCAGGATGCTTACTTATGCGCCGCTTAGTTTGAAATACTATATGGCGGCATTTCTCGGCGTTACATTTTTGATCATGATGACAGAGCCTTATATTGCAAAACACAGATTTGAAGAGTGGCAAGAGATCATGGAAGAGATCGAGGAAGATCTCTGAGGAGGATTTTATGACTAAAAGAAGCGAAGATATTTATAACATTTCAGATCAATTTAAAAAAATACAAGAAAGAATTAATAGTTATTTAGATAAAAACGAAGAATATAAAGTAGAATATCATATTATAAATTCAAAAGATAAAAATGATTTAAATGTTACTTTTAAAGCTACAATTTACGTAACAGATGAACTTTTTAGAAAAAAAGTTAAAGAATTTTCATTAAACGTTGATACAGTATGTCTTGAAATATATGAACATGATTATAGTAATGGAATTTTACTAGGTGGAAAATTTGAACGATATATTGATGATAAGTTAGTAGCAGAAAATACTTTTATTACATAATTAATTGTATGAATAGGGAGAGCGCAAAGTGAACACGCAGGAGAGATCTGAGATGTCTTTTGAAGAAGTGCTGGAGCAAAACGGTTTTCTTGCTTATACCAATGTCGGTACCAGCATGATGCCCTTGCTCCGACAGGGAAAAGATGTCATGGAAATCCGGAAAAAAGGTCCGGAGCGCTGCAAAAAATACGATGCCGTCCTTTATAAAACAGGTGAGCGTTATGTTCTGCATCGCATCATCAAAGTCAGAGCAAAAGACTATGTGATCGTAGGCGATCACTGCTTTCGCAAAGAGTACGGTATCACCGATGAGCAGATACTCGGTGTGCTGACAGGTGTTGTCCGAAATGGCAGACATATTCGGGTGACGGACAAAAAGTACCTTTGCTATGTGCATCTGTGGTGCGATTTTTATCCGATCCGAGCCGCTATTTTGTATGCGCAATATCAGTTTTGCCGTTTCCTAAGAGCCATCGGACGCTGTCTTCGCCATGTCGTAAAAGCAAATAAGTAAAATACCTTTTGCAGGTCATAAAAAAACAACCGTTTTTTGAGAAAAACGGTTGTTTTTTGCAAAGATCAGATTTTATCTTATCGGCGTATCGCGCGATTTTTTCGATAGGCACTTGGAGACTGTCCGAAGCGTTGACGGAAAAGACGGCTGAAATAATTGCAGTCGTAAAATCCGCAGGTCGACGCGATCTCCGTGATGCTCTGGGTAGTCATAATGAGCAGGCGTTCTGCTTCTTTGATGCGCAAATTCATCAGATAAGTCGCCGGAGACTCGTGACAAATGTCTTCAAATAATCTGCGGAAATGCCGCTCCGAGAGATTGACCGACGCAGCGAGTTCTGCGATCGAGACCGTTCCGGCGTAATCCTGCTCCATTTTGGCAAGCGCGCGTGCGATACAAAGCGAACTTTTATCATCGACGGCTTGGCTGTAACTGCGCGAGAGGAGGACAAGGAGTTTTGAAAAGTCGCTGATGAGAAGCGTTTGAAAGCCGGGGGAATGCGCTTCATATTCGGCATACATCTCGTCCAAAAGAGTTTTGACTTTGATCAATTCCTCGTCGTTAAGGTGCAATCGGTAGCGATCGGGATCACGGCTTTGATTCATTTGGAAAAGTGCCTGGAAACCGGGCATCTGCAAAAGGTCAGGCCCGATGCGGCGGATGGTGTTGTGGTCAAAGCCGATATTATACAGTTTCAGACTGTCGACATCGCGAATTTCATGGGCTGCTCCTTTTTCAACCAAAAAAACATCGCCCGGTTCAATGTCGAAGGAAAAACCGTTAGTCGAATTGACCGCACTGCCCGATATAATGATCGCCAATTCATGATAATCGTGCGTGTGGAGTTCGTAATCTGCTTTTGGACTCACACGGTCGAAAGAAAATTGCAGATCATCATATCGCCGCATATTCAGAATGTGAAGAATTTTCATGTCCGAATTATACTAATAATCGTCCGAAATGTCAAGGCAAATTCCAAGGAGATTTGCTACAATAAAGGAAACTGTTGCATATCAAAGAAAAGCAGGAAAAATTTGCAACGGAAAAAATACCAAAATGGAGGAACGATGATGAAGAATATGAAAAGATTTGCATCTCTCGCGTTGGCTTTTGTTATGATTGCCGCACTTTTTACCGGTTGCGCCAAAAATGACGGCGGTAAAGACACCAAAAAAAGCAAGATTGCCGAAGTCAAATTCCCCTTGGAAGAGACCTATACCCTTCGCGTGATGGTAAAGGGCACGGCTTCTCAGGAAAAGTTGGAGAAGAGCACCTACTATCAGAAACTCGTCAAAGACACCAATGTCAAAGTGGAACTCGTGCCGCTCGGTGATGAGCCGACCACCACGCTAAACGCGATGCTTTCTGCCGGTACATACGGTGATGTCATTATTGGCGTGCTCAATGACTCGCTGTTGACCGACCTTGCTTACGGAAACTTCCTTATTCCGATCGAAGATTACATCCAAAGCCCCGAACTGATGCCCAACTACAACAATCGCGGCTTAAAAGACCTGCCCGAAGCCATCGGTACGATGACTTTGCCCGACGGTCACATTTACTCTGTTGCGCGAATTGATATGAATTCGTCCGGCTGTCTGGAAAGTCCCTTGATGGTCAACAAAAACTGGGTGAAGCAGTCCGGCGCCGATATCTCCACGATCGAGGGCTTTACCGATTATCTGCGCTATGTCCGCGATAACGATATGAACGGCGACGGCAATACAAGCGACGAAATTCCTTTGTTGATTGCCACCAGCGCCGCAAACCCCTATTCGACGGTGCAGGCTTGCCTCGGTATGTGGGGGCTGGCAACGAAAGACAGCGCACTGGACTCTTACTGCGTTGTTAAAAAGGGTAAGGTTTCTCTTGCTCCGACGATGGATGCTTATAAGGAAGCCATCCAAACGATTGCTTCGTGGTACAAAGAAGGTCTCCTTTGGTCGGAACTCTACACCGCCAACTCGGAGAGTTTCAGCAACCGCTTGAACAATATGACAGCACAGCAATGGGGTGCCACATTCGGCTTGATCTCTTTGAGCGATTCGACGCCTTATGCCAAAGAGATAGAGGCGGTCAAGTATCCTGCAAACAAGGGTTACAAGCCCTGCGCATATTTTAATCCCGGTTATCTCGGCTATAAGAATACCTTTACGGTGACCAAAAACTGTGAACATCCCGAGATCGCGCTGGCATGGCTCGATCAGATGTATTCGCAGGAAGCGATGATCGGTATGTATTACGGTTTGGAGTCCGATAAGGATATCCCGGGTTATACGCCGATTTATGAATTCAAGGAAGACGGCAGTATCAATATGCTTCCGGTTACGATCGAACAAAGCGAGGAGAACGAAAAACTCAGTCCGATCATGGCAGGTTTGTTCGGCGGCGGTTTCATTTATCTGCGCGCAAAGGAAGACTATGATGCAGGCAAAGTCTGGCTTTCCGCATCTCTTTCCAAGGCAGGCGATGTTTGCGAAATGTACGGAGACGATGTCAATCCCGAGGTTTGGCCTCGCCCGTATTATACAACTGAGGTAAACGATGAGATCAATATGCTTCGTACCGATGTTTACAACATCATTCAGGAACGCGAAGCACAGTGGATCACCGGTCAGAGAGATATCAATGCCGATTGGGCAGGTTATCTCGACAGTCTGGATAAGGCAGGTGCCGGTCAACTTACCAAATTGCTTCAAAGCGCTTACGACACTTGGTATAACGCCAATCACAAGTAAAAACACATAAGAAATTCAGGGAAATATCGCAATGCGGCGATCAAAGGGTATTTTACCCCTTGATCGCCGATGCGGTCATCCCTTTTTTCTTTGCCGATGAAGGAATTTGTTATGATAAGAAAATCACTTTCTGAAAATTGGCTGCTTGCCGAGCAGCCGCTTTATGTCACCAGAGATAACGCGTTGCAAATGCTTTCCAAAACCGACGGATGGATGAAAGTTCCGTCGGTTCCGTGCGATGTACATACTGTTCTCGTGCGCGAGGGCAAGATCGCCGATCCGTTTGTGGGTGATGGCTCGTTTGAATGCGAATGGGTGGAAAAACGCTCCTGGTGGTTTTTGAAAAAATTCACCGTGATGCAAGAGGAACTCAAATGCTTCGGTGCGGAACTGTTTATTGAAACGCTTGATATACACGCGGATCTGTTTCTCAACGGCGACTATATCGGACACCATTCAAGTGCATTTTATCCCTTTCAAAAGGATATTCTGCCGCATTTGAAGGCGGGGGAGAATACGCTGCTCGTTCGCCTCACAACGGGCATTGACTGTGTCAAAGATGAAGATGTGAACGCCGTGCGTGACTTTGTCGCTTGCGAGTTTCGCTCACGCCGGGAGGGAAGGGGCGAAGATCGCCGCACGATTTTGCGCAAACCGCAGCATGTCTTCGGTTGGGATCAGGCTCCGCGCCTTGCCACATGCTGTATTGCAGGAGAAGTGCGCCTCGATTTTTTGGAAGAGGTCGTTGTGCGTGATGTGCGCGTGGAAACGCTCGCTCTTCATGATGATAAGGCAGACCTTTTGGTCGAAGCCGAAATCGAGAGCCGCGAGAGAAATTACGCAAGAGAGATTACTGCCGAATTCACATTGGAGAAGGACGGAAAAGTCGTACATACCGAAAAAAGAGACTTTCTTGCTCAGACAGGATGTAATTTTGTAAACTTCAATTTCACACTCGATCATCCGGAACTTTGGTGGCCCAACGGTTACGGCGAGCAGAATTTGTATTGCGCCACGGTCAGAGCTGTGAATATGTACGGTTATCAAGACGAAAAGAGCGTCAACACCGGTATCCGCACGGTAAGTGTTGATATGACCGCGTTCAAGGAAAATCACCGGCGCTATGCGTTTTTTGTCAATGGTAAGCGGATTTACGCCAAAGGCGCCGACTATATTCAAACGCATCAGATCTATGCCGAAGTAACAAAAAAAGAACACGATAAACTGATCAAGGCGGCAAAAGACGCGCATTTCAATATGATCCGCTTCTGGGACGGCAACCGCTATCATGAAGATTATGTCTATGATCTTTGCGACCAATACGGCATTTTGGTATATCAGAATTTCTGCTTTGCCTGCGGCGCCTATCCCGACCATTTGGAGGAGTTTTGCCGTTTGGTGGAAATCGAGGCGGAATATCAACTCAAACGCCTGCGCAGTCATCCGTGCATTGCGCTTTGGTGCGGTAACGGGGAGTGCAACGGGCTTTTGAGGAACTATTTGAAGATGAATTATTTCAGCGATAAATACGGATCGGATTTTCCCGGCGGCACGAAGATTTACGGTGAAATTTTGCCGAAGTTGCACCATAGAATGGTGGCGAGCGTCGGGTATCAATGCTGCTCGCCGTTTGGCGGATTTGAAAATCAGGCGGCTCCGGAGCGCGGCGAAATGCACTACTATCCGTTTTTGCACTTCGAACCCGAGAACTTGGTCAATCGCATTTCCTATCAATCCTTTGATCCGCTCGAAACGCGTTTCATCACCGAAAGCGGCGTAATGGGACCGCCGTCTGCAAAGTCTTTGGAAAGATCGCTCGGGGGAAAAGAGCATTATGATCGGGATGACAAGGAATTTGAGCATCACCGCAATACTTTTGAGCGTCATGCCGTTCGCGACGCGATCTATAAGCACTATACCGGCGAGCGGAAACTGTCAATAGAGGAATACTGTCTCTACGGCGGCTTGTTCCAAGGTTCTATGCTTTCGTATGCTTCCGACCATGTGCGTATGTGCGAGGATGTGGGCGGTACGCTTTTTTGGTGCTTCAATGACGGCTTCGGCGAGGTTGGATTCAGTTTCACAGATGCCGAGCAAAATCCCAAGCCCGTCTATTACTTTATGAAGCGTGCCTATGCCGCCAATCGCGTGATATTAAAGCGTAACGGAGAAAAGGTCGATGTCTATTGCTCCAACGATCAAAACACGGAAAAAGAGATCACGCTCTCCTGCGGCTATGTGACCTTTGACGGTCGGTATACCGATCCTGCGGCAATCAGCGCAACACTTCCCGAAAACGCACCGGAGACTTACATCGGTTCATTTCCCCTTGTCGGCGATGACCACGACGGCGTTTTCTACGCCAAGTGCGGCGGCGAGACGGTTGCCGTTTTGTGGGCGGATGACTTCAAACATCTCCGCGTGACAAAGAAAGCCAAACTGCAAATGTCGGATATTGAAGCGAAAGACGGCACGATCTCCTTTACCGTGGAGGCGGATGTATTTGCACACGCTGTGCATTTCGGACTGACCGCAGATAAAATGTTCAGCGATCAGTATTTTGACTTGCTGCCCGGCGAAAGAAGACAGGTAACGCTTCAAAATGCAAAAGGCGTGAAGCCGGAGGATATCAAACCGGATTGCGTCGTTGTCAGATGATTTAAAAAAGCATAAACGGCAAAAAATCATCGGACAAAAATCCGATGATTTTTTGCAATCTGAATATTGTTCAAATATTTAGAAAAATCATACATAATTATGCGCTTTTACATTGACTTTGATCCATTGCTATGCTACATTGAAAGCAAGAAAAGAAGGAGGAGAAATTATGGATTTTAACACGCGGTATGCTCCTACGGAAAACGGATTTGCCATCAGCGGCAGTTCTGATTTTTTCAACAGGACGCTTTACGGCTCACACGCAAGCGACGCTACGCCCGACCGCTTTTTCACCTTTGCCGGTGATACGCCGATTTTTATGGGGGCGGTCGCGGATTGGACAAAGCGCAATCATGTCACCAATCAGGAAAAGTGCGGTGTGCTTTGCAGCGGACTTGCCATTACCCCCGGTCAGCCGTACGGATTTTATTATTCGGACGATATCGACCAGACATCGCGTTGGTTTCACAATTCCGATGATGTCCGTGCCGAATTTAAAAACGGGTATATGGAATATGAACTCTCCCAAATCTCTTCCTGGTTTCCCGATGTGCGTGTGCAGATCGAAGCCTATCCGCTTTTGCCGGAGGACGGTTATCTGATCCACTATCATATCACCACCGATCAGCGCGTTTATTTTACCGCGGGATTTGGCGGACTGACCGATCCGATCGGCCGCTTTGAGATGAAGGATGAAGTGCGCCGCCGCTTTTCTGCCTCCGATACGCGCGGCAATACCGTTACGCTCGGCAAAAACCGCGCCTGCATCACACATACAGACGGCAAAACGATGCGTATTGCATCGAGCTTTGACGCTGATTTTGCGCTCGGCTCCGCCCGTTCGATGGCAGAGGAGTACCCGAGCAAATTCCTCACGAGTACGCCGGAAAATGCGGACGATACCGTGGTAAAGATTTCAGCCGTGATTGAGCCGGGCAAGGTGCTTGACGGCTTTTTGGTCACCGTTTACAACGGGGAAGAGGCGGCACTTGACAAATGGCTTACAACGGAAGATCCGACGCGCTGTCTCAAAGAGCAGATTTGCGCGAAATTTGCCTGCATAGATGTTTCTACGCCCGAAAAACCGCTGGATCTTACGGTGATCCCCACCGTGATTGCCATGGATTCTTCGTGGCATTATGACTCCTTCCACCATGGTGCATTTGCCTATCATACGCCGTTTTTGGGTTGGCGAAATTGGTATGCACCCACTGTTTTGGGTTGGGGAGAGCGCGTCGCCAAGACGATGGAGAAGTATTTGAAACTCATTACCAAAGGCGATGTTGCCGACGAAAAAGTTTGGTATGATGCCACGCCCATTCCGGACGGCGAGAACAAATTCAACCGCAGATTTCATAATCTTGAACATACGGTCGGCAGACTTCCGTCTCACTTCAATATGAACGGAACGCCTTTGTACGGACCTTACAATATGCAGGAATGCGCGCTTGATATGATGCTTTATTATATCGAGTGGACAGGCGATCTTGCGATCGCGGAGAAATTTTACGAGGAACTCTGCTCCATGGTGGAGTGGGAGAAGCGCATTTTCGATCCCGACGATGACGGGCTTTATCAAAGTTATCTCAATACATGGATTTCCGACGGTCACAACTATAACGGCGGTGGCTGTGCGCAGTCGTCTGCCTACAACTACCGCGCCAATTTGGTGCTTGCCAAGATCGCAAAGCGTATCGGCAAGGATGGAAAAGTGTTTGCCGCGCGCGCCGAAAAGATCAAAAAAGCGCTTAACGAAAAATTGTGGCTTGCGCACGAGGGCGTGATCGCGGAATTTGTCGATACCATCGGCAATCAACTTATTCATCCGTCCGTGGAACTCGCCACGGTCTACCATGTGATGGATTCCGAAATGATTGATGATTTCAGAGCCTATCGCACGCTGAAATTTACCGAAAATCACCTGAAAAACATCACCGTCCCCGGTACGCAAGGCAGACTTTGCTACTCTTCGGCATGGCTGCCCAAGCAGTATTCCAACTGCGGTATTTTTCCGGCGGAAAATGCACATTTGGCGTTGGTTTATTTCAAACTCGGCTTGAAAGAAGCGGGGAAGAAACTGCTTGACGGTATCACGGGTTGCTATTTTACGGGGAAAAATCCCGGACTTGCGGCGCATATCCAATCGGCACGCGGCGCATCCGATTTCGGCGATATCGACTTCTCCGATGTTTCCGGCACCTATTTGCGCTTGATCGTGGAAGGCTTGTTCGGCATTCGCATCAATCATTTGGACGATGTTATCCACATTGAGCCGGGCTTCCCCAATGCGTGGGATCACGCAAGTCTGAGCCTTCGCGATATTGCGCTTCATTATCATCGCAAGGGTATGCAGGAGATCTTTGAGATCGAGTGCGATCGAAAAGAGAAAAAGCGCATCCGCATTCCGATGCGTTCTGCCGATATCGACGGCGTTTTGCTCGACGGTGAAATGGTGGAATATACCGTCAAAGCCGCACCAAACAACAGTTTTATCTTCGTGGAAACGAACAAGGTCGGCAGATTTCAACTGCGCGTACTGCACGGGAACAAACCCGTGCCGACGCTTTGCACGCCCAATACGGTACTTGTCGGAAACAAGACTGTTTTCGAGGTCACAGAGGGCACACTTGCCGAAGTGCTGGATATTTCCGAAACCTTGGAAGATGTCAAAGTCGTCGGCAACAAGGTGTACGCCGCGGCGCAGAATGTGCCGGGCGAGCATACGCTCTTTTTGCGCGTAACGAGCGGAGAATATAACGCTTGGCTCGCCGCGGATTACCGCATTGCTGTGGAAGATCAGAAGGAAGAGCCTTTTACCGAAAAACCGTTTGAAACGCTTGATATCGGCGCATTCTTTAACTGCAATATGACCGATGTCCACGAAAAAGCCTATGTAAGCCCCAGACCGGAAGGCTTTTCGATGAGCCTTTTCCAGAATGCGCGCTATTCGCACAACTGGAATCAGTACGGCAGACAAGTGGCGTATGTGGACGATACTTTCTTCCGCACTTCCGGCGGCACGGTGATCTCGCCCTCGGGCATTCCGTTTGCAACGCCGAAAACGGGCGAGAATTTGGCTTGCGTTTCCATCTTTGATGTTTTCCCAACAAAACTGAGTATGCCGCTTTCGGGCAAGGGACAGGAACTTGCCGTTCTCTTTACGGCAAGCACCTTCTGCATGCAAACGGAAGTGGAAAATGCGCGCTTGACCGTTCATTATAAGGACGGCACAAAAGAGGAGAAAAAACTCGTTTATCCGTTCCAGATTGACGATTGGCTTACCTCGGCATTGACCACAGACGGCGAAATTTTCTACTTCAACAACTTCAACCATGCGACCGTACAGAGAATTCGCCTGGATCCCGATAAGGAACTTGCCGATATTACGGTGGAAGCCGTGGCAAATGAAATCATTTTGGGTGTGGTCGGAATCAGCATCAGCCGATAAGAAGGGATATTTCGAATGAATGATACGGTCAATTATTCCTATTTTCCGACCAAATATCAAGCCGTCATTTTCCGTAATTGGGGCAGTGTGGAGGCGAGCCGTATCGCCGAAACGATCCGCACGACGGAAGAGACCGTGCGTGCGTGCGCCGCAGATATGGGGCTTGATCCGAATGAGCCGTGCAACCCCCTTTGGCGTTCGCGCGGCTATGTGACGATCATCCGTCAGAATTGGTACTTACTGCCCGAAGAGCAGATTTTGACGCTTTTGGATTGGACGGCGGAAAAGTATGCCTTTTCGCTCAAAGAGGACGATTTCCTCTACTATAAACTCGGGCGCGTTCCGAAGTGCGAGAGCGTTTATTATGCGCCGCTTACCGAAAAGCAAAAGGCGCAGACCAGGTGGCTTCGCGGCGCAGTACAGCGTGCCGCGCAACACGGAAAACAAACGCCGTTCGCCTTTTTGCAAGAACTTAGTGAGCCGGAACATTTAACCGCAAAGTGTGCGCGCGAGGCGAAAAGCGGAGAAGTTTTGATCGACAATTCCTGGTGCATTTCGACGGAGGCGGAGGATGTTTCGTTTGCCGTTTCCCGTTTCGCGCGTCGCATTCGGGAACGCTGGGGCATTTCACTGAGCGGTACGGCGCATACGATTTCTCTTCGCATTATACCGAAAGGGAAGCACCGCCGCGAAACGCACATGATCACCGTGGAAGATGAAAATGTTCTCATCGAGAGCGTGGATGCCTTTGGCTTGATGCGCGGACTTTCCTATTTGGAGGAGTGCTTTGAAAAGGCGGAAGCACCGGTCCTCTCCTGCGGTAGAAACGCGCGCGAGGAATTGGCGTTGGTCTATTCTCATATCGACTGTTGTGCGAAGGATTCGCGCATTGGTTTTGAAGCGAGCAATCATTATTTTTACAATCGGCAGACCTTGCTCGAAGCCGCAGTTTCCTGTGAGTATGTGATCGAAAAAACAAAAAAGTAGGTGTTCAAAATGAAAAAAGTGACCTTTGCCGTTATGGGTATGGGAGACCGCGGAACCGAATATGCCAAAATGCAATTAAAATATCCAAAAGAGATGGAAGTCACGGCGATCGCCGATGTCGATCCGCTTCGCCTGCAAGCGGCAAATCAATTTCTTCATTTGCCGGAAAACCGCCTTTTTGCAAGCGGTGAGGAGATGGCAAAAAAGCCAAATCTTGCCGATGTGATGGTGATCTCCACGCAGGATCAGCAGCATTGCGAACACGCAATTTTGGCGATGCAAAACGGATATCATCTGCTTTTGGAAAAACCGATTGCGACCAACGAAGAAGATGTGCGCAAAGTGCTGGCGGCGGCAGAAAAATACAACCGCACGGTGATCGTTTGCCATGTGCTTCGCTACACACCCTTTTACCGCAAGATACGGGAGTTGATTTTGGACGGCACGCTCGGCAAAATCGAGAGCATTGATGCCGCCGAGCGCATCGGGTATTATCACTTTGCCCACAGTTATGTGCGTGGGAATTGGAATAAATTTGCTGTCTCTTCTTCCATGCTTTTGGCAAAGTCAGGACACGATATGGATATCATCTATTGGCTGACAGGGAAGAAGTGCAAAAAAGTTTCCTCGTTCGGCTCACTCGATCATTTCAATGCTGCCAACTGCCCCGAAGGTGCCGCCGAGCGTTGCTCGGACGGTTGCCCCGTGAAAGACTGCCCCTACAATGCAGTTGATTTTTACCTTTCCCGTATGCCCGAATGGCCGGCAAATGTCCTTTCTCCCGAACCGAATGAGGAGAATATCATGCGCTCGCTTCGCACAACGGATTACGGTCGCTGTGTTTATCAACTCGATAACGATGTGGTGGATCATCAGGCGGTCAATCTTTTGCTGGAAGATGGCGTTGTTGCCAACTTTTCCGTTTCCGCTTTCACCGGCGATATTGACCGCACCATCCATGTGATGGGAACGAAAGGTGAGGTATACGGTAAACTCTCCGAAAACCGCCTCACGCTTTGCGTCTTCGGTACAGATGCGCAGACGATAGATTTGGCTCGGTTTGACGATGCACGCGGGCACGGCGGCGGAGATGAGGGGATGATCTACGATCTCATTCGCCTGATGCGCGGAGATCGTTTTGATACGGATGCCGTTTCTTTTCTCATGCCTTCTGCCGAAAGCCATTTCATCTGCTTTGCGGCGGAGCAGTCCCGTTTGCAAAACGGCACAGCCACAGATGTGGACGCCTATTAAACTTTTCATCAAAAAAGAAGAGTGTAAGAAAAATTCTTACACCCTTCTTTTTTTGATCAGTCTTTGAGGAAAATTTCGATGACGGGCACTTCCACATCCGGTTTGACGAGCGGAAGATCGAAGAAGAAGGAGTCGACCTCCGGTACGGTGTCATCGCCGGGCATGGGGGAGAGTTTGGAGATGTATTTGACTTCGCTGCCGTCGTGAAGGAACTGCGCGTAATCCACCTTGCCGGCAAGACACGGAACTTCAATCGGGGCAGAGGGATAATTGATGAGGTGCAGATAAAGACGCTTGCCGTCGTTCGATTGCGTGAAGCGGCAGTCGCGCGGTGTTTTGAATTCCGGTTCTGCCATCGTGCAGCCGTAAATGGAGCGCGAATTGTACTTCATCCAATCGGCAAAGACTTTGAGTGCGTCTTGCGTGCGTTGGTCGAGATAACCGCGCGCAGTCGGACCGACATTCATCAAAAGGTTACCGCCGCAGCAGACATTGTTGATGAGAAGGTCGATGATCTGCTTGGGAGATTTCCAGGTGTCCAAGTCACGGTTATATCCCCAGGCACCGGAGAAGGTCTGGCAGGATTCCCAGTTGGCGAGTTTACCCGTGTGGCGGTCGATCGGCCATTCTTCGGGCGTGGTCTGTTCGGGCGTGACAAAGTCCTGCGGAACGCCCATACGGTCGTTGATGAGGATCCACGGCTGTAATTTGCGCACGGTTTCGATCAGTTTGTCGGATTCCCAATCCTCGTGCCCTTTGCTCTTCATCCAAACAGGCCAGCCGGCTTTGACATAGTCGCGGTTGGTGTAGGAGAAGTCGCACCACAAAAACTCAATTTTACCGTAGTTGGTCAAAAGTTCCGTGAGTTGGTTGCGCATATATTCGGCATAGCGGTGCATATCGCGTCCCTCATTGAGTTTTTCGCGGTCGGGATCTTTTTTACGCGGATGCAGCCAGTCGATCGGAAAATCGGGATGATGCCAATCGAGCAGGGAATAGTAGAAACCGATGTGCAATCCTTCGGCGCGGAACGCATCGACAAACTCGCGGAGAAGATCGCGTCCTGCCGGAGTGTTCGTTGCCTTATAATCGGTGTATTTACTGTCAAAGAGGCAGAAACCGTCATGGTGCTTGGTGGTGATGACGGCATATTTCATACCGGCGGCTTTGGCTTGCTTTGCCCATTCGCGCGGATCGTAGAGATCGGGATCAAAGTATTTGAAATACTGATCGTACTTTTCTTCGCTGGTCATTTCTATGGTCTTGACCCATTCGCCGCGTGCAGGGAGGGCATAAATACCCCAATGGATGAACATACCGAATCTTGCTTCGCGCCAGAATTCGGAATCGCCGAATGTTTTCTCGGTTTGGTAGGTAGACATATTTCTTTCCTCCGTTTATTATATGGATGTAATTTTCTGCCCTGTTTTCAAAAGATTACGCAAAATCTCCGGCATTTGTCCGAAAGAGAAACGCGACCAAAGTTTATGGATTTCAAAACACACGGTACTGTCGTAGCGAATATCGCGCAATCCCTGCGTGAAACGATCCCAATCCAAAATGCCCATCTCGGGCGAGAGATGCTCGTCCTCTATGCCGTTATTGTCATGCACATGAAAAGCACAGATGCGCTCATCCAATTCATCCATAGCAAAACGCACATCTTTTCCGCAAAGGAGCAGATGCCCCGTATCCAGGCAAAAGCCGAACTGACGGCAACCTGCCAATGCGTTGAGCGCATCCACATAGGCACAAGCCTTGGTGATGTCGGAACAGCACGCACCGTAAATTTTGCCGCGGTATTCCATGAACATATTTTCCAGACAGATCGTGATGCCGTATTCTTTGGCGGCAGGAATGAGAGAAGCGTAACGCTCCATATTATTCTCCCACTCAAAGGCGGGATCAAGTTGGTGTCGGTATTCCAAAAAGAACGGATGTACCACGAGATTACGGCAACCGATATAGTCACAGGCACGGATCATCTTTTGCAGCATATCGCCCAACTTGTCGTTGTAGTCGCCTTGCTCATCGAAGACATAGTTGGGATAAGGGGCATGTGCCTGAAAGTTGGGCAGATCATATTTTTCAGCGGCATCCTTCCACGGACGAACGGCATCGAGCAGATCCTGCTCACTGCCGCAAAACGCGGACGGGATCTCGCGCCGACGGATGAATTCATAAGGGAAGGTGTTGCAGATGCTCGCATCGACGGCATCAAAACCGATCTCTTTGAAAAGACGGTATGCGCCGTCGATCCCGAGATATTTTTCTGCACCGCCGGTTTGTACGCCAAGTTTTATCATACGGATGACCTCTTCTTTCACTACTGTTGTCATTATAACGGGTTTGTATAAAAATGCAAGTAAAATCACGGAAAAACTTGTGCATTTGGACAATTTTCTTATAGAATTGGACAATGTTCAGTAGAAGTGTTGACAATAAGAGTGCTTATGTTAAAATAATGATATACTGTCTTAGGAGGAAGAGATATGTTAAAAGATTTTAAGGAATTGGTCGCCAAGGTCGATTGTGCACGCAATGCCGTACCGACCGTGGAGTCAATGAAACACTTTTTTGATATGATCGCCAAGATGGGTTACACACATGTTGCACTTTTGGTGCAGGATAATTATCAGTTGGACGATGAGCCGTATTTCGGCTACAAGCGCGGCGGCTATACACAGGCGCAGTTGCGCGAGTTGGACGATTATGCCGCAAGCGTCGGTTTGGAAATGTTTTTGCAGATCCAGACGCTGGCGCATCTCGGACCGCTGTTCCGCTGGCCGCAGTATGCTGAGATCAACGATTGCGACGATATGCTTTTGGTCGGTGATGACAAGACCTATGAGTTGATTGAAAAGATGCTTGTGGTGGCAGATAAGTGTCTGCGCTCGCGCAAACTCTACATCGCGATGGATGAAGCGTACCGTGCCGGTTCCGGTAAATATTGCAAACTCCATGGGTATCATCCCGTGCAGGAAGTCTTTTTGGAACATCTCAACCGCATTTGCGAGATGGCAAAGAAGTATCATTTTGAAGTCATTCTCTCCGCCGATATGTTCTTCCGTTTTCAAGCCGGTACTTATTTCGACGGTGCCGCTTTGCCGCCGCATGAGATCGTTTTCTCCGAGGATATCCGCAATAAAGTTCCCAAGGATGTCTCCATTATCTATTGGGACTACAACGGCAGAGAGCCGGAAAAGTACGAAATGATGCTGCGCGCCATGGAAACGCTGACGGATAAAGACCATATTATTTTCCAAGGCTCTGCCGGTTGGTCGTGGTGTTCACTCACACCGCGCAACCGTCTTGCGATGAACAACATGAAGATCGCCCTGCAATCCTGCCGCAATCACGGGATCGAGCGCATCTATTTCTCCACATTCGGCGATAACGGGGCAGAGGTCTCGCTCTTTGCCGCTTTGCCGTCCTTTATGGAAGCGGCGGCTTTGGCTTGCGGTATGAGCGAAGACGAGAAAAAGAAAAAGTTCAAAGAAATCACCGGCGAAGATTTTGACGATATGCTGCTGCTCGATCTGCCGAACCGTATTTACGGGGAGGATGTGGATGTCGGCGCCGCCAACTTCTCCAAGACGCGGCTTTTCAACGATCCGTTTTTGGGTATTTATGACCGCAATACCAAAAAGGCAATCGACGATGTGATTTTCTCCGAATACGGAAAGCGTTTGCACGATGCCGCAGGGCGTGCCGGTGACTTTGCCTATCTTTTCGAGACGCAGGCGGTTTTGTGCGATGTTTTGACCAACAAGTTCAATTTGGGCATCCGTACCCGTGCCATCTATGAAGCCGGAGACAAAGAGGCATTGCGCAAATTGGCAGAGGTCGATTATACGAATGCGATCAATGCACTGGAAGTGTTTTACCGCGCATTCCGTACCCAATGGTATCGCGATAACGGCAGTAACGGGTTTGAGATCCAGGATGTCCGTGTCGGCGGTCTTCTTTGCCGTATGCGTAACTGCCGCGAGATGTTGATGGACTACTGCGCCGGCAAAACAAAGCGTATCGCGGAACTTGAAGAGCCTGTTTTGGAGTTCAATTCCGCGCTGGAACATAATTGGTACTATATGGTTTCCGCCAACCGCTTCAACGACAACTGATATGTATGAAAAAACCTCTTCCCGACTCGATCGGGAAGAGGTTTTTACTAGAAATCAGCACTTTTCAAAAACGGTGGCAACGCCCATACCGCCGCCGATACAAAGCGTGGCAAGACCGCGCTTGGCGTCATTGCGCTTTTGCATTTCGTGCAGGAGCGTGACGATGATACGCGCACCGGAAGCACCGACGGGGTGACCGAGCGCGATCGCACCGCCGTTGACATTGACCTTGTTGATGTCAAACTTCAACTCGCGTGCCACGGCAATGGATTGCGCGGCAAATGCTTCGTTGGCTTCGATGAGGTCGATATCGTCAATGGTGACATTGGCTTTTTTCATTGCGGCGCGGGAAGCGGGAACGGGACCGACACCCATGATCTTGGGATCGACGCCGCCTTGTCCCCAGCCGACCAATTTTGCCATAGGCTTGAGATTGTATTTCTTAACGGCATCCCCGGAAGCGAGCAAAATCGCGGCGGCACCGTCATTGATACCGGAGGCATTGGCGGCGGTGACACGACCCTGTCCCTTATCGGCGGCATCGCGTGCGCCGGTCACATCAAAGGTGTGAACGACCTGCGGATCGGGCGATTCGGCACTGAGAGGGAAGGCAGGTCTGAGTTTGGCAATGCTCTCTTGCGTCACGCCGGCTCTGGGGAACTCATCGACTTTGAATTCAATGGTCTCTTTCTTTTTTTGTACGGTGACGGGAACGATCTCGTCATCAAATCTGCCGCTCTTTTGCGCCTGCTCGGTCTTTTGCTGAGAGGCGGCGGCAAAGGCATCCTGCTCTTGGCGCGTGATGCCCCAGATATCATTGATATTTTCAGCAGTCGTACCCATGTGGTAGTTGTTGAAGGCGTCCCAAAGACCGTCTTTGATCATTTCATCCACGACTTTTTTATCGCCCATACGACCGCCCCAACGCTCATCCATAGAGAGGTAGGGAGCGGCGGACATATTCTCCGTACCGCCTGCCATAATGAGATCGGCATCGCCGGCGGAGATGGCGCGTGCGGCTTCAATGAGGGACTTCATACCCGAGCCGCAGACCATACCGACGGTATAGGCAGGAACGGCGTAGGGAACACCTGCACCGATCGCGGCCTGACGCGCTACATTCTGACCCTGACCTGCGGTGAGAATGCAGCCGAACATCACTTCATCGAGCCATTCGGGCTTGACATTGCCGCGTTTGAGTGCTTCTTCAATGACGATCGAGCCGAGTTTTGCGGCAGGAACATCTTTGAGTGTACCGCCGAACGCACCGATAGCGGTACGGCAGCAGCTGACAACATATAAATCTTTCATTTTGTAATCCTCCGTTCGTAGTTCAACAACAGTTTACCAAAAAACTGCGGAATTGCAAGCGTTGTTAAATAATAAACAATTTAATAGGTAAAGAAGCCTTCTCCGCTCTTGCGTCCGAGTTTGCCGGCACGCACCAATTTGCGCAGCAAGGGACTGCAACGGTACTTCGGGTCACCGGTCTCTTTGGCAAGCGTATCCATAATGGCGACACAGACATCAAGACCGATCAGATCGCCGAGATGGAGCGGCCCCATGGGATGATTGGCACCAAGCTGCATGGCGGCATCGACATCGTCGGCAGTGGCAACGCCGGTATTGAGGACTTCGGCAGCCTCGTTGATCATCGGAATGAGCAGGCGGTTGACGACAAAGCCGGGAGCCTCTTTGATCTCCACGGGAGTCTTACCGATTTCATCGCAGACTTCGCGGATGACATCGAAAGTTTCGTCATCAGTCTTTTCACCGCGGATCAATTCCACCAGTTTCATCACGGTGGCAGGATTGAAAAAGTGCATACCGATGACCTTTTCGGGACGGTTGGTCGCCGAAGCGATCTCCGTGATGGAAAGGGAAGAGGTGTTGGTCGCCAAAACGGTATCGGGGCGGCAGATGCTGTCGAGTTTTTCAAAGAGCGAGAGTTTCAGATCCATCTTTTCGGCGGCGGCTTCGATGACCAGATCGGCATCGGCGGCATCGTCCAAAGAGATGGTGTAGGAGATGTGGCACTCGATCTCGAATTTTTCTTCTTCGGTGATCTTGCCCTTGGTGAGCAGTTTTTCCAAATTCTTGTCCATGCGCGCCTGTGCTTTCGCACTGCTTTCGGGACGGGTGTTGCAAACGCAGACATTGCGTGCGTGGCGGGCGAGTACCTGTGCAATATCTAAACCCATCGTACCGCCGCCGAGGATAAATACATTTTTGATATCGGCTGCTTTCATATTGATCTTTCTCCTTTTCTACGGCGGAAATCTGTACCTCCGCATACTACATTGTTAAACATTTAACAACTTAACCACATTATATCTGATTTTCCTTGATTTGCAATAGGAAAAGGCAAAAAAGATAACCAAAAATGTTAAAAAAATAACAATCTATTTGTGCAAAATGACGAGCGCAGCAAAATGCGCAATTTAATTGCAATTTAGTCAATATTTATCAAAAAAACCGCCGAAAAGTGAGAAAATCACAGTTCGGCGGAAAATCCTTTTGAAAATTCAAGGAAAGTAAAAGCGGAATTTGTATATTTCGCTTATTTATTTTGGAAATGTTTTTCTTTGCGCTTTTCCAGGAATGCGGACATACCTTCTTTTTGATCGGCAGTTTCAAAACAGTCGGCGAAAGCGCGGATCTCGATTTGGATACCGCTTTCGATATCGGTTTGCATTCCTTCGTTGACGGCGCGTTTGGCATTGCGTACGGCGATAGGTGCTTGCTTTGCGATGCGGCAT
Organism: Oscillospiraceae bacterium; assembly: GCA_045642405.1. Lineage (GTDB taxonomy): Bacteria > Bacillota > Clostridia > Oscillospirales > Oscillospiraceae > Hominicoprocola. Next base: position 19,602 of record JAZUIU010000066.1, read on the forward strand.
GCCAGCTTCATCGCTTCTTCCATCAAAGTTTCGGCAGGGTAGACGGCGTTGACAAGACCGATGCGCAAGGCTTCTTCGGCGGAGATATTGGTCGCGGCGAAAATCATCTGCTTTGCCATACCCATACCCACCAGACGGGCAAGTCGTTGCGTACCGCCGAAACCGGGGGTGATGCCAAGACCGACTTCGGGCTGACCGAAGAGTGCATTTTCCGAGCAGATACGGATGTCGCAAGCCATTGCCAATTCACAACCGCCGCCGAGAGCAAAACCGTTTACCGCGGCGATGACGGGCATCGGAAGGGTCTCCAACTTGCGAAATACCGCATTGCCGAGTGCGGAAAAATCTGCACCGCCTTTGCGGTCGATATTTGCCATTTCGGCAATATCCGCACCGGCGACAAACGATTTTGCGCCTTCTCCTGTGAGGATGACACAGTAAATATCATCGCTTTTTGCAATTTGCTCCAAAGTTTCGCCGAGTTCGGCGAGCACGGCGGAATTGAGCGCATTGAGTGCTTCGGGACGGTTGAGCGTCAAAACGGCAATGTGACCGTTTTGCTCGGATTTGATAAAATTCATTTTGGTAATCCTCCATCAAAAATGTTTCGCTTTTATTTGCCATTATACAAAAAGAGTGCAAAAATGCAAGAGATTTTTTGCAAATTACAAAAAAAGTGCAAAAAAATTTTGTATGCTAAAAGTGTTGAAATTAGTGGAAAAAATTGCATTTGGTCGGAAAAACGAGAAAAATTTCATTTCAAACAGGTCACTTTATGTTATAATGATATCATCATAGAAGAGGGACGAGATATGACAAAGAAAAGTAAACTTTCGGCGAAAAAAGTCGGATGGTTGTTTCATATTTCATCGTTGCTCATCGTTTGCACCGATATTTGCGTATTATTTTTCGGCTTGACCTCTGCATCTTCTATCGGATCGTGGACTTTGCTGAGCATCGGTATTGAGTTTTTGGGCTGCATCGTCATGGCGGTTTTCATTGACGGATGTTATGTTGACGGCGGTTTGAGCGAAGAAAGCAATTACCGCTCTTTGGCGGGACTTTTGATGATCAGTTTTGCTTTCTTAACGGATACCTGCCACTGGCTGACAATGAATAGCCTCAGTCAAAATCTGCGCACGTTAAATTTCGGTTTGCATTCCTTGTCGTATCTGAATGATATTGCGCTGGTCTACTGTTTTGCGCGTTATATCTTATCTTTTTTGGATCGAAGCACGAAAGTGACACGATTTTTTATCAGGTTTTTGCAAAGTTACTACGCTTTCATGGCGGTTATGCTGACATTGAATATTCCGCTCAGATTTTTGTTTGATATAGACAAAAACGGAAATTATGAGCATAAACCGCTCATCCTTTATACGGTTACACTGATCATCATTTTGGTTTTCCTTATGTTTGCATATGTGGCAAAACTGAAATTTGATTTTGTGGAGAAGAGGGCGATCCTCGGTTACATCGGTTTGCCGCTGTTTTTTACGATCGTGCAGGAATTTGCACCGGCTTTTTCCTTTAAATACTGTGCTTTGTTTATTTCCGCGTGTCTGGTTTATGTGCAGAGTTATGTCCACAAAGGGCGTATTATGGAGCGCAATCGACTGGAACTGCAAAATCAGCAGACGGCAATTATGCTCTCGCAGATCCAACCGCATTTTCTTTACAACAGTCTAAGTGCGATTGCGGCGCTTTGCGATATTGATCCGCAACTTGCCAAGCAGACAACATTGGATTTTTCCACTTATCTGGAACACAATCTCGACGCGGTCACGCAGATGACTCCGATCCCGTTTGCAAAAGAAATGGAACATGTGGAAGCCTATCTGCGCATTGAAAAAAACCGATTTGGTGATTTGCTTCATGTTGAATATGATGTAGCCGAGCAGGATTTTTTCCTTCCGGCTCTGACGGTGCAGCCGCTGGTTGAGAATGCCGTCAAGCACGGTTTGCATCATAAAGCCGGCGGCGGAACGGTGCGCATTGAGACGCACAAGACGGACAACGGGTGGTATATTATTGTCTGCGATGACGGTGTCGGTTTTGATCCGAGCAGTCCCGAAATTATCAATCACGGCGTTGGTATTCCCAATATCCGACACCGTTTGAAAGCACAGTGTGACGGTGCTTTGAATTTTGAAAGCGAAATAGGACGCGGTACGACCGCAATCGTATTTATTCCAAACAGGAGGAAAGAAACATGATTATCTATGCAGTTGACGACGAGATTTTGGCACTGAAATTGTTGGAAAATTCCATTATAGCGGCAGCGCCGGATGTGCAGTTCCAGGCGTTTGATAATCCGACGGAACTTTTGAAGAAGGCGAAGAAGCAGCCTTGCCATGTGGCATTTATGGATATTGAGATGCGCGAAATGAGCGGACTTGAATTGGCAAAGCAACTCAAAGCCCTTTGCCCGAGTATCAATATCGTATTTGTCACCGGGTATCGCCAGTATATGGGAGAAGCATGGGATTTGATGGCGAGCGGTTATGTGACCAAGCCGGTGAGCAAAGAAAAGATCATGAAGCAGCTTTCTGCTTTGCGTTATCCGGTAGAAGAAGATTTCTCCGAGAAGAAGCGCATTCGCATCCAGTGTTTCGGCAATTTTGAGATTTTTGTCGACGGCAAACCGTTGAAATTCCAATATGAGTTGAGCAAGGAAGTTATCGCTTATCTGACCGATCGCCGCGGCGCGGATTGCACGACAAGCGAAGTGAGCAACCTCCTGTGGGGAGACAATAAGAGCCACATTTCCTATTTCCAGCATTTGCGTACCGATATCCGCGAGTCTTTGGCGGCGGTCAACTGTGACGATTTGGTGCAGTATGATTGGGGCAAACTTCGCTTGAACACCGAAATGGTCGATTGCGATTATTACGATTATCTTTCGGGGAAAGTCAACCGTTACAGCGCATACCGCGGCGAGTATATGAAACAGTATGCGTGGAGTGAAGAGAGCAGCGCCAAAGATATTTTGGATAAGAACGGTGTTTATTAAGAAAATAAAAAAAGGAATGGATTGCGATCCATTCCTTTTTTTATTTTGTTTTTCCACCGGCGGCACGAATAGCGCCGAGAGCCAACGCAAGCGTCGGATCTTCGGTTGGATAGGAGAGGTGATACTGCGTGAAAGCGAGGGGGAGTTCCGTGCAGCCGAGAATAAAGGTTTCGGCACCTTGTAAAAGCAAATCGTCCAAAACCGCTTGCAGTGCCGAGGTATCAAAATCGGTCGTTCCCGATTTGATGCCGTCATAAATGACGCGCATTACCTCTTTTTGTCCGGCTTCGTCGGGCGTAAGCAATTCAATGCCGCTACCCTCAAAAACCTTTTGATAAACACCTGTTTGGATAGCACCGTCCGTTGCCAGAAGTGCGGCGCGACGGATGCCGTGTGCCGCCATTTCCTCACGCGTGAGCGCGATCATATTGAGGATGGGGACGGGACTTTGCGCACACAGTGCATCGTAAAAATAATGTGATGTATTGCACGGAATGGCAATCACTTCCGCACCGGCATTTACCAAGCGGAGGACGCTTTCTTTCAGATACGGCAAAGGATTTTCACCACCGTGCAAAATCGCTTTGGTACGGTCGGGTATGGCGGTATTATTGTCGATCACGATATGCAAATGCTCCTGGTCGGTGTGGGCATCGGTGTGCAAAATGATTTTTTCAAACAGATTTGCCGTTGCCAAAGGCCCCATACCGCCTAAAATACCAATTGTCTTTTTGTCCATACGGCTCTCCTTATATGAGTTGTTTTCAGTATATGCTCAAACGGAAAGCAAGTCAATAGGTTTTTCATCCTCCGCTTCACCGCTGACGATCCGGAAATACACATTGGAAGTCAGACGGTAGGCGATGAGATAGAACACACCGCAAATCAATGCCGAAATAGCGGCGGTGGCGATCAAAAGCCCTGTATCAAAGACGGCAAAAAGCATCAGCACTTTTTGAATCATCGGAAAAGCAAAGGCAAGATGCAGCGCGGCAAAGGCGATCGGCAATAAAAAGACGGTGAACATCTGCGCATTGATGCTTTGGCGGATGCCTTTTTTTGTGATCCCGACTTTTTGCATGATGGCAAAACGCGCTTGATCTTCATATCCTTCGGAGATCTGCTTATAGTAAATGATGAGTACAGCGGCGATCAGAAAGACGACACTTAATAAAATGCCGATGAAGAAAAGACCGCCGAAGGTGGCGATGAAATCTCCGCGCTGACCGTCACGGCTATTGACATAGAAATTGACAGAGTCGACCGTATTGTCAAAAGAGACGGTGTCATTTACATAGTGTTCGATGCCTTCGGCGATGCGTTGATGCTCCGAAGATGCAGCGTCAAATTTATAGTACCAGCGAAGCAAAATCATCGGTGTGCCATCGTAATCTTTTAGATGCCGTAATGCCTTGGCAGGCGCGGTGATATCGTTGACGATGACGAAAATATTGGCGCAGACGGCGGAAAGGGAAGCACCGTCAAAATCGAGTGCTTTTTGGTCAATGCGTCCTTTGACACGGAAGGAGAGGTTTTCCACGGAAAAAACATCGCCCACATCATCGGTTTTGACTGCGCAGACAAGTGCTTCACCGTCTTGCAGGGTTTTTGTTTCGCCCATGGCGCGATTGTAATCGTCAAGCGAAATGAAATGTACCTCGGCAACTTTGTTGTAGTCGATGAATGCGAGGTTGCTGACAGAGTTGAGAGAGCAGGAGATACGACTGTTTTCCAGATAGCCGCTGATGGCATATTCATGGTAACGGCTGATGTTTTGACGGTCGATCCCTTCACTTTCGGTGTAAGTGTCTACGGCATCCGTCAATTCTTTTGTGAACAGATCATCATTTTGCAAAGCACCGTAGCGTGTGGCGGTGACGCAGATGTCACGCGGATAACGGGCGGCAATGGCGGCATCTTTGCCGAAATAGAGGCAGGCGGATGAGGCGATCATCACCAAAACCATGGTGAGCAAAATGCAGATGGAAGCAAGTCCTGCACCGTTTCGCTTCATACGGTACACCATAGAAGAGACGGAAATGAAGTGTCGGGACTGATAATAATAGTTTTTCTTCTTTTGCAGAATACGGCAAAGCAGTACCGAGCCGGCGATCATCAAAAGATAGGTGGCGAAGATGACGAGCAAAACGGCAATAAAGAAGAATAAGAGTGCTTCCAGAGGCTGCTTGATACTCACGGCGATGTAATACGCCAAAGCCAAAAGCAGTACGCCCAAAATACCCAAAACCCAATTTGCCTTGGGCGGCTTTTCACCCGTTTGCTCGCTTTTTACCAAACCAATGGCAGTGGAGAAACGGATTTGCCGCAAAGTGTTAAGATAGACGAGCAGGAAAATGATGCCGAAATAGAGCGCCGCTTCTTTCAGGATAGAAAGGGGAACGGAAAACGCATAGTCTATTTTGGCGTCAATGAGATTGATCAGTCCCAACTCCGCCAACTTGGAAAGTGCGATGCCGCATCCGATCCCCATGGCATAGGAGAGTAAAAAAGAAGACAGCACCTCATAAAACAAGACAAAAGAAATGTTGCGTTTGCTCATACCGAGGACGGAATAAAGCCCGAATTCTTTCTTGCGCCGCCGCACTAAAAACGAGTTCGTATAAAAAAGAAAAACGGCGGAGAAAACGGCAATGACCGCCGCTCCGAGGTGTAAGACGAGTTTTGTACTGCTGCCGCCGCTCATTTCATCCAAAAGCGGCAGACGGGATAAAAAGGCGAGAATATAAAAGACGGCGATCATCAAAGCACCGGTGAGCAGATACGGAAAATACAGATTGCGGTTTTTCCGAATGCCGTCAAAAGCCAGACGCGGATAAAAAGCGGTTTTCATTTCACTTCACCGCCCTGCGCCAAAATACTCAAAGTATCGGAAATTTTTTGATAAAAAGTTTCGCTTTTGTCGTTGCCCCGATAAAGCTGATGATAGACTTCACCGTCTCGGATGAACAGAACACGGCTTGCAAAACAGGCGGCTTTGACCGAATGCGTCACCATCAAAATCGTCTGACCGCGATGATTGAGGTCGGAAAAGAGCGCAAGCAGTTCATCGGACGATTTGCTGTCCAAAGCACCGGTCGGCTCGTCCGCCAAAATGAGTTTCGGCTCGGTGATAACGGCACGCGCAACAGCGGCGCGTTGCTTTTGACCGCCGGAAATCTCATACGGATATTTTGCGAGCAATTCGGTGATGCCGAGCGTTTGTGCGATCGGTTTGAGACGCTGCTGCATGGCGCGGTAAGGAATTCCGGCAAGGACAAGAGGCAAGAGAATGTTGTCTTCTACGGTAAAGGTATCGAGAAGATTGAATTCCTGGAATACGAAACCGAGATTGTCGCGGCGGAATGCGGCGGCGGAAGCATCTTTGATCTTTGTCAGATCCATGTGATCGAGCATTACACTGCCGGCTGTGGGACGGTCGAGAGAGGCGAGAATATTCAAAAGCGTGGTCTTTCCCGAGCCGGATTCCCCCATGATAGCGACATATTCGCCCTCTTCTACGCTGAAATTGACATTTTTCAACGCCTCAATGCGCGCACCGCGAAAGCGCGTGGTATATACTTTTTTAAGCCCTTTGACTTCGAGAATTGACATATTGTGTCCTCCTTTGCAAATTGTAACTTTATCATAAGACAAATGGGAAATGTGTTGCCATAACATCGGCTGACATTTCCCATTTCAATTCTAACGGTTTTGTAAGATTTATTCGGTCATCGGCTTTTGCTGCGGCAGAGAAAGCGTGACGGTCGTGCCGCGATCGAGGCGCGATGAAATGCCGATGCGGATGCCGAGTTTTTCACAGATGCGCTTGCAGAGAAAAAGCCCGATCCCACTCGCACGCATATCCTTGCGCCCGTTATAACCCGTATAGCCCTTTTCAAAAACACGCGGCAAGTCCTCCGGCGCGATCCCGATCCCTGTGTCGCTGATTTGCAGTGTGTCTGCTTTGACCGTGATGCAAATCGAGCCTTCGGCGGTATATTTGAGTGCATTGGAGAGAATTTGTTCAAGTACAAAGGCAAACCACTTGGCATCCGTCACCGTTTTTGCATCGCTCGGCTGATAGTCCAATCGGATCTTGCGTGAAATAAATTCGGAGGAAAAACGCCTGACACTTTGGCGGATGATGGGATCAATTGCACAGGAACAAAAGACGAAGTCACTTTGAGGGCTTTCCAGCCTCAGGTATGTCATCACCATTTCCACATACTGCTCAATGCGCAAAAGTTCCGAAGAAAGCGTGCGTGCGGCGGTGGAATCTTCCTGCCGCAGCAGTAATTTCATCGCCGCGATCGGCGTTTTGATCTGATGCGCCCAAAGTGTATAATAGTCTGCCGCTTCCTGATATTCTGCGGCGCTTTTCGTCATCAAATCGCAAATCTCATTTCGCAATGCCGCAATGATATCCTGATAGACCGCTTCATTTGCGGTCGTAGGAGGGGGCAGATGCTCCATTTGCTCAAAGGAGAGTTCTTTGCAGCGCAAAAGAGCGTGATAGATTTGCGAGAAGCGCCAAAAGCGCAGTCCCAGATACAAAGTGCCGCAGATGAGGCAAAGCGCGCTCGGATAAACGACTGCTTCAAGCGGCAGACGGAAAAGTGCAAAAAATACAAAATAGATGGCAAAAAAGAGAATAACAACGCCAATCGACCATTTCTTTTGGCGTAAAAATTGCAAAAGCAGTTTCATATCATTCTCCCTCGGCGATGAGATAGCCGACGCCGAATTTGGTGGTGATAAAGTTGGTAAGTCCGGCGGCATCTAACTTTTTGCGCAGGCGTCCGACATTGACGGAAAGCGTATTTTCATCGACGAATGCGTCCGTCTGCCAAAGCGTTTCCATCAGTTTTTCACGGCTGACGGTTTTGCCTTTATGTTCCATCAAACAAAGCAAAATGCGGTATTCGTTTTTGGTAAGGTCGATTTTCTCGCCCCGATAAATCAGCGTGCCGTCTCCCGTGTTGAGCAAAGCGCCGCGATGCTCTAAAATCGGATTGGAGAGCGAAAAATCATAACTGCGTCGCAAGAGCGATTGGATTTTGGCGATCAGCACGGCGGGATCAAAGGGCTTTGCAATAAAATCGTCTCCGCCCATATTCATTGCCATCACGATATTCATATTGTCCGAAGCGGAGGAGAGAAAGACAATGGGCACATGGGAAATTTTGCGAATTTCACTGCACCAATGGTAGCCGTTAAAATAGGGGAGAGCGATGTCCATCAGCACCAGATGCGGCGCAAAAGTGACAAATTCGGAGAGGATATTGCGAAAATTTTTCGCCGTTCGGACGGTAAAACCCCACTGTTCTGCCATTTTTGAAACAAAATCGGTAATCAGTGCATCATCTTCCACTAAAAAAAGTTTATATGGATTTTCGTTAGTCGGGCTCATTGCTTTCACTCCTTTCACGAAAAAATAACCTGCGGATGTTCTTTCTTCATCCGCAGGTTAAAAAGTTACTGTAAAAGTTTTTCGCCGGCTTTGAAGATGTCGCCTGCTCCGACGGTGAGGATCAGATCGCCTTCGCGCGCATTGCGGCGCAGGGCTTCGGTGACTTCATCCAAAGTGGAACAGTAGACCGAACCGGGGATTTCACGGCAGAGGTCTGCGGAGGAAATGCCGATGTCATTCTTTTCCCGCGCGGCGTAAATTTCCGCAACAATGGCAAGGTCGGGGAGTTTCAGTTCTTTGACAAAATCGGCAAAAAGCGCTTTGGTGCGCGTATAGGTGTGAGGCTGGAAAGCGCAGAGGATACGCTGGTAGGGGAGTGTTTTCGCCATCTCCAAAAGCGCGTGTAATTCACTCGGATGATGCGCGTAATCGTCATAGATTTCTGCACCGTTGAAAGTGCCTTTATGCTCAAAGCGGCGACCGGCTCCGAGGAAGGGGAGCAAACCTTTTTCTACCGCCTGCGCAGGGATATTGAGAAGATAGGCAACGGCGGCGGCGGCAAGCGCATTGGAAACATTGTGCATTCCGCCGACATTGAGAACGATGTGCGCATAAGTTTTGCCGCGGATAACGGCATCAAAGGCGGGCAGACCGTTGTTCCATATAATGTTTTCCGCGTGGCAATCGGCATTTGGATCGTTCACGGAAAACCAAAAGACGGGACGGTCATAGCCGCTGAGCGTTTCGCGTACGCCGCTGTCGTCGCGGTTGGCAACGACAAAGCCGCGATTTGGCACCAACTGTGCAAACGCACGGAAAGAATGCTTGATATTTTCAAAATTTTTGAAAAAGTCCAAATGATCGGGTTCTACATTGAGCAAAACGGCGACCGTAGGGAAGAAACTCAAAAATGAGTTGCAGTATTCGCAACTTTCGGCAATGATCGTATCGCCTTTTCCGATGTGGTAACCGGAATGGAGCAGGGGAAGCGTACCGCCGATCATCACAGTCGGATCGCGTTTGGCTTCCATAAAGATGTGCGTGAGCATGGAAGTGGTGGTAGTCTTACCGTGTGTGCCCGAAACACAAAGGGCGTTTTTATAGCCTTTCATCAAAGCGCCCCAAGCCTGTGCACGCTCAAATACGGGGATACCGCGTGCGATCGCACCGGAAATCTCGGGATTGTCGTCGTGGATGGCGGCGGTGCGGATCACGAAGTCGCAATGTCCCAAATGATCGGCGGCATGGCCGATGGAAACGGGGATACCGAGGGAACGCAGATGCTCCACTGTGGGAGAATGATTCATATCCGAGCCTTGTACCGTAACGCCCAAAGAATGCAGAACTTCGGCGAGCGGACTCATCGAAACACCGCCGATACCGGCTAAATGCGCGGTTTTGCCTCTGACAATATATGCGGAAATATCCATCTCTTTTTCCTTTCATGTGCCGTTTTGACACGGGGTTTGCAAAATCCTTATATCTATATTATAATATGTTCTCAATGAGAGTGCAACAGTAAAAAAGATAAAATGTAAATTTTTCCTTTCGGAGCCGAACTATGAAAAAATTACCCGAAGAAGTGAATAGTGTTTTGCGAAAACTAACCGAAAACGGATTTCATCCGTATTTGGTCGGCGGCTGTGTCCGCGATCTCCTTTTGGGAAAAGAGCCATCCGATTATGATATGACATCGGACGCAACGCCGGAGGAAGTGATGACGCTTTTCAAAGAGAAAGCACATCCGACGGGTTTGCAGCATGGTACGGTGAGCGTTTGCTGCGAAAAGCGCACCTTTGAGATCACCACGATGCGCTGTGACGGAGCCTATCACGATCTGCGCCATCCCGATGCGGTGACTTTTACCGACCGCATAGAACTTGACCTTGCGCGCCGCGATTTTACGGTCAATGCCATGGCGCTTTCGCCGTGTGGGGAACTTGTTGATCTTTTCGGCGGTCAAAAGGATCTGAAAAATGAAGTTTTGCGCACGGTCGGCGCGGCGCAAGCGCGTTTTTCGGAAGATGCGCTTCGCATTTTGCGCCTGCTTCGCTTTGCTTCCGTACTTGGCTTTCGCGTGGAAGAGGAGACGGCAAAGGCGGCGTATGATCTGCGTGATCTTTTGAAAAGTGTTGCCCGAGAGCGCATCTATGCGGAAATGGACAAACTCCTTTGCGGCAAAGCGGTCGGTGAAGTACTTTTGACCTATCCCGATGTGATCGGCACGGTCATACCGGAACTTTTGCCGAGTGTCGGATTTGATCAGCAAAATCCGCACCATTTTTACGATGTGTGGACGCATACGGCAAAGACGGTTGAGGCGATATCGCCGGAGCGCATTTTGCGCTGGACGATGTTGTTTCACGATTTGGGCAAACCGCAGGCGTTTACGGTCGATGAAAACGGCGTCGGTCACGCATTCGGGCATACGGAAATTTCCCGGCAGATGGCGGCGAATATTATGAAGCGTCTGCATTTTGACCGCGCAACTATGAGGGAAGTTGATTTGCTTTTACGCTTTTTTGATGATCTGTTTTTACCCACACGCGAGGAGGTTTACCGCGAGACGGTGCGATGCGGAAAAGAGCGGATGCGCCTGCTCCTTTTGACCAAATTGGCGGATAGTGCCGCCAAGTCGCCCGATACGGCAAAAGAGGCACAGAGACGGTGGATCGCGGCGCAGAGGGAGTACGAAAAATTGCTTGCGGAAAATGCGTGCTGCTCGGTGTCGGAATTGGAAATTTCGGGTTATGATCTGCAAAAAATCGGTTTTTGCGGCAAGAGCATCGGTGCGGTTTTGGATAAACTCTTGCAAGAGGTCGTAAAAGGGAAGACGGAAAACGAAAAAGAGGCACTTTGCCGGCGCGCCGAACGCCTGTTTCGCTCCGCTTACGGTAAGACGGAAAAAGCAAAATAAGCGTGAGAAATGTGTTTACAACCAAGTGCTGTTCTGCTATAATAACTGAGATAAATAACACGAGGTGAAAGAAGTGTTGGAAGAGAAAAAACAAAATCATCGGGCGCGCACCGTGGGCATCATGATGCTTTTAACGCTTTTGGGTAAAGTGCTGGGCTTGGTGCGCGATATGATGCTGGGACAAAACTTTGCGACAGGCTTTCAGGCGAACGCATTTTTGGCAGCAAGCCGCATTCCGCGCAATTTCTTTGACGCGGTCTTTGCTTCGGCGATTTCGGCAAGTTTTATCCCTGTTTTTAACGAATATTTGGAAAACCGAGGGAAAGAAGAGGCGTTTCGTCTCTCTAATGCGTTTTTGACCGTCGTTGCGCTTTTGACGGCGGTATTGAGTGCACTGGGTATGATCTTTGCCGAGCCGCTTACCGCATTTTTGGCGGACGGATTTGACGCGCAAACCGCGAAACTCTGCGCGCAGCTTCTGCGATTTTTGTTCCCAACGGTTTTCTTTACGGGTGTTGCGTTTTCCTTCGTGGGTGTTTTGCAATCGCTCGGTGAATTCAATATTCCGGCATTGCTTTCCGCCGTTTCCAATGCGGCGATCATTCTTTATTATGTGTTTTTCTGCCGGCAATACGGCGTGATCGGACTTGCCGTTGCTTTTTTGGTCGGCTGGGCATTACAGGCGGTCATTCAACTGCCGTCTTTGCACCGCTTCGGCTATCGTTATCGCCCGACACTGCGCCACGAGGGGATGAAAAAGATATTTGCCCTTGTACTTCCTGTCTTGGTCAGCACCTGGGTGCAGCCGCTCAATCTGACGGTTGCCACGAAATACGCGTCCCATCTCAACGGCGGCGCGGCAACTTCGGCACTCGAATATGCCAATACGCTTTATACGATCGTTGCCGGTGTCTTTGTGCTTTCAGTCGCCAATGTGGTCTTTCCGGAATTGAGCCGTATCAGCGCGCGGAACGATGCCGAGGAATTCGGCAAGAGCATTTCGGAAACTTTGCAAACGACGCTCTTTTTCATTACGCCCATGGCGATCGGACTTGCCGTGATGTCCAAACCGATCGTGCGTCTTCTTTATGAGTGGGGCGCATGGACGGAAAAATCGACGGAGTTGACCGCCGGTGCTTTGGCGTATCTTTCGCTCGGTATCGTCGGGTACGGCGCGCAGATCTTACTCTCACGCGCATACTATGCGCATCAGGAGGGGAAGACACCGCTGATCGCAGGCATCGTTTCCGTGCTCAGCAATTTGGCACTTTGCGCCATACTTTCCGAACGCTTTGGTATCCGCGCTTTGGCGGTGGCGGGTGCGGCAGGGATGATTTTGCCGGCTTTGGTCATGCTTTTCGCCCTTGCCAGACGCTATCCCGTTTTGCTTTCGTGGCGCAAGAGCATTTTTCCGTTTTGCAAAATGCTTCTTGCCTCTTTGCTGATGGGAGTTGCCGCGCTTCTGACGGGACATTTTTCAGCGGGAATGCTGGGGGACGGCGTGCTCGGCCGTAGTTTTGATGTACTTTTACCGGTGGCGGTCGGCGTTGTGGTCTATTTTGTTTTGACGCTTGTTTTGCGTCTGCCGGTTATGGAGCAGGTCAAAGGACTGCTGAAAAAAGGGGGAAAAACATAATGCAAAACAGTTTTCTTTACTTTTTGGCAATGAAGATCGTTGCATTGTGGCACGCATTTTATGAAACCGCCTTCGGGAAAGCCATTGACCGTTTCTGCGCGTGGATTTTTCGCGCATGGAACGAGAGCATGATCGTGACGCTTTTTGCCACGCCGCACGGTTGCGGTTATGATGCGAAACCGCATTGCGGCAAAGTGCGTTTGATTTTGACCAAACTTTACGAAAAATGCAAACTGAACAGGGTTTTAAACGGTAGTATTTTTCTGCACGGTTATTTCTGGTGCGGCATTGCCGTCGTGATCGCGCCGTTTGCGCCGACGATCGCTGTGCTGGGTGCGGCTTTGGTCGGCATCTGCACGGAGGGTTTGTATCTTTTGCAAAAGAAGGAATTGTCCCGTCCGTCACCGCTTCTTTTGCCTGTTTTTGTTTTTTTGGCATTTTATCTCATCGGAACGGTCTTTTCCATGCGCATTTCGGGCAGTATTTATGTGGCGGCGCTGACGGTTGCGTTTGTGCTTTTTTCCGTGGTGTTTTACCGCACTGTGGAGAGCCGGTCGCAGTTGGATTGGCTCATCACCGCCTTTGTGACGGTCGCCGCCGCCGTAAGCGCATACGGCATTTTGCAGTATGTGTTCGGCTGGGGCTATCAGTCGGCGGCGTGGGTGGATGAGGAGATGTTCGATTCCCTTCGTTTCCGTGTAGCCTCTACGATGCAAAATCCCAATATGCTCGGGCAGTATTTGGTTTTGATGCTGCCGCTCGGGTTTGCAAAACTGCTGACGGATAAGGGCGCGCTTTGGAAAATTTACGATCTGCTTTGTTGCGGTGCAATCGGCGTGTGTTTGATTTTGACTTTCTCACGCGGTGCATGGCTCGCTTTTTTAGCAGCGGCGGTCGTGATGCTTTTGCTGCTTCGTCCACGCCTGTTTCTTTTGGCACCGATCGCTCTGATCGCCCTTTGGTTTTTACTGCCCGATTCGATCATCAACCGTTTTACGAGCATCGGCGATTTGGGTGACAGTTCCACATCCTATCGCGTTTTCATCTGGCTCGGCAGTATTCGGATGCTGCTTGACGGGCATTGGCTCACAGGCATCGGTCCGGGCGAAGAGGCATTTCATGCGGTCTATCCGCTTTACGCCTATAACGGCATTGTTGCACCGCACTCGCACAATTTGTTTTTGCAGATGCTTTGCGACGGCGGAATCGGCACGCTTCTCACATTCCTTTGGGTGCAGGTGCGTTATTTCCGCCTCAACTGCCGCACTTTGCGCGAAAGTCGTGACGGTAAAGAGCGCATTTTGACTGCCGCTTTTACGGCAGGAACTGTCGGCTTCTTGGTGCAGGCAATGACGGATTATTCCTTCTATAATCACCGCGTGATGTTCCTCTTTTGGGCGTATCTGACGGTGGGAACGCTATGCGCAAAATACCGTGAGTGCAAAGAAGGGGGGCTGAAACTGTGATTCGTGTTTTGAATATCATCAGCGATACCAATATCGGCGGCGCCGGTCGTGTGGTGCTCAACTATCTCAAATATGCAGACCGCGAGCACTTTGAAACATTGGTGGCGGTGCCGCGCGGGAGTTTACTCAAAGAGCCGATCGAGGCACTCGGCATTCAAGTCTATGAGGTCGATGCGATCGCTGACCGATCCTACGCCAAAGAAGATGTTGCGGTTTTACAAAATCTTATTTATGAGTTGAAGCCGGACATCGTGCATACGCACGGTACCATGTCGGGTAGGATCGCTGCCAAGCGTTGCGGCGTGAAAACGGTGTTTACGCGCCACAGCGTTTTCCCGGTTTCTCCCAAGATACACTATCCGCCGGGACGCTGGATCAACAAATGGGCGAATGAGTATTATTCCGACCGGATCATTGCCGTCAGCCCTGCCGCGGCGCAAAATCTGATCGACGGCGGCGTTTCTCCCAAGAAGATCACCACCATTATGAACGGCGTTGCCGCCGTACCGCGCGCATCCGGGGAGATATGCGATGCACTGCGCGAAAAGTGGGATCTGAAAAAAGACATTTTCACCGCCGCTATCATGGCGCGTCTGGAGCCGTATAAAGGACATCTTTATATCATTGATGCCGTTGAAAAACTCAAAGCAGACGGCAGAGATATTCAGGTTTTGATCGCCGGTGTCGGCGCCTATGAGCAGACACTGCGCGAGGAGGTCATCCGCCGCGGATTGCAAAATGAGATCATTTTTGTGGGATTTCAAACGGATGTTGCACCGCTTTTGAGCGTGATAGATGTGCAGCTCAACGCCTCTTACGGTACGGAGGCGACGAGCCTCGCGCTTTTGGAAGGATTGAGCATGGGCGTTCCGGCGATCGTCAGCAATTACGGCGGAAATCCGTGGGTGATCGACGATGGGGAGGACGGATTGCTTTTTGCCAACCGCTCCGCTGAGGGGCTTTACCAATGCCTTCGCCGCTTGATGGACGAGCCGCAGACGCTTTCTAAAATGAGTGAGCGTGCCAAGGAAATCTTTGCACAGCGGTTTACAGGCGAAATTTTTGCCGCCAATATCGAAAAAGTGTATCGTGAAATGAAAGGATGAGCGACATGGAAGAGACAAGAAAAGAACGCAGATTTCATTTTAATTGGGTAGATGTGATCATCATCTTGCTGGTGATCGCCGTTCTCGGCGTTGTGGTATTTTTGCGCAACCGCAGTGCAGGCGTTACGGCTACGACACCGATTTCCTATGAAGTTGAATTCAAGCAAGTCCCTCAAGCGGTCGCAGATATTCTGCAAGAGGGCACGGCTGTTTTCGAGGCAACAGACAGTACACCGCTCGGAACGGTGGCAGAAGTCACGGCAAAGCCGCATACAGAGTATTGGTATTCGGAGTCCCTCGGCGCATTTGGGGAAGTTGAGGGCACTTCGTTTGATGTGTATGTCAAAGTCAATGCCGATGCAACCGTTACCGCGCAAAGCACATCCGTCAGCGGCAATCCCGTCGGTGTCGGAAATGAAATCAGTATGAAGGCGCAGGGCATGGGCGCAACGGGCTATGTAGTTGCATTGACGCTCGATGAAAATGCCGTGCCGAAAGACGCGGCGCAAAGCGGCGATCACAAGATCGCCTATCAGATGCGCGTGGAAAATGTGCGTGAAATGACAACGAAGCAATTCCATGTCGGTGATCTTTTGTTCAGTGAAGATGACAATGCCTGTCTCGGCAGGATCACTTCCGTTGAGGTGCAGGAGCACCAAGAGGCGAAACTCGGCGGAAACGGTGAAGGGATTTTGCTTTCCGTACCGGAGAAATACAGTGTTCTTTTGGGCATTGAGGGCATGGCGACGGAAAAGGAATACGGATATTATCTGGATGGCGCGACCGAACTGAAAGTCGGTGCGGATATTTCCGTTTGCAATGCTTACCTTTGCACGACATTGGATTATTTCGCGATCGATCAGATCGACTGAGGTGGAAAGTATGCAAAGAAAGATCCTCATGGCACTCATGGGGCTTGAGATCGGCGGTGCGGAGACACATGTGGTAGAACTGAGTCGGGCACTGAAACAAAAAGGCTATGAGATCGTCATTGTTTCCAATGGCGGTGTCTACGAGAAAGAACTGACCGATGAGGGCATTCGCTGTTATCGTGCACCGCTTCATCGCCGCAGTATTTCCGATATGCTTCGCTCACTTCGCATTTTGCGACGCGTCATTCAAAAAGAAAAACCCGATATGGTGCATGCTCATGCGCGTATCCCGGCGTTTTTGTGCGGTATTTTGCAAAAGCAAATGCACTTTCCCTTTGTCACGACTGCGCATTGGGTGTTCTATGTCAATCGCGCGCTTCGTTTGATGACGAATTGGGGCGATCGTACGGTTGCGGTGAGCGATGACATCCGCGATTATCTCAAAGAGAACTATGATATTCCCAACGAACATGTGACTGTGACGATCAACGGCATTGACACGGAAAAATTTTCTCCTTCGGTATCGGGTGAGGCGGTACGCACGGAATTCGGGCTTGCCCTTGACCGTCCGACCGTTTCCTATGTGAGCCGCATGGATGAAAGCCGCGCTTTGGTGGCGCGTCATTTGATCGAAATCGCGCCGCGGCTTCGCGAGGCGATGCCGGGCGTTCAGATTTTGATTGCCGGAGGCGGAGATGTTTTTGACGAACTTTTTGCCAAAGCAGAGGAAATCAACCGGAAAGCCGGCGAGCGTTTCGTCGTGATGACGGGCGCGCGCACGGATATCAATCAAATCGTAGCGGCAGGTGATGTCTTTGTTGGTGTCAGCCGTGCGGCACTGGAAGCGATGGCGGCGGAAAAAGCGGTCGTAGTCGCCGGAAACGAGGGCTATATCGGTATTTTTGATGAAGATAAACTCGCACTTGCGCAGGAGAATAATTTCTGTTGCCGCGGTTGCGCAGAGAGTACACCGGATCGCCTCTATGATGATTTGACCGATCTTTTGTGTAAGCGCACAAAGGAGCAGCGGGATCAACTCGGAAAGTACGGCAGGGAAGTCATCATGCAGTATTACTCCGTTGATCGCATGGCGCAGGATTGCGAAAAGGCTTACCGCGAGGCATGGGAACTGCATACGGATATTTTACTTTCGGGATATTACGGCTACCGCAATTTAGGCGATGATGCCATTTTGCTTCAACTTTGCGAAAAAGTGAAGCAGAATATGCCGCTTGCCCGTTTGACGGTGCTTTCCAAAAATCCGGGCGAGACGAAAAAGGTTTGTAAGTGCAACGCGGTCTTCCGCTTTTCACCCTGTGCGGTTTTTCGCGCTTTGCGCAGTTGTACGGTACTCATCAGCGGCGGAGGAAGCCTTTTGCAGGACCGTACCAGCACGCGCTCCTTCCGCTATTATTCCTATTTGATCTGCAAGGCAAAGAAATTGGGCAAAAAGGTCATTTTCTACGCCAACGGCATCGGACCGGTGAGCAAAGAGAGCAACCGTAAAAAGGTGCGCAATATCTGCGAAGCCGCCGACTGTATTACCCTTCGCGACGCGGATTCTTTGGAAGAACTGCGGAAACTGGAAGTAAAAAACGAAAACATCCGCGTGACGGCGGATCCGATTTACGCCATGCAGGGCGGCGATTGGGAAGAGGGGATCGCGCTTTTGCAGGCGCACGGCGTGCCGACGGAAAAGCCGATCATCGGCGTTTCGGTGCGCGTTGCCAAGGGAATGGAGACCGATTATCGGGCATTTGCCTCACTTTGCGATTGCCTTTGTCAAAAGGCAACGGTCGTATTCCTTGTGATGCAGCAGGGTGCGGATGCCCGGGTGGCGGAAACGATCGGCAGTATGATGCAATCATCATCTTATATGTTGGCGACACCGTATGCACCGCAGGAAATGATGACGATGATCGGTTGTATGGATGCCGTTATCAGTACGCGTTTGCATGGCTTGATCTTTGCGGCGTGCGAAACGGTCCCAATGCTCGGTGTCGTCTACGATCCCAAAGTGGAGGCGTGTTTGAAAGCACTGCAAATGCCGAGTATCGGCAATTTGGACGGCATTGATGCGCAAAAAGCGGAGGAAGCGACAGAGAATTTGCTTACGCAACATGACGCCTACCGTGCAAAATTGCAAGAGAGCGTAAAAAACCTGCGAGAAAAAGCACGCGAGAATGATACGATCCTTTTCCAAACGATGAAATGGTAAAAAAGAGAGAGGCATTGCCTCTCTCTTTTGTGCCTATTATTATCAGCCGTTAGCCGTTTCTCTTTTTGAAGGTCAGATAGCCTTCAAGCATCAGCGATGCGGCGACGGCATCTACGGTTTTTTTGCGTTCGGGTGCGCGTTTGCCGTTGCGTAGGAGAATGTTGTGCGCGTCCACGGTGGTGCGGCGCTCGTCCCAGAGCGTGACGGGGAGACCGAATTCGGCTTTGAGCAGTTCGGCAAACCCTTCCGCTTTTTCGGCGCGTACACCGCGCGTACCGTCCATATTGATCGGGTGACCGAGTACCAATTCCGTCACCTCATGTTCGGCGATGAGCGGACGCAGCTGCACGATGATATCTTCCGGTTTATAAGCGGTGATAACGCAGGAAAAACCGCAAAGCATCAGCATACGGTCGGAAACGGCAATGCCGGTATGTGCGTCGCCGTAGTCGATCGCCATAATTTTCATAAAAAACACCTCCGATCGCCGTTATCATACACGATTTTTTCTCTTTACGCAAGAGAAAATAGGGGGGAGAAGAGTGCAATGAAAAAATTTTGAAAAAAATATAAAAAAGTGCTTGACCTGTGCAGGGGTTTTATGGTACAATTCCAATTACCTGTGAAAGGGCTTTCTTTTTGTGCGCATTTTTCGCTTTTCTTGCGCACGGTGAATTACCCTTAATTCCAAACAGGGAGGCAAAAGACAAACCCTTAAAGGGTTGTCAAAATAAGGAGGTGCCGTTACATGCGCGTGAAAGTAACACTCAGATGCAATGAATGCAAGCAGAGAAACTACAACACGATGAAGGACAAGAAAAATACCCCGGACAAGCTCGAACTCAATAAGTATTGTCCCTTCTGCAAAAAGCACACGCTCCACAGTGAGACGAAGTAAAGAAAGGTTGTGTCATGATGGCAGAAGCTACGAACAAAAAAGTGAAAACATCCTGGTTCCGCGAAATGAAAAGCGAATTGAAAAAGGTCGTATGGCCCACTTTCGGCAAGACGATGAAGAACACCGGAACGGTGCTCCTTTGCTCCTTGCTCGTCGGTGCAAGTATTTGGATCTTTGACTATGTTGCCGCTACGGCAATCAAATTGCTGCTTCAACTGTTTAAGTAAGTGAGGCTTTGATATGGCAGAGAGCTCAAGAAAATATCCTGAGGGCAAAAGATGGTATATCATTCATACCTATTCCGGGTATGAAAATGCCGTAAAGACCGCCATTGAAAAGTTTGTGGAAAGTCGTCATTTTGAAGATCGCGTGTTTGACATCCGCATCCCGATGGAAAATGTCACCGAAGTCACTGAGGCGGGTGATGTGAAAGAAGTCGAGCGCAAGATGTTCCCGAGTTATCTTCTTATCAAGATGATTTTAACAGATGAAACTTGGCATTTGATCCGCAATATCCGCGGTGTGACGGGTTTTCTCGGTACGGCTACCGAGGCAGTTCCGCTCACCGAGGAAGAAGTCATCAATCTCGGTGTGGAAAAACACGAGATCGAGGTTCGCTACAATGTCGGCGACCAAGTCAAAATTACCGATGGCCCGCTCGCTTCGTTTATCGGCACGGTGGAAGAGATCGCTCCCGAGAAGAACAAAGTTTGCGTGGTTGTCTCCATGTTCGGCCGTGAAACACCGGTTGAATTGGAACTCGATCAGGTCGAGGTCGTGGAACAGTAATTTCCGCGAAAACGAGTTGTTGCACAATACCGTGTAACAAAGTGGGAGAGACGCAATGCGCCTCGCCAAGAACGGTTTGATTGCAAACCGCTACCACATTATGATTAAGGAGGTGCCTGTCATGGCACAAAAAATCGTTGGTTATGTTAAACTGCAAATTCCTGCAGGTAAAGCAACTCCCGCACCCCCTGTTGGTCCTGCTCTCGGTCAGCACGGTATCAACATTGCCGCGTTCACCAAAGAATTCAACGAACGCACCAAGAACGACGGCGGTCTTTTGATCCCCGTTGTCATCACCGTTTATGCAGACCGTTCCTTCACCTTTATCACCAAGACGCCTCCTGCGGCAGTCCTCATCAAAAAGGAATGCAACATCGAGAAGGCTTCCGGTGTGCCCAACAAGGAGAAGGTTGCCAAGATTTCCAAGGCTTCCGTTCAGAAGATCGCAGAACTCAAAATGCGCGACCTCAACGCCGCTACGCTTGAGTCCGCTATGAGCATGATCGCCGGTACGGCACGCTCTATGGGCATTGTCGTCGAAGAATAAGGAGGCTATGGAAAATGTTTAGAGGTAAGAAATATCAGGATGCTGCCAAACTGATTGACAGCAGCGTTCAGTACGAAGCAACCGAAGGCTTTGCATTGCTTTGCAAGGGTGCTTCCGCTAAATTTGATGAAACCGTCGAACTCCATGTTCGTCTTGGTGTCGACTCCCGTCACGCTGACCAGCAGGTCCGCGGTGCAATCGTGCTTCCGCACGGCACCGGTAAGACTGCTCGCGTCCTCGTCTTCGCCAAGGGCGACAAGGCTGAGGCTGCAAAGGCTGCCGGCGCTGACTATGTCGGTGAAATGGATCTCGTTGAAAAGATTCAGAAGGAAAACTGGTTTGAATTCGATGTCGTCGTCGCCTCTCCCGATATGATGGGTTTGGTCGGTCGTCTCGGTAAAGTCCTCGGTCCGAAGGGCTTGATGCCTTCTCCCAAGGCAGGTACCGTTTCTCCCGATGTCGCTAAGGCTGTGGAAGGAGTCAAGGCAGGTAAAGTTGAGTATCGTCTCGACAAGACCAACATCATCCATTGCCCCATCGGTAAGGTCTCTTTCGGCGCTGAAAAACTCACCGAGAACTACAACGCCAT
Source organism: Oscillospiraceae bacterium (assembly GCA_045642405.1). Classification (GTDB taxonomy): domain Bacteria; phylum Bacillota; class Clostridia; order Oscillospirales; family Oscillospiraceae; genus Hominicoprocola. Next base: position 41,063 of record JAZUIU010000066.1, read on the forward strand.
TATGAGCGCGATCATCAAGGCAAAACCCGCTTCCGCCAAAGGTCAGTACATCAAGTCCTGCGTCGTCGCTTCGACGATGGGCCCCGGCGTGAAGATGGCTACTGCCAAACTGTAAGAAAAACAGTAAAAAAACCGATATTAGGCTTGACAAATCAGAAAAGCTTGATATAATACAAGATGCGTTCCAAAGACAGCAGGGGGACGAAAGTCCGTAATTCCTGCCGAGGATGGCAATCATTGCTATGTTCCGTCCTTATGTCTTTTGGCATAAGGACGGTTTCTTTTTTGGACGCACCTTCCCCGATGTACGGCGTACATCACAAAATCCAACGGAGGTGAAATCAACACATGCCTAACGCAAAAGTCCTTAGCGAGAAACAAGCGATCGTGGCTAATCTCACGGAAAAGCTTAAAAGCGCAACGGCAGGCGTGATCGTTGACTACAAGGGTATCACCGTGGCAGAGGATACCGAGCTTCGCGCTCAGTGCCGTGCCAACGAAGTGGAATACGCTGTTGTCAAGAATACGCTGCTTCGCTTTGCTTTCAAAGAAGTCGGCCTCGATGAACTTGACGAGAAGCTCAATGGTACGACCTCTCTCGCCATTTCCAATGATGCTGTTGCTCCTGCACGCGTGATCGCCGATTGCGCAAAGAAACTCAACGATAAGTTTGAGATCAAGGGCGGCTTCATGGATGGCAAGGTGATCGACATTGCGACGATCAATGCTCTCGCTGCAATCCCCGCATTGCCTGTTTTGCAGGCACAGGTGCTCGGCACCATGCTCGCTCCGATTTCCGGTTTGGCTTGCGTCATCAAGCAGATCGCCGAAAAGCAGGGCGCTCCCGCAGAAGCTGCTGCGGAATAAACCACAAACAAAAAACAAAACTTATCTTTTTAGGAGGATACTAAAATGAGCGAAAAAGTTACTGCTGTTATGGAAGAAATCAAGGGCCTGACCGTCCTCGAACTTTCCGAACTCGTCCACGCACTTGAAGAAGAATTCGGCGTTTCCGCCGCTGCTATGGCTGCTCCTGCTGCCGGTGGCGCTGCTGCTCCCGCTGCTGAAGAGAAGACCGAATTTGATGTCGTTCTCGCTTCCTTTGATGCCGCTGCTAAGATCAAGGTCATCAAGGTCGTGAAGGAAGCCACCGGTCTCGGCCTCGCTGAGGCTAAGGCTGCTGTTGAAGCCGCTCCCAAGGCCATCAAGGAAGGCGTTTCCAAGGACGAAGCCGAAGAACTCAAAAAGGCTCTCGAAGAAGCCGGCGCAAAGGTCGAACTCAAGTAATTTCACCTTTTCATCCGTTGATCAAAAATCGCGTCCGATTTGGGCGCGATTTTTTGTTATTTTTTTGCCAATTCTTGACAAAGGGAAAGAATTGATTTACTATATTTTTAGTTTTGAAAAGCGAGGTAAATTGCAATGAAATGGGAGAATTTGCGAGAAGAAGAATTTGCACCGATGCTCGAAAAGACGCACCGCGTTTGCGCGGTCGGGATCGGTTGTATCGAAAAGCACGGGCAGCATTTGCCGCTTGGTGCCGACACGATGCAAGTGCGTAAAATCGTCAGTCTGGCGGCGGAACGCGAGCCGGTCTGCGAGTTTCCTGCCCTCTTTTTCGGCGATTTGCAAGGAGCGCATCAGTTTGATCCCGTACATGGCAAAGGACATTACGGCTTTGTCGCATTCAGCGCGGAATTACTGTTTCAGATCTTGCACGAACTGTGCGACGAGATCGGGCGTAACGGCTTTGATAAAATCGTCTTTGTCAACGGTCACGGCGGCAATCAGGCGATGCTTTCCAATTTCGTGCGTGCGATGCGCTATGAGAAGAAACCGTATAAAGTTTTTTCTTGTTTTAATAAGTTGGTCACACCGCCGATTTTGCTTGATATGATCGCAAAGAACGGACGCGAAAGTCTGCCGCTTTTGACGGATGAGGATGTCGCCGTTTTGCAGGAATATGTCGATCAGGGCGGTTACGGCGGACACGCCTGCTTTTCCGAAAGCGGTATGATGCTCGGTACGGAGCCGGAATTTGTGCGGATGGATCGTTGCGATGTTGACAGCGGTCTTACCACGCATCGTGCCGATTTTCTTGTGGAAGCCGGCATTGATTACGGCAGCTGGTGGAATTTGAACTATCCCAATTCCTTCCACGGCACATCGCCGCGCAAATTGACGCAGACGATTGCAGATACGATGGTTTCCGTTGCGGTGGATAACTTGGCAAAGAAGTTTGCCGTACTGCGTGACGACAAAAAAATGGCGGCACTGGACAACTGAATGCAAAAGAGGAAAGAAGACATTCTTTCCTCTTTTTGCTTGTATTTTCGGATAAAGTGTGGTATCCTGTACTTGTTAAAATTTGTGCATCGCCATGAGAAAGGAAATGCAATATGGAAGAAACGGTACAAACGCCGAAAAAGCGTATTTTCAGCGGTATTCAGCCTTCGGGCGATTTGACATTAGGTTCTTATATGGGTGCAATCAGGAATTGGGTGAATTTGCAGGATGAGTATGATTGTCTCTACTGCATTGTGGATATGCACGCGATCACCGTGCGGCAGGTGCCTGCCGATCTGCGCCGTCGTTCTTTGGAGCAGTTGGCGCAGTATCTCGCTTGCGGATTGGATCCGAAGAAAAACATTATGTTTATCCAAAGCCATGTGCCTCAGCACGCGGAACTTTCGTGGGTTTTGGGTTGCTACACACAGTTTGGCGAACTGTCCCGTATGACGCAGTTTAAGCAAAAATCACAACAACACGCCGATAACATTACATCCGGACTATTTACCTATCCCGTTTTGATGGCGGCGGATATTTTGCTCTATCAATCCGATCTTGTGCCGGTGGGTGCGGATCAGAAACAGCATGTGGAACTTTGCCGTGATATTGCCCAGCGTTTCAACGGCGTTTACGGTGATGTCTTCACTTTGCCGACACCGTTTATTCCCAAGACGGGTGCGCGCGTGATGAGTCTCGGTAATCCCGAAAATAAAATGAGTAAATCCGATCCCGACGGCTGTGTTTATCTGATGGACAAGCCGGAGGACATTATGCGCAAATTCAAACGCGCGGTCACGGATTGCGATGCCGCCGTCCGCTATGATATGGAGAACAAGAAGGGCATTTCCAATCTTTTGACGATTTATGCCGCCGCGACGAACACAACGATCGAACAGGCGCAAGAGCAGTTTGCCGGTCAGGGTTACGGCGTGTTCAAACCTGCCGTTGCCGATGCCGTAGTGGAATTGCTTCGCCCTATCCGCGAAGAGGCGGAGAAGTTGATGAAGGATAAGGAATATCTGACGCAGATTTATACCGAGGGCGCACAACAAGCCTCTTATCTTGCGGAAAAGACACTGCGTAAGGTCTATAAAAAACTCGGTTTTGTTGCAAAATAATTTCCAAAGAAAGAATGTGTGGAGAATGCTGGAAACAATGATCTCAACGAAACTGCTGCTCACGGTCGGGCTTGCGATTTTATGTGCGGCAGTTGTAAGTTTTCTGATGTGCCCGTTTGTGAAGTCTTTTGCCTATAAGATCGGTGCGATTGATGTGCCGAAAGACGGACGGCGGATGCACAAAAAACCGATCCCGCGATTGGGCGGACTTGCCATCTTTTTGGGCTTTTTGGTCAGTATGCTGCTCTTCGTAAAAATCGACCGACAAATACAGGGCATTTTGCTCGGCGCGGTCATTATAGTGGTACTCGGTGTCATTGACGATATGACGCCGCTGAAAGCGTGGTTCAAATTTGTCGTGCAGATCGTTGCCGCTTTGGTGGCGGTTTGGCACGGTGTGGTCATTCGCTTTATTTCCAATCCGAACTTTTTGAGTGATCTCGCATTTTTGAAGCTGGATTGGCTTGCCATTCCCGTGACGGTCATCTGGATCGTCGGCATCACCAATTCCGTCAATCTGATCGACGGGTTGGACGGTTTGGCAAACGGCGTTTCCATTATCAGCGAGCTTTCCATGCTTTTGATCGCGTTGCTCGTTTCAGAGGTCAATGTTTCGCTCATTATGGCGGCTATGGTGGGGGCTTGCTTCGGTTTTATGCCGTATAATCAAAACCCTGCCAAGATGTTTATGGGTGATACCGGCTCGACATTTTTGGGCTATATGCTGGCGACCGTTTCCGTGCAGGGACTTTTCAAATACTATGCGGTTATTTCCTTTGCCGTTCCGTTTTTGATCCTCGGCTTGCCGCTTTTTGATACTCTTTTTGCTATTTTGCGCCGTTTGGCACGCGGACAAAACCCGATGTCTCCCGATCGCGGGCATATTCACCACCGCTTGATCGATATGGGCTTAAATCAGAAGCAGGCGGTGAGCGTGCTCTATGTGGTGAGCAGTATTTTGGGACTTTCCGCCGTGATTTTGACGACATCCGGCTCGGTCAAGGCGATGCTTCTTTTGCTGGCACTTGTTTTGGTGGCATTTGTCGCGGCGCGTATTTTGTTCCCGCGCGAAATCAGCGAAGCGAAGAAAAAAGAGAGTGAAGAGATTTCAAAGGAGGAGCAGGAATGAAAAAACTGCGCATTATGAGTGTGTTCGGTACAAGACCGGAAGCCATCAAAATGGCGCCGCTCGTAAAAGAATTAGCCTCCTATGATGAAATCGAAAGCCTTTGCTGTGTGACGGCGCAACACCGTCAGATGCTTGACAGCGTGATGGAAGTTTTTGATTTGAAGGCGGATTGCGATCTGGATATTATGACGCCGCGTCAGACGCTTTCCACCATCACCAGCAAGTGCCTTTTGGGTATGGATGAAGCGATCGAGCAGTTAAAACCGGATATGATTTTAGTACACGGCGATACATCCACGACTTTTGCCGGTGCGCTTTCCGCTTTTTATCATCAAGTCCCGGTCGGCCATGTGGAAGCCGGGCTTCGCACCTATGATAAATACTCACCGTTTCCCGAAGAAATGAATCGCAAGATGGTGACGGCGATCGCCGATCTCTATTTCTGCCCGACGGCGAATAACCGCGACAATCTTTCACGCGAAGGCGTGACGGAAAATGTCTTTATCACGGGCAATACGGTGATCGACGCACTCAAAACAACGGTGAAAAAGGACTATGTTTTTACCGATCCGCAACTGCAAAATTTAGATCCCGACAAGCGATTGGTACTGCTCACTTGCCACCGTCGCGAGAATTACGGTGAGCCGATGCAAAATATTATGACGGCTCTGCGCCAAATCGTGCTGGACAATGAAGATGTCGAATTGGTCTATCCCGTGCATTTGAGCCCTGTGGTGCAGGAAGCGGCGCACAAGTATCTTGGCGGTACGCCGCGTGTCCGGTTGATAGAGCCGTTGCCGGCGGACGAAATGCACAATTTGATGGCAAAAGCCTATTTGGTGATGACGGACTCCGGAGGATTACAGGAAGAAGCACCGGCACTCGGCAAACCTGTTTTGGTCTTGCGCCGCGAGACGGAACGCCCCGAAGCGGTTGCCGCAGGTACGGTGAAACTTGCCGGTGTTGCGTATGACGATATTCTTCGTATGGGCAATGAACTTTTGCGCGACCGTGCAGCTTATGACAAAATGGCGCACGCCGTCAATCCTTACGGAGACGGCAATGCCTGCCGCCGTATCGCCGAGGCGATCTTGTGGCATTTCGGTATGCGTACCGAGCGACCGAAGGATTTCACTGTTTCGTAACGACGCTTGAAAGGAGTGGGGGAGATGAAAAAATACAATTTGCGCCTTTGCATCGCAATGGGTATCATTGTGTTGTTGTTTTTGGCGTTTGTATTGCAGGGCGTTTTCAGGCAACCTGCCAAAATCCATCTTCCCGAACAGGGACAAAGCGGAATCAGCGAAGCGGAAAACACGCTGGGCGAGATCATGATTTCACCGTCCACCGTACAACGCGCGATCGCCTCATTGGAGCGACCGAAGAATTATGCGCAGAGTGTTTCCCTTTCTTATTACTATGGCGAGGATACAGCAAGTACAACAGTGCAGGTGCGTGTATACGGCAAGTGGACGCGGACGGATTTGACAGACAGTTCCGGTTCGGCGCGCCATGTAATCACCAACGGAGACACGGATTATATCTGGTACGGCAACAGCCGTGAATTTTACCAGGGAAAAGCACTTTTCAATGCGGACACGCAGGCGCAGATTTTGACTTATGAAGATGTCCTTTCATTGCCGCAAGAGGATATCATTACTGCCGATTTTCGTAATTACAACGGTGCAGAGTGCATTTGTGTTACGGCAAAAGGAGAGCAGGACGGTTATACTGATACCTATTGGGTGAAAACACAGGACGGTCTGCTTTATGCAGCGGAGATTCGGAATGGCTCCGAAGTGGTCTACCGCATGAGTGTACGGTCAACAGAATATGATACCGTGAGCGCGTCGGCGTTTACATTGCCAAACGGCAAAAAACTGACAAAATAAAAAGATGTCCGGAAATGCTCCGGACATCTTTTTACTATAAAATGAGCAGTAACCCCAACGCAATGAGCAACTCATCATCCGCTTTTTCTTCAAAGAGGAAAAAGAGAATAAGAAGGAGCAGAATGTCGCCCGTATCGACATCCTGCAATTTGAACTTTTCCATGATACGGGATAGGTATTTGCCGGCATCTTTCGGCAGTTTTACGGCAGGATTTGCAGGAGGGGACTCAACAGGCGGCGGAACGGGTACGGCGGCAGGGCGCTTTGGCGTGACACGCGTAAAATTGCCGTCTTCGCCTTGAAAATAGCGGTTATACATGACCTTCCTCCTTGTTGTCGAAGAAAGTTTTGGCTACATGCAGCATTTTGGCAAGTTGTACGGCACGCTCGACCTTTTCTCTGCGCGAGGGGCGCAAAAACGGACGCAGAGCAAAGAGAAAGGCGGCAGTATCGTTACCTTCCGGTCTGTTCCATTCGCGTAAAGCGGGGATCAGACGCTTGATCAGCGCAGGATCAATGGAAGAGAGCATTTGCGCGACAGACGGTTGTGCAGTCGGCTCAACTTGCGGTTGGGGTGAAGGGGTGCTTTCCGCAGAGGAAGACAGGTTTTGCGCCAACTCCATCACCTGCGCCATTGCATCGGGATTGGAGAGCAAACTATTGAGTTTTTCTTCCCATTCACTCATAAGGCCGCTCCTTTGTGAGGTTATTTTTTTGCAATTTCACTGATGCGCCGCATCAAATCCGCACCCTGCGGTGTTTGCATAACATTGCCGAGCAATTTGGCAAGTTTCGCCGTGTCGCCTTGCTGGGCGGACTGCGTAGCTTCCTGCAAGGACTGTCCGCCGTCTTTGGTTAAAAGGGACATAAGCGTTTGACCGTCGCTCGATTGCATGATCTGCTGTGCCATTTCGCGGTTTTGGCGAAATTTTTGAATTAAATTTTTGGTTTTCTCGTCCATAATTGCCTCCTATCAGTGCAGTATATGCGGCAAAATAAAAGAAATGCAATTCGTAGATTGCATTTCTTTTATTTGTCATTCCGAGGCAACAAAGTTGCCGTGGGAATCCGTTCTTTGAACGGGGGATGCGGATAGAACCTCCGTAGGGGAGGGGCTTGCTCCTCCCGTGTTGGATGAGCGGAAACGCCGTAATATCATACGGGTGTAGGGGCGAACTGTGTTCGCCCGTCGGAGCGATGCGAAATTTTGCGGACGAACACAGTTCGCCCCTATGGGAAGACGGATTGCCACGGCAACTTCGTTGCCTCGCAATGACGACATATTTGCCATTTCTTCGTTCTTCGTCATCGTGAGCGGAGCGTGGCGATCCGTTTTTCGTCATAATGATGAAAGCAGGAGATCATAATAAAGAAATACCGTCATAATGTAGAAAACGCTATGCAATATTGACAAAAAAGGTGAATTATATTATACTCCAAAATGTATGAGTATTATTGCAGATATTGTGTTTATATTTTATTATTTATGACACAGTAAAAGCAAAAATGAAAGGGAGAAACCATGAAAAAAAGATTACTATCCATTTTCCTCACGATTACAATGATTTGCACAATGTTGTCGGCTTTAAGCATTACGGCAGGGGCGGCGGCAACACGTTACGGCATCACGGCAAACTGGCAGGCGACCACATCGTTGCCAACATCCTCGGGAACATACCATTATTATTTAACTAGTAATATTACACTATATTCACGCTATGATATGCCCTCAGGGTGTACGCTCTATTTGGATTTGAATGGATATACGATTAACTGCAATGTTTCAAATAATGCCGGCATTTACATGGGGAATAGTTCTTCATTTTATTTGTACGGTAGCGGTACAATAAAAAGGAACAACTCAAATATTGGATCCGGCATATGGATGAATAATTCAAGTGCACGGTTTTATATGTACGGCGGTACAATCACCGGGTTTAAGTCAAATGAATTTGGTGGCGGTGTTTGTATAGGCGGCGGGAATTTTTATATGCACGGAGGTACTGTTTATTCAAATGTTGCAGGTAAAGATGGCGGTGGTGTTTATGTAGCTTCAGGCACCGAGTTTTATCTGTATGGTGGGGATATCTATAAAAACAGCGCTCCGACCTCTGGTGGCGGTGTTAGTGTAGTCGGCGGTTATTTCTCTATGTCCGGTGGTAGCATAGACTATAATACGGCGACTAATTCGTCCGCAGGTATTGCTTGCAACGGTGGCACGATCAATGTTTCCGGTGGATCGATTTATCGCAACGAATGTACCACATCTAATGATGCTGTCGGCGGAGCAGGTATTGGTGCATGGAATGGTGGAAATATCACCATCTCCGGCAGTGCACAGATTTATTCCAATACATCGGCTTCTTTAGGCGGTGGTCTGTATGCAGTCAATTGCACAACTAAGATAAGCGGTGGAGAGATATATAACAATAAATCAAATCGTGCCGGTGGTGGACTGTATTTTGATGGTGGTACGGTTACTATTTCCGGCGGTATAATTCGTGACAATGACGGTACAGGTTGTTCTGGCGGAATAGGTGCCGGTTCTAAAGCCCAAGTTACTATTTCCGGAGGTAAAATATACGGAAATCGGTCATCTAACGGTACCGGCGGTGGAATTGCCGCAACAACTTCAGGCACCAAGATCACAATCAACGGTGCGGATGTCGGACAAAATACTGCAACCGGCGGATACAACAATATTTATATCTTCGGTGGCGCTTCTATCACGTATACAAGCGGAAGATTCTACACCGGTGACGGAACAGGGGCTTATACTCCGAAATTGCCGACCACAACATATACCATAGCATTTAATAAAAATTACGGTACCGGCGGTACAAGTTCCACGACAAAGGCGTGGCGTAGTACGCTTGATACCATCACGCCGCCTACCCGTGAGGGTTATACCTTTAACGGCTACTACGACAGCAAGGGAAATATGTATTTTAACGCTAACGGCACACGCACTGTTACCTACTGGGACTATATAGGCAACCAAACCCTTACGGCTGACTGGACGGCGAACAAATACACTGTAATGTTGAGTAACAATGGCGGCACAGGCGGCACGACTTCCGTCATGGCGACATACGGCGCCGCAATGCCGAAGGTCACGCCTCCCGCTTGGGATAAGCATGTGTTCCAAGGCTACTTTACGCAGCAGGGCGAAGCGTATTACGATGCAAACGGCGAAAGCGTAAAGGCTTGGGATCAGGATTCCGACAGCGTGACGCTCTACGCGCATTGGGCGGACAGCGCCAAGATCGAGGATCTGTCGCTCGAACTGGACGGCGAC
>JAZUIU010000067.1:0-11333 GCA_045642405.1 Oscillospiraceae bacterium
CGATGCAGTTTGCACGCGCGGTCAGATCGTTGCATTCCTCGCTCGCTTCGCAGGTGTAAAGGACACGAACACCGAAAGCGTATTTAGCGATGTGAACGCAAGCGATTACTTCGCGGCGGCAGTCAAGTGGGCAAAGGACAATAAGGTGACCGAAGGTACTTCGGCTACCACATTCAGCCCCAACGAAAACTGCACACGCGGTCAGGTCGTGACCTTCCTCTATCGCTATATGGTCAAGTAAGCAAACACAAGCAAAAAACAGACTTGCGAAAGCAAGTCTGTTTTTTTGCGTTTTCTGGATTGCCACGGCAATTTCGTTGCGCCTCGCAATGACGAAATAGTTTTACCTCTTAGCCTTCCCCTTTGGGAAGGTGCTGAGCGAAGCGAAGCGGATGAGGTCGTCATCGCGAGGATCGCGTGGCGATCCGTTTTTTTTAACTCACATCGATCATTTCGAGATATTTGTAGCCGTTTTCGGCGATGTGATCTTTTCTGCCCTGCAAATTGTCGCCGAGCAGCAGATCAAATGCGGCGGCGGTCGCTTCGGCATCCTCGGGCATCACCTTGATGAGGCGGCGCGTTTCGGGATTCATCGTGGTGAGCCACATCATCTCGGGATCGTTCTCGCCCAGACCTTTGGAGCGGTCGACTTTGACTTTTTTGCCGTCCAGTTCCTTGACGATATCGTTTTTTTCCTTATCCGTATAGGCAAACCATGTTTTTTCACCGCAGGTGATCTCAAAAAGCGGTGTTTCGGCAATGTAAATGTAGCCTTCGCGGATCAGCGTGGGGCAAAGGCGGTAGATCATCGTGAGGATCAGCGTGCGGATCTGATAGCCGTCCACATCGGCATCGGTGCAGATGACGACTTTGTTCCACCGCAGATTACCCAAATCAAAGGCGTTGAGTTCCTTGACGAATTTGCCCTGCACTTCCACGCCGCAACCCAATACTTTGAGAAGGTCCGTGATGATCTCGCTTTTGAAAATGCGCGGATAATCCGCTTTGAGACAGTTGAGGATCTTGCCGCGCACGGGCATAATGCCTTGAAATTCCGCGTCGCGCGACTGCTTGACGCTGCCCAATGCACTGTCGCCCTCGACGATGTAGATCTCGCGGCGCGAGACATCTTTGGTGCGGCAATCGACGAATTTCTGCACGCGGTTGGCGATGTCGATATTGCCCGAGAGTTTCTTTTTGATGTTCAAACGCTGTTTTTCCGCGCTTTCGCGACTGCGCTTATTGACCAAAACCTGCTCGGCGATCCGATCGGCATCGGTGCGGTTTTCAATGAAAAAGACTTCCAGGCGGCTTTTCAAAAACTCATTCATCGCGTCCTGGATGAACTTGTTGGTGATCGCCTTTTTGGTTTGGTTTTCGTAGGAAGTGCTGGTGGAGAAGTTGTTGGAGATAAAGACCAGACAGTCCTCCACATCCTGCCATGTGATCTTGCTTTCGCCTTTTTGATACTTGTTGTTGTTGCGCAGATACGCGTCGATCGCGCTGACAAAGGCGAGGCGCGTCGCTTTTTCGGGACTGCCGCCGTGTTCAAGCCAGGAGGAGTTGTGATAATGCTCGATCACCTGCACGCGGTTGGAAAAACAGCAGGTGCAGGAGAGTTTTACTTTATATTCCGGCTTATCCTCGCGGTCCTTGCCGCGGCGCTCCGTCTCCCAAAAGACGGGCGTAGTCAAAGCATCCTGCCCGACGATCTCGCCGAGATAGTCCACAATGCCGTTTTCATAGAGAAAATCCTGCGTTTCAAAACGATTGGAGCCGACCTCATTGCGGAAGCGGAAGGTGATGCCGGCATTGACCACGGCCTGGCGTTTGAGCGTTTGCGTGAAATATTCCACCGGAATGTCGATATCGGTAAAAACATCCAGATCCGGCAGCCATTTGATGCGCGTACCCGTCTTTTTGCCGCGGTCGGTGGGCTCGATCATCAGCTCTTCGCCCTTTTTGCCCTTGACACTGCCGCGCTCGAAATGCAGCGAATACTTGTTGCCGTCACGCCAGACCGCAACATCCATATAGCGGGACGAATACTGCGTTGCGCAGGAACCCAATCCGTTCAGACCGAGCGAAAACTCGTAGTTATCGCCGTCATTGTTGTTGTATTTGCCGCCGGCATAGAGTTCACAAAAGACCAGTTCCCAGTTGTAGCGTTTCTCTTTCGCGTTGTAATCCAAAGGACAACCGCGACCGTTATCCTCGACCTCGACGCTGTGGTCAAGAAAGCGCGTGACGGTGATGAGTTTGCCGTGTCCTTCTCTTGCCTCGTCGATAGAGTTGGAGAGGATCTCAAAAACGGCGTGTTCACAACCGTCCAGCCCGTCCGAGCCGAAAATGACGCCCGGGCGTTTGCGTACGCGGTCCGCGCCTTTGAGCGAGGAGATACTCTCGCTGCCGTAGTTCTTTTCTGCCATAGCAATCTCCGTTTCTTTTGTGGTATAAATTCATTCTGACCACATTATACGGTATTTTTTCCGCATTTGCAAGCATTTTGCAGAAAAAAACAAACGCTTCGCCCGAAAGAGGGTTAAAAGCGGAAAAATATATCAAAAGTTTTCACATAAAGCAAAATCATAACGAAAATGCAACCGCATGATGATAAGAAAATCAACGGTTTTTCACAGTTTCCACAGACTTTTCCACAACCTTATGTCAACTGCTCACCTGCCGAAATGTTGCATTTTTTACAAAAACAGGTAATAGGCGAGACCGTATAAAACCGAGGCAAGCGTGCCGAAGACGATGACCGGGCCTGCCACGACAAACATCTTCGCCGCCATGCCCGTGACAAAGCCTTCCGAACGGAAGTCGATGGCAGGCGAGACGACGGGATTGGCAAAGCCCGTGATCGGCACCAATGTGCCGGCACCGGCGTAGCGCGCAAGAGAATTGTAGAGATTGAGCGCGGTCAAAAGCGCCGAGAGAAAGATCAGCGAGACGGAAACGAGCGTGGAAGTGTCGGTTTTGGAAATGCCGAGCGACAAAAACGCGTTTTGCAAAATCTGCCCGAGCATACAGATACTGCCGCCGATCAAAAAAGCAAAAAGCATATTTTTCCAAATCGGGGAGCGCGGCGCGTGTTCGTGTACCATGGCTTGATAGGTTTCGGGAGAAAGTTCCATTTTCATATCACTCCTTTTTATGACAGTTTTGCCGAAACGGTTGTGTTTTATCCGAAGAAGTGTTACAATGCAGATAAAGAGGTGAGAAGATGCCGCGATCGCTCGGACTTTATATCCACATTCCGTTTTGCAGGCAAAAATGCGCCTATTGCGATTTTTACTCGCTGGCGCAAAATGAGGAGAATATGGACCGATATTGCCGCGTGCTTGCCCGACAGTTGATCGAAAAAGCGGAGGACGCTTGCGATTACCTCGTGGATACGGTCTATTTCGGCGGCGGAACGCCGTCTTATTTCGGTGCAAACCGTCTGGTATCTTTGCTCGAAACCGTGCAAGAGCATTATCATTTGTCAAAGGATTGCGAGATCACGGCGGAGGCCAACCCCGAATCGGCGCGTTCGGTGCAAGACCTGCGCATGATGCGCCATTGCGGTTTTAACCGTCTTTCGCTCGGGATGCAGTCGTCCGATGAAAAAGAATTGCAAATGCTCGGCAGAATTCATCACTTTGCACAGGTGAGACAGGCGGTGGAAGCGGCGCGCAAAGCCGGTTTTTCCAACATCAGCCTCGATCTGATGTACGGCCTGCCCGGACAGACGGTCTCTGTTTGGGAAAAGAGCCTTGCGGATGCCGTATCGCTTGCGCCCGAGCATCTTTCCTGCTACGCTTTGAAGGTGGAGGAAGGAACGCCGCTTGCCGCGAGGAAAGTTTCTTTGCCGAGCGATGAAATGCAGGCGGAATGCTATCTTACCGCCGTTTCGTATCTGGCGCAAAACGGCTACGCGCAGTATGAGATTTCCAACTTCGCACAAGACGGCAAATTTTCGCGCCACAATATGAAATATTGGACGCTGGGCGCATATCTCGGCTTCGGTCCGGGCGCACATTCCGATTTCGGCGGCGAACGCTTTGCCGTTTCGCGCGATCTCGCCGCCTTTTTGCGCGGCGAACACCGCGAAAGCGAGCGCAGCGCGATTTCGCCTCGGGAACGGGAACAAGAGCGGATCATGCTCGGGTTGCGCACGGTCAACGGGATAGAGGACGATGCACGCCTCGCCGCGGCGCGGCAATTTCTGCAAAAATGCGAAAAAGAACATCTTGCCGTTTTGCGTGACGGCTTCTGGCATCTGACACCGCAGGGATTTTTGGTGTCCAATGCCGTGATTTTGGGCGTTTTGGAAAAAACGGAGATACAGTAAGGAGACACGATGAAACATTTTTGGAAAAAGGCAGTTTCCGCCGCGCTTGCGGTTTTGATGATCGCACCGTCATGCGGCGTTTTCGCATCCGTTGCACTCGGGGATGATCTGAAAAAAGAGGAAACGCAGCTGCACGAGGGAACGACCTATGTGCATGAAACATTTTACAGCAATACCTATCAGGATCTCCGGCAGGAAAAGTATGTGATCTATGAGCCCAATGACCGGGTGAAACCCGTCGTTTCCTTCGGCAACTATATTTTGGAGCGCATCACCACCAAGACGGCGGCGGAGCGTTTGGAGCAAAGCGGCAATGTGCGCGTGATCGCCGGTATGAACGGTGACTTTTTCGGCGTTTCCAGCGGTATGCCGCTTGGCAGTATCGTAAGCGACGGCATCATCCGCGTCGGCTTACAGGAGAACTACGCCATCGGTTTTTATGAGGACGGAACTGCCGTTTTGGGCGAGCCGAAACTGCAAATGCATACCGAAATTCTCAAAGCGGATCGCGCGTTGCCGGACGATATTTCGGCAACGACCGTATATCAGGATCTGCCGGAAGAAATGCCGGGCGAAGAGCCTTCGGGCGAAGAAACACCGCTCGTTCCGACGCCTTTTGACATCACTGCCATCAACTGCGTGCGCTATTCTTATGGCGGTATTTATCTGTATAGCCGCGATTTCAACAACCGCCAAACGGTCGGCACGAATGAAACGGGCGTGGATGTCGTCTGCTCCGTGCAGGAAGGTGCGCTGAAAATCGGCGGAAGCGTGACACTGCGCGTGGAGCAGGTGCTGGAAAACGCGGTCGATACCGCCGTTCCCGAGGGTTGCCTCGTGTTTTCCGCCAACAATCAAGCCGGCGATACCTTCACCCTTCCGCTGCGTGCTTTGCAGCCGGGCGATGAACTGTGCGTGCGTGTGACTGCCGAGAGCGAAAAGTGGAACGATGTCAAGGAATTGATGGGTGCGCTTTACCTTTTGATACAAGACGGTCAGGTGCAAAGCGGTCTGGAAGCGGCGCAGGCTCCGCGTACGGCGATCGGACAACGATCGGACGGGACGCTGATTTTCTACACCATTGACGGAAGACAAAAAGGACTGAGCGTGGGTGCCGGTATCAATCAAGTGGCATCGCGTTTGGCGGAACTCGGCTGTGTGACGGCGCTGGGACTTGACGGCGGCGGCTCGACCACGATGCTTTGCACTTATCCCGCAGGGGAAAAGGCGGATGTGGTCAACTCTCCGTCCGACGGCAGTTTGCGCCGCGTGACCAACAATGTATTGCTGCTGGCGGCATCCGAGCCGACGGGCGAGGCGGCGCATATTTCCCTTGTGCCGAAAGAGACGATACTTTTACCGGGAGCGGTGACAGACCTTTCCTGCCGCATATTGGATACGAATTTCCTGCCGTGCGAAGGAACGCCGACGGTGACGGCATCGGACGGAACGGTGGAGGGGATGACCTTCACCGCACCGCAAACGGCGGGCGAAGTTACGCTGAATGCCGCTTACGGCGATCTGACGCAAAGCGCAACCGTGACCGTCATTCCCGCACCCGACAGCCTGAGCGTTTACGCAGACGGGGTGATTATGGGCGACAGTCTTAATCTGACGGGCGAGCAAAGCGTTGCGCTGACGGCTTCGGCGATCTATCGGCATTTGCCGATCAATACCGATCATCTGCCCGTTTCGTGGACGGCGGAAGGGACGGCAGGTACGCTCAACGGCAATGTTTTTACGGCAAACCGTGACGGCGGAACGGGTACGCTGACGCTGCACTGCGGCGCATTGGAGAAGAAAATCACCGTGCAGACGGCGGCAAAGCCGCTTTGCACGCTTGCGGATTTTGAAGCGCCGTTTGAGGCGATTTCCATTGCGGACGGGAAAGCGGAACTGACGCAAAATACGGCGCGCAATTTTGTGCGATACGGCTCGGCTTCGGCGCACCTCAACTATGCGCTTTCACCGGACGAAACGCTTGTTGTGCCGGTTTCCTACGGCATTCCGGACGGATACGACAGCGTGACGCTTTGGGTTTACGGCGAAGATCGTGTCACGATCGGCTTGCAGACCGACTGCGGCGAATGTGCGAGGCAGGATGTTGCCCTTTCGGGGTGGACGCGCATCGGCTTTACCTTGCCGGGCGGCGCGAAAACGGTCAGCGGCATCACGCTTTTTGGTGAAAAAAGCACGCAAGGCAGCCTCTATCTCGATGAGGTGGTGGCGACTTATGCGCTTAAAACGGACGATACCGCACCGCAGATCACGGGCAATATCGCGGACGGCAAACTGCAATGCACGCTCCGTGACGACACGGACGGCGGCAATGTTTTGATCTCTCTTACGGCAAACGGCGCGGAATTGGTCTGCGCTTACGATGCCGGAACGGGCATTCTGACTGCCGCACTGCCGGGCGCGGCGACGCTTTGCCGCATTACGCTCACGGCGCAGGATGCTTCGGGCAATCTGTCCCGTTGGAGCGGCGAAGTGAAGGCGAGCGAGATCAAAAGCGCCTTTACCGACACCCAAAACCATTGGGCGAAAGATCAGGTGGCATGGCTCAAAGAAGCCGGTATCACCAACGGGGACGGGGCAGGACATTATCTCCCCGACAGCAACATCACGCGCGAAGAATTTGCCGCACTGCTCTGCCGCTATCTGCACGCGAAGACGCAAAAGAACGACTTTGCCTTCACCGACGACAAAAATATTTCGGATTGGGCAAAAGAAAGCGTATATACGCTCTATCGGATGGGCATCATTCAGGGCAGTGAAGAAAACGGCAAACTCTTCTTCAATCCCAAGGCAAACATCAGCCGCCAGGAGGCGGTGACCATGCTCTCGCGCCTGCTGCCCAAAGGTTACACCGCAGAGGCGAAACACTTTACCGATACGGCGAAAATTGCCGCTTGGGCAAGCGATGCCGTGACGCTTTTGTCCACGCTCGGCGTGCTCACGGGTGACAGCGACGGCGGTTTCCATCCGAACGATCCGCTCACACGCGCACAGACGGCGGCGGTTTTGTATCGGATGCAATAAAAAAAGATTGACGCGGAATGCGCATTCGGTATATACTATATACAGTGTTTTGCAAAAAGAAGAAAGAAAAAGAAGAAGGGAGTGTTTGCCATGGGCAAGTATTCTAAGGAAGACATCATCCGTTTGGTTCGGGATCATAAAATCCAATTCATCCGTATGCAGTTTACGGATATTTTCGGGCAACTGAAAAATGTTGCCATTCCTGCATCCCAGGTGGAAAAAGCCGTGGACGGGCAGATTATGTTTGACGGCAGTTCCATCGAAGGATATACCCGTATCGAAGAGTCCGACCAATATCTGCGCCCCGACCTCGATACCTTTGCGGTTTTGCCGTGGAATCAGGAATACGGCACTTGCGCCCGTTTGATCTGCGATGTGTATAATCCGGACGGTGAGCCGTTTGCCGGCGATCCGCGCGGTATTTTGCGCAAGGTGCTGCAAGAGGCAAAGGATATGGGCTATACCTTCAATGTCGGTCCCGAATGCGAGTTTTTCCTCTTTAAGACCGACAGCGAAGGCAAACCGACCACCAAGACCAACGACGAAGTGAGTTATTTCGACCAAGGTCCTTTGGACACGGGCGAATTTACGCGCCGTAAGATCTGCCTTGCCTTGCAGGAGATCGGTTTTGAGATCGAGGCTTCTCACCATGAGTGTGCCGCCGGTCAGCACGAGATTGATTTCAAGTATGCCGAGGCGCTCCATGCCGCCGATAACATTATGACCTTCAAATTGGGCGTCAAGACGATGGCACAAAAGGATCATCTGCACGCCACCTTTATGCCCAAGCCCATTTTCGGTGCCGCCGGCAACGGGATGCACATCAATATGTCCCTTTTCAAAGACGGAGAAAACGCGTTTTATGACGAAAAGGGCGAGCGCAAACTCTCCAAAGTTGCGTATCAGTTTATTGCCGGTATTCTGACGCACATCAATGCCATCTGCGCCGTGACCAATCCGCTTGTCAATTCCTACAAGCGTCTGGTACCCGGCTATGAAGCGCCGTGCTACACCTCATGGTCCACGGGCAACCGCAGTGCGCTCGTGCGCGTACCGGCTCCGCGCGGCAAGTCCACGCGTGTGGAACTGCGCAGTCCCGATCCTTCCTGCAACCCCTATCTTGCGTTGGCTCTTTGCCTCGCGGCAGGTTTGGACGGCATCAAGCGCGGTTTGACGCCGCCTGCGGAAGTCAACGAGAATATCTACGAACTCACCGACCGTCAGCGCAGAATGAAGAAGATCGGACTTTTGCCGACTTCGCTCAACGAGGCGCTTGCGGCTCTTCGTGCCGACAAACTGATGTGTGCCGTTCTCGGCGAACACGCCCTCACGCAGTATCTTGCCGGCAAGGACGCGGAATGGAAGTCCTATTGCACGCGCGTCAGTTCCTGGGAGATCGAGCGATATATCACGATCTATTAAAATACGGACAGCGCAATGATATCCGAGAAGAAACCCCTTGAAAAATCTTCGTTTTTCCATGGGGTTTTTGCTGAAAATTTTACCTCTTTGCCTTCTCTCGGAGGAGAAGGCAAAGACGGATTGCCACGGTGCTTCGCACCTCGCAATGACGGGGGGGAAATTTCGTAGGGGAGGGGCTTGCTCCTCCCGTGTGCGATGACGGGAAAGCAAAGAAGGAAGAAGAATCCCTCCGTCACTCGCTTCGCTCGTGCCACCTCCCTTTACAAGGGAGGTTGGTGCGTAAACGCCCCTCGTCAGAGGGGAGAGGGCCACGAAGTGGCGAGGGGATTCTTGTGCGACGACGCACGAGGGTGCGATAGGGGACGGGAATCCCTCCACCGCAAGCGGTCCCCCTCCCTTTAACAAGGGAGGTTGGTGGTTCTAACGCACTCCCTTTACAAGGGAGGCAAAGAGGAATGGATTTTTTGCGCTCGGCTTCGGCCGCGTAAGTTCTTCTATAACCTACATTCCGTTATAGGGATGCCGCTTCGTCTCAGAGCGGTTTGCAGGCCTCCCGGCCGTACTTCGCGTGACGGTTGGATGTTGGAAGCAGTAAAGTTCTGCGCAGGCAACCCACCTGTCCATTCGTGCAGGTTTATAACGGGGCTTGCGCGGCGGAAGACGAGCGCAAACGCAAAAAAATCACTCACTCGAAAGAGTGGGTGATTTTTTGCGTTTTGAGGGGGACGGGGGATGCGGATTGCCACGGCGCGTTGCGCCTCGCAATGACGAGGATTTCGTAGGGGGAGGTTGGTGGCGGATCAAAGGGCGAAGTTGCCGTCTTTGAAGATCTCGACCGTTGCGCCGTCGCGCGTTTCGCCCGTGATGTGCAAATCGCGCGTGCCGATCATAAAATCGCAATGCGCGATCGAATCGTTCAGCCCGTGCGCCTGCAACTCCTCGCGTGACATCGCCGTGCCGCCTTCGATGCACTCGCCGTACGCCTCGCCGAATGCCAGATGGCACGAGGCGTTCTCATCGAAAAGCGTGTTGAAATACAGCAAATTCTGATTGGAGATCGGGGAGTCATACGGCACGAGCGCGACTTCGCCGAAATAGCGTGCGCCCTCATCAACTTCCAGCGCAGCGCGCAGAAATTCTTCGCCGCGCTCTGCGTGAAATTCCTCGATCCGACCGTCCTTTACGACAAAATGAAACCCCTCGATGATGTTGCCGTTTTCCACCAGCGGTTTCGATGCGTACACCACGCCGTTCACGCCGTCTTTGCGCGGTGCGGTGAAAATTTCCTCCGTCGGCATATTGGCGATAAAGGTCTGACCGCCCGGTGTTTTGCCCGCGCCCGACGCCCAGATGTGCCCTTCGGGCAACTCGATCGTGAGGTCGGTGCCCAGCGCGTTTTCGTAGTGCAGGCGCAAAAGACGCAGGTCGTTGAGCTTCGCGCGTCGGGCATCCAGCGTGGCTAAATGCTCGCGCCACGCGTCCACGGCGCCGCCGCCGATGCGTACCGCCTCGAAGATCGCGTCCCAAAGCCGCTCGACGGCAACGCTTTCCGCTTCGTCGGGAAAGACTTTTTTCGCCCACGAGGGGATCGGCACGGACGCGATGCACCACGCAAAGCCGTTTTGCATCTGCTTGCGGTAGAAGGGATCAAGCGCCTTGGCGGATGACTGCTGTGCGCGCAAAAGACGGTCGGGATCGACGCCTTTGAGCGTCTCGGGATCGCTCGCGGAAATGGCAAGATAATTCGCGCCTTCCTCCGCGTAATCGTTGTAAAATGCCGCGCGCCAACGCGGTACGCTGTCGAAGACCGCGTCGTCGGCGTAGAGATATTTTTCGCGCCCGAGTTGGTCGTCGCTCCAATTCATGATGACCTCGCGTGCGCCGCTTTCGTAGGCGCAATGGGCGCAAAGCCGCGCAAAATGCGCACATTCCACGGGCGAGGAAATGACAAGATTTTGACCTTTTTGCAAGCCGATACCGATTTTTACGAGTAATTCGGCGTATTCTTGCAACTTTTGTTCAAATGTGAGATTGGACATAAGGTGACTCCTTTTGAGAATTTCGTAGGGGACGGGGGATGCGGATTGCCACGGCGCGTTGCGCCTCGCAATGACGAAATATTTGGATTTGTAAAAAAATTGCGTCATTCCGAGGCAACGAAGTTGCCGTGGGAATCCGTTCTTTGAACGAGGAATTTCGGATAGAACCTTCGTAGGGGAGGGGCTTGCTCCTCCCGTGCGGGATGACACACGAGGGTGCGATAGGGGACGGGAATCCCTCCGTCAAAATCTTCGATTTTGCCACCTCCCTTTAACAAGGGAGGTTGGTGGTTCTGACGCCCCTTGTAAAAGGGGAGAGGGCCACGAAGTGGCGAGGGGATTCTTGTGGGATGACACACGAGGGTGCGATAGGGAACGGGAATCCCTCCGTCACTCGCTACGCTCGTGCCACCTCCCTTTAACAAGGGAGGTTGGTGCGTAAACGCCCCTTGTAAAAGGGGAGAGGGCCACGAAGTGGCGAGGGGATTCTTGTG
>JAZUIU010000068.1:0-2939 GCA_045642405.1 Oscillospiraceae bacterium
CTGCGCACCTCGCAATGACGGGGGTAGGGATATAAAAAAACGCGGTCTGTGTGACCGCGTTTTTTCGTTGCTTCAATCGACGATGTCGACCGATACTTTCTCGCCGGTGCGCTGTGCGTAAGAGCGGATGAGGGTGCGGATCTCCTTGGCGATACGGCCCTGACGGCCGATGACCTTACCCATATCGTCAGGCGCAACACGCAGCTCCAGCGTCAGTCCTGCATCGGTCTCGACTTCCGTCACGCTAACGGCTTCGGGATTTTCGACCAGATTTTGGGCGATGTAGAGCAGCAAGTCTTTCATTGCCTACCCCCGATTACTGTGCCACGCGCTTGAGCAGAGCGCGAACGGTATCCGTCGGCTGTGCGCCGGTCTTGATCCACTCATTTGCGCGCTCGACATTGATGTTGATCTCGGCAGGATTTTTGCAGGGGTTGTATGTGCCGATTTCCTCGATGAAACGGCCGTCACGGGGATAACGGGAGTCAGCGACGACCACGCGGTAGAAGGGAGCCTTCTTTGCACCCATTCTGTGCAGACGAATTTTAACCATTTTTCTTTTCCTCCAAAATAAAATAATTTTTTGTTTTTATATGATAAATGCTGTTCACACATATCAACGGGGTTAAGGGGACGAGAGATGCGGATTGCCACGGTGCTGCGCACCTCGCAATGACGCTCTTTTATACCCCCCTTGTCAAAGGGGGGACAGAAAAATCTTTGATTTTTCAGGGGGGATTCTTTTGGGATGACGCACGCGGGTGCGATAGGGAACGGGAATCCCTCCACCGCAAGCGGTCCCCCGTCTCGCTGCGGCTCGGTCACGGCACGGGTCTGATGTGCCACCGGCACATCATTCAACACCGTGCCGCCGCTTCGCTACCTTTAACAAGGGAGGTTGGCGGTTCTAACGCACTCCTTTAACAAGGGAGGTTGGTGGTAGATGGATCGTTATCGGCGGGATTTGCGGTGATGGCGGCCGCCGCCGAGAATGGCAGGTATTTTGCCGTGAGCGACCTGTTTCATCATCGCCTGCATACTTTCAAACTGTTTGAGCAGGCGGTTGACCTCCACCACTTCGAGTCCGCAGCCCTGCGCAATGCGCTTTTTGCGGCTCACGCCGATCACGCGCGGATCTTCGCGCTCTTTCGGCGTCATCGACAAAATGATCGCCTCCACATGCGCCATCGCCTTGGGATCGATCTGCACACCTTGCATCTGCTTGCCCATCTGACCGGGCAGCATTCCGACAAGCTGCTCCAAACTGCCCATCTTCTTGATCTGTTGCAGTTGGTCGTAATAATCTTCCAGCGTGAAGCGGTTTTGACGCAGTTTTTCTTCAAGTTTTTGCGCCTGCTCCTCGTCGATCGTCTGCTCGGCGCGCTCGATGAACGAAAGCACATCGCCCATACCCAGAATGCGCGACGCCATACGGTCGGGATGGAAAGGCTCAATGCGGTCGAGTTTTTCACCCGTGCCCATGAATTTGATCGGCTTGCCCGTCGCCGCGCGGATGGAAAGCGCCGCACCGCCGCGTGCATCACCGTCAAGTTTCGTCAGAAATACGCCGTCAATGCCCAGCGCCTCGTCAAACGCACTCGCCGCGACCACGGCATCCTGTCCGGTCATCGCATCCACCACGAGCAAAATTTCGCTCGGATGCACCGCGCTTTTGATCGCTTTGAGTTCGTCCATCAGCACTTCGTCCACATGGAGACGGCCTGCCGTGTCGAGCAGTACCACATCATGTCCGTGGTCGGAAGCGAAACGGATCGCCTCCTGCGCGATCTTGACCGGATCGCCCTGTCCCTGCTCAAAAACGGGGATATTGAGTTGTCCGCCGACCACTTTGAGTTGCTCAATGGCGGCAGGACGATACACATCACACGCGGTCAGAAGCGGACGCTTATGCAGTCCGTCGCGCAGATACGCGGCAAGTTTGGCGACATTCGTCGTCTTACCGGCGCCTTGCAGACCGACCATCATAATGACGCTCGGCGCGTGATTGGAAAAGGTGATTTTCGCGTTCGTGCCGCCCATCAAAGCGGTCAACTCGTCGCGCACGATCTTGATGACCTGCTGTGCCGGCGTCAGACTTTCCAGCACATCCGCGCCGATGGCGCGCTCGGAAACGGTGGCGACAAAATCTTTGACGACCTTGTAGGAAACATCCGCTTCCAAAAGGGCGAGACGCACCTCACGCATCGCAACGCGGATGTCATCCTCCGTCAAGCGGCCGCTGCCGCGCAGTTTGCGGAATGCGGCATTGAGTTTTTCGGTCAATCCTTCAAACGCCATTACGGTTCCTCCCATGCGGCGAGCGCACCTGCGATCTCGTCGCAAAGTTCACGCAAACGGACATTTTCATACATACGGCGGTTGAGCGCATGGATCTCCTGCACCGCTTTGCCGATCGTTTCGATCTGCTCGCTGTGGCGCATGAAACGCTTCACCAGCCCCGTCTTTTCCTCCAACTCTTCGAGGTACTGTTCGCCGCGCACGATCACATCGCGCACGCCCTGACGGGATATGCCGTTGTTTTCGGCGATCTCGGCAAGGGAAAGATCCTCGTTGTAGTAGAGGTCGATGAATTCCTTTTGCCGCGCTGTGAGCAGTTCACCGTAAAAATCAAAAAGCATCGTCATCCGAAAGGTCTGATTTTTCACGATCGCTCACTCCTTGCCGTTTTTCGATTTTGTGTAAAGCATTTTCCCTTTACAACGATGAGTATTGTAACGGATTTTTTGCCGTTTGTCAAGAGAAAATTTTAATTGATTCCTCTTTGCGCAGGAACGCGGATCATCACGGTGCTGCGCACCTCGCAATGACGCTCCTTATACCCCCCTTGTCAAAGGGGGAGCGATGCGAGCGCCGCCTGTGGCGGATGAAGCGAGCTGAGCGAGTGGCAGCGGTCAAAAAAATCGAGGATAGCGTAAGCC
>JAZUIU010000069.1:0-2218 GCA_045642405.1 Oscillospiraceae bacterium
CATACTCCCCCTCGCCGAAGAAAAAAATAAAAACCGCCGTTCTCTTTCGGCGGCGGCGGTATGATGTAAGTTAGAATAAGTCTTGACAAATAAGCATAAAATGCTTACAATAAAGGCTCTAATGTGGATTATTCTGCGTCAGGAAGGACTTGTGTCATGCCTTATCAACATGATCCCGCTTTGACTCCTCTGGCACGGCAGCTGCGCAAAAATGCCACCGCCGAGGAAAATAAACTGTGGTATCAATACTTGCGTTCTTTTCCGATCCGCTTTTTGCGGCAAAAAGTAATCGACCGCTATATTGCGGATTTTTACTGTGCAAAAGCCAAATTGGTTTTGGAATTGGACGGTTCACAGCACTATGAAAATGACGGGATCACCAAAGATGAGATTCGGACAAAAGCCTTGGAAAAACACGGTTTGTTAGTCATTCGCATTCCGAATAACGAAGTACGGAACAATTTTCCCGGTGTCTGCGCCTATATTGAAAAGGCTGTGCAGGAACGCATCGGTGAATAGCGCACCAACCTCCCTTGTTAAAAGGAGTGCGTTAGAACCACCAACCTCCCTTGTCAAAGGGAGGGGGACCGCTTGCGGTGGAGGGATTCCCGTCCCCTATCGCACCCTCGTGCGTCATCCCGCAAGAATCCCCCCTGATGCTCGCTCCGCTCACATCTTCCCCCCTTTGACAAGGGGGGTTAAGAAGTAGGGGAATTAACCCCAAAAAACTCACCCCGAAAGGAGGAACAAACATGGCAGATTTCGATGAGATCCGCGAAGAAAAACTTGCGCAGTTGAGGGATCACCTGCGAAGTAAGCGATTTGCGGACGCACGCGACACGGTGCTGGTGCTGGAACCGGCGGATATCGCGCTGCTTTGCGACGAATTGGGCGAAGACGAACTGCCGCTTTTGTTCCGCCTTTTGCCCAAGGAGATCGCGGCGGAAGTCTTCGTCGAGTTGGAGCCGGATGTGCAGGAAACGCTGATCGTCGGCTTTTCCAACACGGAATTGCGCGAAGTGCTCGATGAACTCTACCTCGACGATGCGGTGGACATCGTCGAGGAGATGCCGGCGAATGTGGTCAAGCGCATTTTGCGCCACAGCGATCCGGAGATGCGCAAGAGCATCAACGAGATCCTCAAATATCCCGAGGATTCCGCCGGTGCGCTGATGAATACCGAATTTCTCGACCTCAAACGCGATATGACCGTTTCGGACGCATTCAAGCGCATCCGCCGCGACGGCAAAGACATTGAGACGATCAACGTGTGCTATGTGACGGACGGCGGACGGCATCTGGTCGGATTGGTCACGATCCGCGCTTTGCTTCTCGCCGAGAGCGAGGAGACGATCGACGCGATCATGGACACGGCGGTGGTGTCGGTGAACACGCTGGACGACAAGGAAGACGTCGCGCAGGACTTCTCGAAATACAACTTCATCGCGCTGCCCGTGGTCGATGCGGAAGACCGTCTGGTGGGCATCGTCACCTTCGACGACGCGATGGACGTCATGGAAGAAGAGGCAACGGAAGATATCGAAAAGATGGCGGCAATTTTGCCGTCGGAGCACGCATATCTGCACTCGGGCGTGTTTGAGATCTGGCGCAACCGCATCCCGTGGCTGCTGCTTTTGATGATCTCGGCGACGCTGACGGGCTGGGTGATCGCGTCGTTTGAAAATGCGCTGGCGGTGCTGCCGTGTCTGACGGCGTTCATCCCGATGCTGATGGATACGGCAGGCAATTCCGGCTCGCAGGCGTGCGTGACGATCATCCGCGGCATTGCGCTCGATGAGATCGAATTCCGCAACCTGTTCCGCGTGATCTGGAAAGAGATCCGCGTGGCGGTGCTGTGCGGCGTGTGCCTTTCGGCGGCGTGTTTCGGCAAGATCATGCTCATCGACCGACTGCTCATGGGCAACGCGGATGTGACGGTCTTTGTCGCGCTTGCGGTGTCGGTATCGCTTGCGATCACGGTGCTTTTGGCGAAATTGGTCGGCTCAACGCTGCCGCTTCTGGCGAAGAAAATCGGGCTTGATCCGGCGGTGATGGCATCGCCGCTGATCACCACGATCGTGGACTTTTTGTCGCTTCTGGTCTATTTCGCCGTCGCCGGCAACCTCCTCCATTTCTGATCCCTACCTCTTTGCCTCCCTTGTAAAGGGAGTGCGTTAGAACCACCAACCTCCCTTGTTAAAGGGAGGGGGACCGCTTG